>CATNBA010000015.1 GCA_950096985.1 uncultured Candidatus Melainabacteria bacterium
AGGAAATATAAAGTAATATTATATTGACAAAACAAGAAATATAATCAATAATATGTATATAAAAGGTAATTTTATAAAAGGATTTTATGAACAATAAATTAGGTTTTACTTTGGCGGAAGTTTTGATTACTCTTGGAATTATCGGAGTTGTTGCCGCTCTTACCATGCCTGTATTAATAGCTAATCATCAGAAACAAGTTACCGTTACACGTCTAAAAGAAGTATACAGTATAGTTTCTCAGGCTGTTTTGCTTGCTCAGCGAGACCATGATCATCCCTCAACATGGACTGTACATTCAGGAGGACAGCTTTCAGACAAAGCAAAAGTCACTGCAGAATTCTGTGAAACATATATTATACCGTATATTAAGGCTCCTCAAATTCACGGTTGGAAGAGTGTAAAAGATATCGGTGTCAAAGACGGATATATTGCACTAAATAAAAAACCAATTGGAAATGGAAATTTAAATAAAAATGATCATACTTATGTAATAGAATTAAATAACGGTCAAATATTATACTTTTGTTATAACAATGATATTAATGGAATATTAGCTCAAGTATTGTTTTATGTTGACATAAACGGCAAAAAAGGTCCTAATATGTTTGGCAGAGATGCATTCTTGTTTGAGTATGATATGCGTAAAGGCAGAGTTTTGCCGTATTATTATAACAGGAATGTTGAACAGCTTTGTATAAAGGATGCTGAATGGAATAGTATAACCTGTGCAGCTAGAATTATGAGAGCCGGCTGGCAGATAAAAGATGATTATCCGTGGTAAAAGATAAAAACTTGCCATAAGTTTAAAAATCCGCTAAACTCATTGTATGGATGAAATCGTTGAAAAATTAAAAGAACTCGGGCTGAATGAATACCAGTCAAAGGTTTATATTGCATTGTTGAAAAAATATCCCGCAACTGGTTATGAAATCAGCAAGCTTGCAAACATTCCCCAATCAAGGACCTATGATACTTTAAAGGCTCTTGAGGGTCTTCATATAGTAATTTCATCAGGCACAAAACCGCTGACCTATACCCCCATCAAGCCTAAAGAATTGACTAAACGATATAAACGTAAAATCGAAAGTACAATAGATTTTCTTGACAAAAAACTTCCTGATGTTAAAGAAGAAACTTATACAGAGCCAATATTAACAATTGCGGGCAGAACAAAAATTATCGATAAATCAATCGAACTGATAAAAGGCGCAAAGAAAAATATTTATATTTCACTTTTTGCACAGGATTTTAAATATCTTGAACAGCATCTATTGGATGCTTACAACCGCGGTTTGGATGTAAAAATTGTTAAATACGACAGGTTTATTTGTAATTTCGGTGCTGTATTTGAGCATTCGGGAATTTCCATGCATGAACATTACAGATACGGTAAATTTATATTTCTTACAATTGATGATAATGAGGGACTTTTTGGAATTAGCGATCCGATAAAAAATAATTATCCAGAGGTTATCTGGACAAAAAATTCAGAAATTGTGTTTTTAATCAAAGCTTTTAATGCTAATAATATGTATATGATTGATATTGAAGAGAACTTCCCCGAACAGCTGAGATACTTCTACGGTGCGGGTTTGAAAAAGTTAAGAGATAAAGTATTAAAAGCTTAACCATTTTTTACATTAGCTTTTCAAAAAAAAATTACAGAAGTATAATAATATTATCAGAGGGGATACGATGAATTACGGGTATAGTTTTGAATTAATTACGGGTCCTATGAGCTGTGGGAAAACCGAAGAACTTTTGAGAAGAATTAGACGCTCAATTATTGCAAAAAGAAAAGTGAAAGTTATTTCTCCGGATATTGATACACGGGCAAAAGGAGATTACATAGAATCAAGAAACGGTTTGTGGCTTGATGCGATTAAGGTTAAACATGCTATTCAGATTATGAGCGTTGTAAAACCTGATGATGAAGTTATTGCAATCGATGAGCTTCAATTCTTTGACAGTAATATTGTAAAAGTTGTTTCAAAACTTATGGATGAAGGTAAAAAGGTTATCGGAACAGGTTTGGAACTTGATTTTAAAGCAGAACCGTTTGGCAGTATGCCTGAATTGATGTGTATTGCAACAAAAGTTGATAAACTTCATGCCGTATGTATGAAATGCGGGGGAGAAAATGCTACCCGTACTCAAAGACTTATTGACGGAAAACCTGCTGATAAAAATTCACCGCTTATTATGATTGGCGGGGATGAAACTTATGAAGCGCGCTGTATAAAATGTTATGAGCTTCCTGATGTAGAAGCCGAAAAGAAAAAACGCGGATTTAAGCTACTCAACTTTGAACATTAGGAGCGTAGCCGCTCCACCCGCCACCCGGGTTTTGGAGAAATTTTACAGATTAATATTACAAAAGACCGACATTAAAATCGGTCTTTTTTTTATATAATATGCAGAAAAAATTCTTAGAATAAATTTGCAACACCTTGGATTGTTTCTTGATGCAACGGTTTTTCAAGATATTTAGCAAGTTTGTCGTGGTTAACACCAACCACATTTGCCATTGCATAAGCAACAAAATCTTCACCGGCTTGCAATTCGTCCAAAGCTGCCATAAATGCTGAACCTGCAAATGCTTGTTCCAATCTTTTTGCGGTGGCTTCATCTGATGTATCAACTCTATTTAATTGAGCTTTATTTTGAACAGCTAAAACATCAAGAATATTAGCGTCAACTTTTTTAGTCTCAAATTCTTTAACCTCTTTAACAGGCTCTTTCTTTTCTTCTTCTACAGCTTTTTTATTAGTATTATAGGCACCGTAAAGAGCTTTTAAATTTTCCAAATTGTTTCTGTTAATTCTGTTCATTTCCATTTCTCCTTTGTTAACAATATCGGCTATTGTTAGGAGAAACTTTAATAAATATACTAAAATGTTACGAAAAATTTACAAAATAAAAGACCGATTTAATTATCGGTCTTAAATAACTGTGAGTAAAATTTTTCAAATTTATTATGCTACAACGACATCTGCTAATAAATCATCCATCATAAATTCCGGGAATTCTCCGCCGTCAAGTGCTGCAAGAATATTCATTGTATTTTCATTAACAGGACCATACATATATGCCTGTGTTAACGGATCAGATACAGCATTAAATGCTTGTTTCTTATCTGCTCTGCCAACATTTGATACGTTAATATCTTTGTGTGCAGCCAAATCTTCTAAACTTCCTGCAGCAGGTTGTTTACTAAAATTTACACCCATAGCAGCATATGGATTGTCTAAAAAGTCTCGGCCTAATTCTTTTGTTTCAGGTTTTCCTACAGGTACATCGTTATTTACTTTAGGTTGTTGTTGATTTCCTTGAGTTTTTTTAATACCGCCAAAACCAAAAAGTGGGTCATTTCCATTAATTCCTATCATTGTTGTTCTCCTATTTTACTCACATTCTCTTGTATTACTTATGCAATTTCCTGTTTAATTGATTATCTATGTTTATATAAAGTATTTTTGTATTTAAAAATTGCGTAAATCATATATATTTTTGATATATTATGTAACAATTCTTTACAATTATTTCTCCAAATATGCCCAAATGGCTAATTGCAAAAACTTTTCCTTTTGATAGTATTGTTATAAGTTAATTTTTGGGGATAGAAGATAATGGAAATGATCACAACAGACAAGCACAATTATGGTTTTACACCCAGAGAGTGGGATGTAATATATTTATTGGTAGAAGGTTTAAAAAATGATGATATTGCTAAAATTCTGCACATCAGTCCTTCAACGGTAAAGGTAAATCTTACAAATATTTTTGAAAAATTGTGTGTTGAAAACAGAACGCAGGCAGTTGCAAAAATTATTGCAGAAAATATTATTCCTCGTCGAGACTTAAAACAGCCATAAAAGCTTCTTGAGGAACTTCAACACGACCGACAGATTTCATTCGTTTTTTGCCTTTCTTTTGTTTTTCCAACAGTTTTCGCTTACGTGAAATGTCGCCGCCATAACATTTATCAAGAACGTTTTTACGCATAGCTTTAATATTTGTTCTTGCAATTACCCTGCCTCCAACTGCCGCTTGTATAGGAACTTCAAATAACTGGCGCGGAATAATATCTTTTAGTTTAGCTGTTAATTTTTGACCTATATAAAAAGCACTGTCTTCGTGACAAATTACAGAAAGTGCGTCAACAATTTCTCCGGCAAGCATAATATCAAGTTTAACGAGTTTTGAGCGTTTATAGTCTTTGAACTCGTAATCCATACTTGCATAACCCTGGGTACGTGATTTCAGTTGGTCGTAAAAATCTGTTATAACCTCACTTAAAGGAATTTCATATTCAAGGCTGGCACGTACTTTATCAACATATGACATGTTAATAAATATACCGCGTTTTGTCTGCGACAAGTCCATTAATGTGCCAACGTAATCTTTAGGTGCAATAATTTGAACTTTCACATATGGTTCTTCTATATAATCTCTTAATTGAGCTGGCGGTAAATTTGCAGGGTTGTCGATTTCAACCATTTCACCGTTAGTTTTGTAAACGTGATAAACTACAGAAGGTGCTGTTGTTACAAGTGAAAGTCCGTATTCGCGCTCCAAACGTTCCTGAGCAATTTCCATGTGCAGCATACCCAAAAATCCGCATCGGAAACCAAATCCGAGCGCAGATGAGGTTTCAGGTTCAAACGTAATACTGCTGTCATTGAGTTTAAGTTTTTCCAATGCCTCTTTAAGGTCTGCGTAATCATCGTTATCAACAGGATACATACCTGAAAAAACCATCGGTAAAGCTTCTTTGTAACCGTCAAGTGGTGCATCAGCAGCATTTTCAACAGTAGTAACCGTGTCACCCACAAATCTTGTCAATTCTTTAATAGATCCGGCAAAATATCCTACATCACCGCAAACAAGTTCCTTAACCTGTACCCTTGCCGGTGTCTGATAACCCAGTTCAACAACATCGTATTCTTTGCCTGATGCCATAAACTTAACCTTGTCACCTAGTTGCATTTTACCGTCAATGATTTTAAAGAAACAAAGTGTACCAAGATACTGGTCGTATGCACTGTCAAAAACCATTGCTCTCAAAGGTTTTTCGGAATTATCAACAGGCGGCGGTATTAGTTCTACAACAGCCTCTAAAACTTCATCAATACCTATCCCTGCTTTTGCGCTTACGGGAATTGCTAATGATGCATCAATCCCCAAAACTTCTTCAATTTCTTCTTTTACGCGTTCAACGTCAGCAGAAGGCAGGTCGATTTTATTAATAACAGGGATAATTTCCAAATTTTGTTCAATTGCAAGGTAGACATTGGCAAGAGTTTGCGCCTCAACACCCTGAGTTGCATCGACGATTAATAATGCACCTTCACATGCTGCAAGAGAACGTGAAACTTCGTAGGAAAAATCTACGTGACCTGGTGTGTCGATAAGGTTCAGAATATAATCTTTGCCATCTTTAGCTTTATAATTCATTCTTGCAGAATTAAGCTTGATTGTAATTCCGCGTTCACGTTCGATATCCATAGAATCCATAATCTGGTTTTGCATATCTCGCTGAGCAACAGTTTCTGTTTTTTCAAGCAAACGGTCTGCAAGTGTAGATTTTCCATGGTCAATGTGGGCAATTATGCAAAAGTTTCTGACATTATCTCTGTATTTCATATTTGTTTCCAATTACAATTTATATTATATGAAAAAAAAGAGAACTTCAAGTATAAATTGAATAAACTCATATATTTAGAGGTTTGACAAGTTTCAAAATATTATTAAAATAATAGTGAGTAAAAATTTGGAGATAACTATGGCAAACAATAATAACGGAATTCTTTCAGGAATTGCATCAGGTCTTACAAGTACGTATTCTTACCTTGCATCTCAATATCCTAACGGTTTGACACTCGAAAACCTTACAGAGGCAAGAGGAAAAACTGCTAATTTAAACACATTAAATCAATCTTTTGCATCATATCTGCAGACAAATTTTGCAAATATTGATAAAAATGGCGACGGTATTATTACAGAAGATGAAATGAATAATTTGTCTAATTTAATTTCGACACAAGGGTTAACTAAAGCTGAATTAACACAATTGTATGCCTCAGGTGCAAGCGGAATTTCTGACAGCTTGATGACAAAAATTCTTGAAAATTTTGATGAAATGGACACTAATCACGACGGTAAAATTACAAGTGCCGAAATCTCAGCATACAGCATAAACTGTTCGCGTATGGAAGTTGAAGATGAATTTAATAACCGACGCGCAACTGATATGTCCGTATTCTACGGCAGTGAAAGTTCATCAACAGATACATATAGTCTTTTAAGTTACAAATACAAAAATAAATAAACTTAGTAACGTATGGAAAGGAAATGACCTCTTTTTAAGAGGTCATTTTTTTACTTATTTCCATTAAAAGCTTTTAAGCCTAAATACTTTCCTGCAGAACCGAGTTTTTGCTCAATTCTTAAAAGCTGGTTATATTTTGCCATTCGGTCAGAACGTGATGCAGAACCTGTTTTGATTTGCCCGCTGTTCACAGCAACCGCCAAATCCGCAATAAATGTATCTTCTGTTTCTCCGGAACGGTGAGAAATTATTGTTGTATAACCGCTTGCATGTGCCATTGATATAGCATCAAGAGTTTCAGATAATGTCCCAATCTGGTTTACCTTAATCAAAATTGAATTTGCGACATTTCTTCTTATTCCGTCAGCAAGTCGTCTTGTATTTGTTACAAAAAGGTCATCACCTACTAACTGGCATCTGCAGCCCATGCGTTGAGTAAGCATTTCCCAGCCTTCCCAATCCTGTTCTGCCATACCGTCTTCAATTGAAATAATAGGATATTTCTTAACCCATTCATCCAAGAAATCAGTCATTTCCTTGTTATTAAAAGATTTTCCTTCGCCTGCAAGATTATATATGCCGTTTTCATAAAATTCCGATGATGCAACATCAAGGCAAATTTTAATTTGGTCGGTATTATAACCTGCTTTATCTATAGCCTCAAGAATGACTTCAATACCTTCTGAATTTGATCCTAAATTTGGCGCAAAACCTCCTTCGTCGCCTACAGAAGTTGCCATTCCTTTATTTCCCAAAACTTTTTTCAATGTATGGAAAACTTCAGACCCCATTTGAAGTGCATGAGAAAAACTTTCAGCCCCGACAGGCGCAATCATAAATTCCTGAAAATCAATGTTATTATCAGCATGTGCGCCGCCGTTTATGATGTTCATCATAGGAACAGGCAGTGTAAGTGCATTAATCCCGCCTAAATATCTGTACAAAGCCATATCATAAGCTTTTGCAGCAGCTTTTGCAACGGCTAGAGAAACACCCAAAATAGCATTTGCGCCGAGTTTAGATTTGTTTTCCGTACCGTCCATATCAATCATAAATGTGTCGATTTCTTTTTGGTGTGATGCTTTCTCTCCGATAAGTTCGGGAGCAATAATGTTGTTCACGTTATCTACGGCTTTTTGAACACTTTTACCTAAATATTTTGATTTGTCGCCGTCACGTAATTCCAGTGCCTCAAAAATTCCTGTTGATGCACCTGATGGAACAGCAGCTCTCCCTCTTACGCCGTTTGTAAGTTTAACATCCACTTCAACAGTCGGGTTACCTCTGGAATCCAAAATTTGTCTTGCATAAACATCTTCAATATAAGTTGACATAATCTAAACCCCCTTACCATTAGTATCTAAAGTTATTCTTTCATAAAGTATTTTTGTTTGCAACTAGCTATATAATCAATTTACAAAAAGTGCTTGAAATAAAAAATTTTTATGTAATAATAAGGTTTGTAAGCCAAGGTAGCTCAGTTGGTGAGAGCGCACGGCTCATACCCGTGAGGTCGAGAGTTCGAATCTCTCCCTTGGTAAATAAAAAAGGATAGGAACTTCACCCTATCCTTTTTTATTTATGAAAGGAGTTTATATGAAATTATATCTTGATAATGAAATTGATAAAAAGCTTTCCGAATTATATCCTAAAGAGGTTATTGAAAATGCAAAAATTGGTGTTATTGACTATCTTGGAATGAATATAACAGAATATAAAGATAGCGATATAATTTTCAAAATATATTATGATGACGGTCATAGCAGAGAAGAATATGAAACAAAATATAAAAATGACCCGTTGATTGATTTTTTATATGAAAAAAATATGGTTTATTTTTTAGAGATTGTACGTGATAAAGATAATACTGAATGTACACGATTTAATGTCGGTCTTAAAAATTTAACTAATGAAAATGTAATGTCATTATTTGCGTGGTTAGAAAAGAATGTAAGTTTTTTCGCGAAGTATAAAGATGAGATTTTAAAACTTTCTGAAATAAAACGTTATATGAACGAAGATTATAAGTATTCTTCATTCTTTTTTATTGGGATTGTGAAAGATGAAACAGGTATTAAAGTTCTTAAATGCTATTGGTTGAACAAAAACAGGGAACCGCATGAAATATTTAATGACGATTATCACTTAAAATTTTTAGAGGAATCAGGAATAAAACAATTCCAAGAATTAATTCCCCTTACAAAAGAGGCAATTAAGAATTGTGGAAGACATTTGTGTATGACCGGTATTGATTATAATTCTGAATGTTCTGAAAAACATAAACTTTATGTTGATTATCCGACAGATGTATATGGTGGTCTGCTTAAAACTTTTCCGGAAAATGAAGAACTGAAAAAGAAAATAATTCTTATACGTGACTGGCATGAAATTCACGATGAATTTTATTGCGATGGTTTTACAATAGGAAAAGATTCTGAAAATAAATTAGTTTTAAATATATATTTTAAATTTAAAAAAAACTATGAAGGATAGATTTTATTCCGGTTGTCCTGTGTGCACATCAAGTCCGCCTGTTATAGGAAGGTTTACACCGTTACATAAATTCTTACTTCAATAGCGTTACTTTAATTAACCCCTTTTTCTCTCGTCCTTGAGCGTACTCAACAATTTTTCTAGAATTACCAACACCACAATATGCTATTAAATAGTTGCTATGTTGTACCATGTACCGATTTGCCTGCACAATAGCAAAAGGTTTTGGCACTGTTTCCATTCCTTCAGGGTACAATGTTCCGTCAAAATCCTCCAGAGTTTCTTTTTTCTGATTAAGTACATACGGTGCAAGTAAGTATAGTTTAATGTCTGTATGTCGTTTCTTTGCTTCTCTTAGAACCCCTTTTACTAAACGGTCAAAATCGCCGTAATGACCGACTGTAAAAGTGGTCACGCCGTATTCCGTAATATGTTTTTCAACAGCTTGTGCAAGCTGTTCTTTAATGCTGCTTGGGGTGTATCTGCTTCCTATAAAAAAACATTTTTTGTTGTCCATAATTAAGTTATAACTTCTCCATATTTAGTACAATAATTAATTATAGTATAAACATGTCTATATAATGAGTTTTAATTTATTTTAAAATAAGCAACACTCATAGTTATGAGTTATCAAAAGCTAATAACTAATGGTATAAAGCGTTTACGAACTGAAAACAAACTCACCCAAGAAAAGTTTGCCGAAAAAATTAACATGAGCGTTCAGGGGTATCGTAACATTGAACATAGCAGATATTTACCAACAGCAGAAACAATCGATAAAATATGCAAGGTTTTTAATATTCAACCTGTTGAACTACTACTACCCGAACCACAAGAAAATCTAGATAAATTAAGAAAACTAATCAATATCAAACTAAGCAACTGTGATGTAGATAAACTAATTAAAATCAATAACTTTATAGATTTAATATAACAATAAATATAGCACAAGTATGTCCACTTAATTAGTTTTAATTTGTTTCAAGATAAGTAACAATTATACTGATGAGTTACAAAGAACTAATAACTAATGGCATAAAGCGTTTACGAGCTGAAAACAAACTTACACAAGAACAGTTTGCAGAAAAGATTAGCATGAGTGTCCAAGGTTACAGAAACATTGAACACAATAGGTATTTGCCAACTGCTGAAACAATAGATAAAATTTGTGAAGTATTTAATATTCAACCTGTTGAATTATTGTTGCCTGAGCCACAAGCGAACCTGGACAAAGTGAGAGAACTAATTAATAATAAGCTATGTAACTGTGACTTAGATAAACTGATTAGAATTAACAATATGATAGACTTAATGTGAACTTTTACTCCGGCTGTCCTGTGTGCACATCCAGTCCGCCTGTCACCGGAAGGTTTACACCGTTACAATAACTGGATTCTTCACTTGCAAGAAAATATATCACTTTTGCAACTTCTATAGGAGCGCAAATTCTTTTTAAAGGATTTACACACGCATATTTCGGTATATTATCAGGGTTAAGCATATTTGTGTCAACCGCTGACGGACATACGCTGTTTACTCTTATGTTAAACTTGGCATAATCCAGTGCCATTGCTCTTGTAAGATTTACTACAGCTCCTTTTGCCGCATTATAAATAGGCATTTCATAATCACCCGCAATACCTGAAATTGAAGCAGTGTTGACAATTGTGCCATGACCGTTTTGAATTAACTCGGGTATAAAATATTTTGATGTTAAATAAATTGATTTTACATCGTTAGACATTAAATCATCCCAATCCTTTTCGGGAGCTTCGTGAAGAAGACCGTGGGCTATTATTCCTGCATTGTTTATTACACAGTCAATACCATATATAAGTTCTTGCACTTTTGAATGTAAATGTTTGACATCTTTATCTTTGCTTACATCTGTTTTTACAAAAAAAATTTTTTCACCGTACTGTTCTTTTAATGTTTCAAGAATATCTGTTTTTTCTTCTTTGTCAGCCATAAACACAACCCACCCTCTTTCAAGAAAAAGAACCGTTGATGCAAGACCTATACCTGACATAGCTCCCGTGATTAATACTCGTTTCATAAGTTTTCTCCTTTTTGGAATTATTTTTTACAAAAAGAAAAATTTTAACCACATACAACAGTTTATAATCACAAAGACATAATGTTTGTGATTTAAGATTTTTTAAGCTCTTTGCGCCAAACAAAATAAAAATAGATTGCAAGGATAAAGTAAACTCCCCACATAATCACTGTGGAATAGGCTTTTGTGCCGTGAATTACAAGGTTTGCCCACATTATAAAAGACAGACCGTTTACAACAATCCAAATCAGCCACTGTTCAATACAGCGTTTAACGGTTAAATACATTCCAAGAATGGAAAAGAATGTTGTTATACCGTCTATAACAGGACTTTTGTCGTTAAAATATGCAAGTATTAATATAGTTGTAACACTGCCTAAAATCCCTGTAATAACAAGTTTTATTCTTTGCAAGTGTGAAAGTTTTGTTTTTATAATTTCTCTTGTCTTGCTTTCAAGATGCTTTCTCCATCTGAAAATCCCCAAAATTTGCATAGGAATATAATAGCAAAGATAAAGGAGCATATTTCCCCAAAGAGCATTTTTCAATGAAAGCCAAATGTAACACCATGAGCCCATAAGTCCGAAAAAATAACATGAAATTTTCCCCTTGCCGGCAATAATTGTGTATAAAATTCCGCAGACAGCAGAACAAACAGCAATCGGGTTATCTTTTACAAAAAACGCATTTATGAAAATAAAGGAAAGAACAGCAAAAAGTCCAAGTGTTTCATAAATTTTCCAACCATCTAATTCTTTTTTCGCCAACTCTATAATTTTCATTATGAGCATTGTATAATAAATTGCGATGAAAGTACAGTCGATTTACACAAACCGAATTTTAAAAAAGGGACTAGAATTTGCCTCAAACAAAAGCGCTTTGTTTGTAGGGTCTGTTTCTCTTGCTTTATCGACTATTGCAAGACCAATTGCGATTATGTCAACGCCTAATACTGATAAAGAAAATAAAAAATATGCTTGCGCGCGTTCTCTTGCATCATCTGCTATCGGTTACGGATTAATGCTCGGAGTTTCTTTACCTGTTTCAAATGCTATAAAGAAGATTAACGATAACCCCTCAATGTATTTGAAATCTGCTACAGTTAAACATCTTTCTGCCCCGAAAAAGTTTAACTTTGCAACACAACTGTTTAATCTTGGAGTTGGTTTTCTTATAGCAGTGCCAAAATCTCTTTTGACCTGCGCTTTAATACCGCCTTTTATGTCAAAAGTTTTTCCTAAAAAAGAAAATAAAAATATTTCTTTTACAGGAAATCTTTCAAAAGGAATTGGTAAACTTATTGATACTAATGCTGTTCAAAAGTTGACAGATAAATTTCATAATACGAACTTTGAACAACATATTATGTGTGCGATTGATGCTTTTGCAACAGGGGTCTTTATAACACAGACTGCGAAAAGTAAAAAAATTGAACAGGACCGTAAAAAAGCATTAATGTACAATGCAGGAATTTCAACAGGTTTGTGTATTGCAGGGTCTTATTTGATTGATAGGGCTTTGAAAAAGCCAACAGAAAAATTTATAGAAAATTTTAAACAAGCAAACAAAAATTCGCCCAAATTGGAAAAATATCTTGAGGGTATAAGAATAGCAAAACCCGCACTTATTTTAGGCAGTATTTATTACATAGCAATTCCGTTTGCATCCACATTTTTAGCAGACAGGTTTGATAAACGCTGATTGACAATTGCGTTTCAAATTTATATAATAACCTTATGGCAAAGATTATTAAAGTTTTAAAAGGAACAAAAGACATTTTACCTCAAGAAGTCGAACAATGGCACAAACTTGAAAAAAATGCACTTGATATATTTACAAAATACGGTTACAAAGAAATCAGAACTCCGATTTTTGAGATGACTGAACTTTTTGCACGCGGTGTAGGTGACACAACAGATATTGTAAATAAAGAAATGTACACATTTGAAAAGAGTGAACGCTCTTTGACACTTCGTCCCGAAAATACTGCGGGTGTTGTTCGTTCATTTATAGAAAACGGTATGGCAAGGCTTTCTGCACCGGTAAAACTCTGGTACAAAGGTCCTATGTTTAGATATGAACGTCCGCAGGCAGGCAGACAAAGACAATTTCATCAGGTTGGGGTTGAAATGTTTGGCATAAAAGAACCGACAGCTGATGCAGAAGTTATTGCTATGGCGGTTGACTATTTGAAATCTTTAGGTTTAAACGATTTGGAAGTTGAGATTAATTCACTTGGCTGTCCTTCTTGTCGAGAAGAATATAAAAGAAAAATTAAAGAAGTTTTGAAACCTGAGTTTGAAAATTTATGTGAAGATTGTCAAAACAGATACGAAAAAAATCCTTTAAGACTTTTGGATTGCAAGGTTGACAGTTGCAAGGAAATTTTTGCAAAGCCCGAAATTCAAAATGTTATTCAATCTGATTTTATTTGTGAAGAATGTGCAGAACATTACAAAACATTGAAATCATATCTTGATAAGCTTGATGTAAAATATGTTGAAAATAAACTTCTTGTAAGAGGTTTGGATTACTATAACAGAACTGTTTTTGAGATAAAATCCAATAATTTAGGTTCGCAAAATGCAGTGTGCGGAGGCGGCAGATATGACAGTTTAGTTAGAAATCTTGGCGGAGAAGATACTCCTGCTGTCGGCTGGGCAATGGGTATGGAGCGATTAAATTCGCTTTTGCCTGATGTTGAACCTCAAAAGTTAGACGGATATATTGTTTCAAATTCGCCTGCTGATGCGTTTTTGTTTGCTCGGGAATTGAGGGCTAAAGGTTACAATGTTGAATTTGATTTAGCAAATAAAAAATTTACAAAACAGCTTGAAAAAGCATCAAAATGTGCAAGATGTGCATTGATTTTAGGCGAAGATGAGATTAAGGCAGGAAAAGTTTCTGTCAAAAATCTTGAAACTTCTGAACAGGTTACAATTCCGCGAAAAGAGGTAAAACTATGAACCTAGATGAAATTATTTTGAAACTTTCACAAAGTTTCAACCGTGTATTTAACGATTTCAAAGGTATTTATGCGTTTGGTGAATGTGTTAAAGGCAATATGGATGATGATATTGAACTTGTTGCACTTTTTGATGTAGAAGATAAATCAAAACGTGAACAGATTTGGCCTATGGTAGGCAAGATTGAAACTCAATATGATGTTTGCATAGATTTGTATCCGCATACTGAAGACAGTTTCAAAAAAGATGAGTACATATATGACGAAGTCATGGAAGAAGGAATTTTTTACGATAAAAAAGGGGAGCGTAGCCGCTCCACCCGCCAATAAGATTGTGTATAGACTTTAAAGATGAGGTAAATAAAATGTCACAAATAACTATACGTTCAGACAGAAAAGACGATTATAAATTCTTCTACAAAGGTGATGAAGTAGTTTTGGGTGCAGGTAAAATTATCAGTATTGCAACAGGATTAGATGATGTTGTATTACCGACTTGCGAAATGAAAATTATCAACAACCTTATTGTTATAAAAGGCGGAGAAGAATAAATTACAGTACAAACTGCGTTCCGAGGATAATTCTGTGACTGTCGTCCATGTTTTGATTGTCACAGAAAATGTAGTTCAAAATCACACGCAGTGACTGACCTTTAATAAACCAGTTTACGCCTGCTGTGTATTCACGTTTCAAATCATTAGCAAAATCTCTGTTGGGATCAAATTGATCATAACGTGCAATTAATTGAAGACGCGGATGAATTTTATAGCCGAGTGTATAATTAAAGCCCTCGGCTTTATTAGTGCTTACTTTTGTACCGTTATAGCCATCTGCTATGCCGTATTCAAAGTTTGTCCATAATTTTTTGTATTTATAACCGACATAAACACTTCCAACTGTGTAATTAGTTTTATTATGACCAGCGTTTAAACCGCCGCCCAGAACAAGTTTTCCATATCTGCCATCTGTTTTGCCAAACGGTTTCACGTTTACCCAGCCTGTAAATTCCGGTCCTGCAAAAGGTGTGTGAAAATATCTGTCTGATGAATTAAATGCAAGGTTGTAATCCATAAGGGAATAATCTCCGATAAGTCTTACCCCGAGTGCACGTGTTGACCCAAAATTTCTTGCAATTTGCGAACGGGTAACAAATGGCAATATATATGAACTTGAGCCGCCTTCTTTACCTATTTGGTTTCTTGAATATCCGACAACTAATCTGTGGTTCGGAATGCTGTTATTTACAATATATGCATCTGCAATAAAGTTTTGCATATAGTTCAAATCTTTTTTGGGCTTAGGGTTAAAACCTATTTTAAAATCTGTTTTGGAGTTTCCGAATTTACCAATTGCACCGACCTGTAGAGTATCTATATTATATTCGGTGTCATAATCTTGGCTGTTCCAAAGCCCTGATAAATTTCCGCGGTATGCTCCAAAATATTGAATTTTTGAAACAGGACCTTTTTTATAACGGTAAGTCAACTCCTCTTTCAGTAAAAATGTCGGAACATCTGTCCTTGTAATATCTTTGTTTATAATTTTTCCCATTAATGTGTCATCATCAATTTTCCCGTCATCATCCTTATCCCAGTCAAAACTTTCAAAGATTGAGAACTCTGATTCAATGTTGTCTTCCGCTTCAATTTCTTTTTTGGCAGTATCATTTTTGGATGCTTCAAGGTGAACAGCTTCTTCAGCATATGAAAAACCCGATGTAAGAAAGATAATTAATAATGACAGAAAAATTTTGTTCACAATTATTAATGTATCATAAAATTTGTGCAAAAAAAAATATTTTTGGTGTATATTATTATAACTATGACAAACGTAACAAAAAAAGATAAAAGCCCCAAAGGCGGTTTGGAAAATAATAATATGGTTTGCAAACAGGATAAAAAATCAAAGATACATGCCCCGATTGTAGAAGCTTTGAAAAAAACTTATGAAACTCCATCTTATCAGTTTCATATCCCGGGCCATACAAGAGGAAACGGGTCTTTGCCGGAGTTTAGAAAACTTATTGGTAAGAAAGCACTTTGTGTTGATACGACTGATGAATTTGACGGTCTTGGAACATTACACCCCGCAACAGGACCTATAAAAGAGGCACAGGAATTGGCTGCTAAAGCATTCAGTGCTAAAAAAACATTCTTTTTAATTAACGGGTCAACAGCAGGAAACTTAGCTCTTGCAATGGCTTTGACCAAAAAAGGCAAAAAAATTATTACTAACAGAAACTGTCACCGTTCAATTTTGACAGGCATGATAATTTCGGGTGCGGAACCTGTATGGCTTATCCCTAACCGTTTTGAAGAATGGGGTATTTGGGGTAATGTAACACCTGAAAGTGTTGAAGATATGTTAAACAAAACCCCCGATGCAGGCATGGTTTGGATTACAAACCCTACTTATGAAGGTGTTGTTTCTGATATTAAATCGATTGCTGCTGTGTGCAAAAAATATAATGTTCCGTTAATTGTTGATGAAGCTCATGCTTGTTTGTGGAACTTTAACGGACATTTGCCTACGTCAGCTTTGAAACTCGGAGCTGATGCAGTTGTTCATTCATTACATAAAACAGGCGGAAGTATGAGCCAGAGTTCAATGCTGCATATTGCGGAAAATTCTACACTTGATGTTGATGCTGTAGAAAAAGCCTTGAAACTTCTTCATACAACAAGCCCGTCATTGATGCTTTTGGCAAGTCTTGATTCTGCACGCGCAAATCTTGAAAGTCCGAGAGGGAGAAAACAACTTGAACGTGCTGTTCAGAATGCAAAATATCTTCGTCGCGAGATTGATAAACTTGAACATATTCACGATTTAAAACCTGATTTTGGTTACAAAACAGATATTACAAAAGTATTTATTCGTGATGACAGACTGTCAGGTAAGCGATTGGAAAGTATTTTGGAAATTGACTTTAATATAGAAGTCGAAAGTGCTTCTGATGCAGGACTTTTGATTTTGTCAAATATCGGAAATACACGAGCTGATATGCAGTATCTTGTAAAATGTCTGCAAATAATTGATAAAACAAATTATACTGACATTTGTTATCTTGAAAAGAAAAAATACATGCCTATGTTAACTCCGATTATTAAAATGACATTGCGTGAGGCATTTTATTCACACAAAGAAACTATACCTAAAGAACAGGCAGTGGGCAGAATTTCAGCAGAAGTTATTGCAGAATGTCCGCCCGGTATTGCTGTTCTTTTGCCAGGTGAATTGATAACCGAAGAACATATTCCGTATCTGATGGATTACGATACAATTGAAGTGATTAAATAATTATAAAAAAAGCACCTTGTAAAAGGTGCTTTTTGATTAATCAAATACGTAATCGATAATTGCAGCTTCTCTTGCACGTTTGATTGCTCTAACAATCATTCTTTGATGCTTAGCACAGTTGCCTGTAATTCTTCTTGGAATAATTTTACCGGCTTCTGTCAAGTATCTTTTCAATTTTGCTGCATCTTTGTAGTCGATTGTTTCAACTTTGTCTCCACAAAGACTGCAATTTTTACGTTTTTTCTTGTCGTCGTTGTTTTGTCTTGCCATTTTAATTATTAGCCTTTCTAGCCTTATTGTTTAGTACTTGTTAAATCCGTTCGCAAATCCATCAGAACGGAATTTCGTCCTCATTGATAAGTTCGTTAGACATATCGTCTGATTCAAACTTAACGATTTCTTCTGTTCCAAAATCAGAATTTGAAGAAACAGCTCCGCCTTCGCCCATTCTTTCGATTGTGTTAGCGTCTATTTCATAAATTCTTTTTTCAGAACCGTCATCCATTTTAACTGTTGCTGTTTGAAGTCTGCCTTCAACCAGAACTCTGTCGCCTTTTGAAATTGAAGAAACAACTTCATCAAGAGCGTTACGTCTTGAAACAACTCTCATGAGAATTTCTTCTCTTTCGCCGATATTAAGAACAAACCCTGACACCGCAATATTGTTTTGTGTAAAACGTTTTTCCGGTGCTCTATAAACTGTTCCTGTTACTACTGATTTTGCTAAACTCATTTTTTTCTTTCTATTAATTAGCTAAGAACATAGTTCTTAAAATGTTATCATTCAATTTTAATTGACGTCTGAATTCAGCGATGCTTTCTTCAGGCATATTTAAAATTGAAGTTACGAAAAATCCGTCTCTAAAGTTTTGTACATCATAAGCTAATTTTTTTCTGCCTGATTTGTCTGTAGATTCAACTTTACCTTTCATATCAGCAACTAATTTGCTCAAATTTTCGATAGCCTTATCTACTTCTTCTGCATCTAAATTTGGTTTAAATACAGTTAATAATTCATAAGTTTTCATCTTAAATTTTCTCCTATTCTAGTGTATGTTCCAATCATATCATGGAAATACCAATTTTTACAACATGTAATCAGCTTTGAAAGTATAATTTGCCGAACCAATAAGGAAAATATCCTTTTGACTATCTTCCTTAGACCCTTGCCATTCAACAAATACAGGACCGCCCAACAAATTCACTTTAACTTTTTGTTCTGTTAAGTTATTTAAAACACAAGCAACAACAGAAGCACATGCTCCTGTACCGCAAGCTAAAGTTATACCGCATCCGCGTTCATAAACACGCATGTCAATTTCCATTTTTGATTTTACTTTAACAAATTCTGTATTGGTTTTTTCCGGAAAATATTCATGTTTTTCAATAATCGGACCATACTTAACCGCAAGTTCCATAGGGTCATTTTCTGTAAAAATTACACAATGCGGATTTCCCATTGAAACAGGGAAAATTTCAAATTCTTTATCAAGTGCTGTAATTTTTCTTTCGCCGAAAAATGGTATTTTTTTATCTTCTAAAATCGGCTTGCCCATGTTAACTCTAACAAGTCCGTTCTCTAAAAGTTCCGGTTTAATTACTCCGGCAAGAGTTTGTACACTGAATGCTTTTTTGTCTACAAGTTTGTTATCATAAGCATATTTTGCAAAACATCTCATGCCGTTCCCGCACATTTGAGCAGTTGAACCGTCTGAGTTATAAAAATACCAGCCAATATCAGTTTCAGTAGTGTTGGTGTCAGGTATAATCATTCCGTCAGCTCCGACCCCGAAATTTCTATCACAAACTTTTTTTGCAAGTTCGTCCATTTTCATGCCTGTTTTTTCATATTCGGCATAATCAATTATGACAAAATCGTTTCCGCATCCTTGCATTTTAGTTAATTTAATTGTTTTCATTATTACCTCATATACTAAAAAAGTCCCTTTCGGGACTTTAAATGGAGGAGGAGGTGGGATTCGAACCCACGGTACGCGTGAACGTACGACAGTTTTCAAGACTGCTCCAATCAACCGCTCTGGCACTCCTCCAAGCAATCTTTTGGATGTAATTTTATTTTATTAAATAAATCTTATTTGTCAAGCCCGCGTAATTTTTTTATAAAATTTTCCAATCTGCCTATGGCAATTTTCAAATTTTCCATAGAATATGCGTAGGATATTCTTAAAAATCCTTCGCCGCTGTCACCAAATGCTGTACCAGGAACTACTGCAACTTTTTCTTCATGCAAAAATTTTGTTGCAAATTCTTCGCTTGTTAAACCAAATTCTTTTATGCAAGGGAATACATAAAATGCGCCATAAGGTTCAAAACACTCAAGTCCCATTTCTTTAAAACGGCTCAATAAAAATCTTCGACGCTGATTATAAGCCTGACGCATTTCGGCAACGTCTTTGTCACCGTTTTTTAAAGCTTCTACTGCTGCGTATTGGCTTGTTGTCGGGGCACACATTATGGCAAACTGGTGAATTTTTGTCATTTGCTTAATGATTTCACAAGGTCCGCACGCATAACCCAATCGCCAGCCTGTCATTGCATATGCTTTTGAAAATCCGTTGATAAGAATTGTTCGCTCTTTCATACCCTCAATTGAAGTTATAGAAACATGTTTGCCTTTGTATGTAAGTTCTGCGTAAATCTCATCAGACATTACCAGAATATCTTTTTCAATAATAATTTTTGCGATTGCCTCAAGGTCAGATTGTTCCATAATCGCGCCTGTCGGATTATTCGGATAAGGTAAAATCAAAACTTTTGTTTTATCCGTAATTGCATTTTCAAGTTCTTGAGGAGTAAGCCTGAATTCATTTTCGGCTTTAAGGTCTATAATAACGGGTTTTGCGCCTGCAAGAATTGCACAGGGCTCATAAGAAACATATGAAGGCTGAGGAATTATAACCTCGTCGCCTGCATTTATAACTGCGCGAAGTCCTATATCAATGGCTTCCGAACCGCCGACGGTTACAAGAATTTCGCTCATCGGTTCATAGTGAACTTTTTGTGAGCGCATCAAGTAATTGCTGATTTCGGAGCGTAAATCCTTCAAGCCCGCATTTGATGTGTAGAATGTTTTACCTTTTTCAAGCGCGAAAATTCCCTCATCTCTTATATGCCACGGGGTATCAAAATCCGGCTCGCCAACTCCAAGCGAAATTGCATCTTTCATTTCGCTTACTATATCAAAAAATTTTCTAATTCCTGAAGGTTTGATGTCCTCAACTACTTTTGATAATTTCATGGGGTTATAATTTCTCTTTCTTCTTCATTGTTAGCTTTATTCATTATTGTACCGTGGTCTTTATATTTTTTCAAAACAAAGTGTGTTGCAGTACTTAAAACTCTATCAAGTGTTGAGAGCTTGTCTGTGACAAAGTTTGAAATTTCTTTAAGTGATTTTTCTTCGATTGTTACAAGCAAATCATATCCGCCTGAAATTAAATAAACCGCTTTAACCTCAGGATAGTTATAAATTCTTTCTGCAATTTTATCAAACCCCTGCCCTCTTTGTGGTGTGACTTTTACTTCAATAAGTGCCGTAACTTTTTCGATGTTGGTTTTTTCCCAGTTAATAAGTGTGTGGTATCCTCCGATAATCCCGTCTTTTTCCAGTGTATAAATTTCATTGGCAACATCAATTTCACTTTGCCCGAGCATTGATGCAAGTTCTTTCAAATCAATTTTACTGTTTTTTTCTATAATAGATAATAATTCTTCTCTCATATTTTTCTCCATGCTAAACTATATTAATAAAAAAATAAAAAGTTATCAAAATTTTTATGTTGCGGTTATAATATTATTGTATTCATGACACCAAATTAAATTAAATAATAAAGAATTACCAAAAAGGAGGTAACAATGGAAACATTTGGTATTGAGAAAATGGGTATAATCGGCCCGAAAGCAGTTTATCGCAACTTGACACCTGCTCAGTTGACAGAGGCTGCATTACGTTTAGGTGAAGGTTCATTAAGCAACACAGGTGCTCTTGTTGTAACTACAGGAAAATATACCGGTCGTTCTCCTAAAGACAAATTTATCGTTGATACAGACGGTATCCACAATGAAATCGCTTGGGGTAAAGTAAATCGTCCTATCAGCAGAGAAAAATTTAATTCAATCAAAGGCAAAATCGCTGCTTACTTACAAAACAGAGAAGTATTTATTTTTGACGGTTTTGCAGGTGCTGACAAAACTTACACTCAAAAATTCCGTGTAATTAACGAAATGGCAAGCCAAAACTTGTTTATTCACCAATTATTAATCAGACCTACAGCAGAAGAATTAGCTAGCTACGGTCAACCTGATTACACAATTCTTTGTGCACCGGGATTTAAATGCGATCCTGAAGTTGACGGCGTAAATTCTGAAGCTTGTATCGCTATTGACTATGAAGCACATGAAATTATCATCTGCGGTTCTCAATACTCAGGTGAAATTAAAAAATCTGTATTCGCTACTATGAACTACGTTATGACTAAGAAAAACGTACTTCCAATGCACTGTTCAGCTAACATGGATCCTGAAACCGGCGAAACAGCAGTATTCTTTGGTTTGTCAGGAACAGGTAAAACAACTTTATCAGCAGATCCTAACCGTAAATTAATCGGTGACGACGAACACGGCTGGTCACCTGATGGTGTATTTAACTTTGAAGGCGGATGCTATGCAAAATGTATCAATCTTTCTAAAGAACATGAACCTGAAATTTTCAATGCTATCAGATTTGGTTCATTAATTGAAAATGTTGTTATGGATCCTGAAACTCGTGAATTTGATTTCAACGATGGTTCATTAACAGAAAACACTCGTGTAGGATATCCTATCGAATACATCGATAACGCTCAAATTCCTTCAAAAGGCGGAATTCCTAAAGTTGTTGTATTCTTGACAGCTGACGCATTCGGTGTATTGCCTCCGATTTCAAGATTGGACAAAAACGCTGCTATGTACCACTTTGTAACAGGTTTCACATCTAAACTTGCAGGTACTGAAAGAGGTGTTACAGAACCTCAGCCTACATTCTCAACATTATTCGGCGAACCGTTCATGCCAATGGACGCATCAGTTTATGCTGAAATGTTAGGTGAAAAACTTGACAAATACGGAACAAAAGTATACTTAGTAAATACAGGTTGGGCAGGCGGTTCAGCATCTATGGGTGCTAAACGTATGAAACTTGCTTACACAAGAGCTATGGTAACAGCTGCATTGAACGGTTCATTTGATTCAATCGAATTCAAACACCATGATGTATTCAATGTAGATTATCCTACATCTTGTCCTAACGTACCTTCTGAAATGCTTGATGCACGCGGTATGTGGGCAGATAAAAATGCTTATGACGAACAAGCTAATAAACTTGCTCAAATGTTTGCTGATAACTTTGCAGAAAAATATCCAAACATGCCTGCTGAAATTGTTAACGCAGGTCCAAAGGCATTGTCTGTTAAGTAATCTATTTAGAAGATAAAAAAAGCCTCGCATCAGCGGGGCTTTTTAATTTGTAAAAATAAAAAACATCATACATTTTTATGATTTCATTTCTGATTTGGTTTGCTAATATATAACCATACTCCTTAGAGAACTAAGATACACATATCCCTAATCAACAGCTATGCACTTCTTATGTACATAGCTTTTCTTTATGTTATAATTTTATTATGTTTGATAATTTGAGTGAAAAACTTCAAGATATTATAAGCAAAACTCGCGGTAAAGAACTTACCCAGGACAACATGCAAGAGGCTTTACGTGAGATTAGACGTGCTCTTTTGGAAGCAGATGTTAACCTGCGTGTAGTAAAATCTTTTATTTCTTCAATCAAAGATAAAGCAGAAGGCGAAAAAGTTCTTGAAGGTGTTGACCCGTCACAACAATTGATTAAAATTGTTCATGACGAACTCGTTAATCTGTTGGGTAAAGAACAATATCCTCTTGACTTTTCAGGTAGTCCGAATTTAATTATGATGCTTGGCCTTCAAGGATCCGGTAAAACAACATCTTCTGCAAAACTTGCCGTAAAACTTAAAAAAGAAGGCAGGAATCCTTTGCTTGTGGCATGTGATGTCTATCGTCCGGCAGCGGTTACACAGTTGCAAACATTAGGAAAAGAGATTGAAACAGAAGTTTTTACAATTCCTGATTGCAAAGATGTTCAGAAGATTGTACAAAGTGCGATTGATTATGCAAAAGACAAAGGATTTAATACCATAATCCTGGATACTGCAGGACGTTTGCAGATTGATACTGATATGATGGCAGAACTTCTTTTGATTGATAGAATTTTCAAACCTGCCGAAAAACTCCTTGTAATAGATGCAATGACAGGTCAAGAGGCAGTTAATGTTGCTGAAAACTTTGATGCACAGCTTGGTTTGACAGGTTTGGTTTTAACGAAGCTTGATGGTGACAGCCGTGGCGGTTCTGCATTAAGTGTTTCTTACTGCACAGGAAAACCCATAAAATTAACAGGTACGGGCGAAAAACTCAACGCGCTTGAAGATTTTTATCCCGAACGCATGGCAACAAGAATTCTCGGCATGGGCGATATTGTTTCTCTTGTAGAACGAGCACAGGAAGTTTTTGACGAAAAGCAGGCACAAGAGCTTGAAGAAAAAATGAGTAAGAACAATTTTTCTTACAACGATTTTATCAAGATGCAAAAGCAGATGCAGGCATTTGGGTCAATGGGCAATATGTTAGGCATGCTGGGGCTTAATATTGGGAAAGATGACAGAGAAAAATTAACTCATGAAAGCGAAAAGCAGTTCAAAAAGATGGAAGTATTCATATCAAGTATGACACCTCAAGAACGCAACAATCCCGATTTGATGAACACAAGCCGTAAAAAACGTATTGCAAAAGGCTGCGGAATGGATTTTCAGGAAGTTAATGCCTTTGTAAAACAGTTTGAGCAGATGCGCACAATGATGAAAGGCATGACTGATATGAAAAAAATGTTTTCGCACGGGCTTCCTGACATGAGTAAAATGGGTAATTTTGGCGGTCTTGGCGGCTTTAACGGCAAGTTAGGAAAACATGCCATGAACAAAGCCATGAAAATGGTTAGAAAGTTTAAGTAATGTTGAAAAAGTTATTACTGATTTTATTTTTGCTGACAAATATCGGCTTTGCTGATGAAACTGATATAAATGTTTTTATGGAGCAATACAGCAAGGAAATTCAGCAAAAAATTAAGGCAAATTTCAAATACCAGGGTCAAGAAAGTGCAACCGCATCTGTAAGTTATCAAATAAATCCGGACGGAAGTATTGAAGATATTAAAATTGAACAATCAGGCGGTACTGAAATGGATGAAGTTCTTATTAATGCAGTAAAAAAATCCGCGCCTTTTAAATCTTTTCCCGAAGAATTTAACTTGTCATCAATTAGAATGACAAGCGGATTTCAGCATGTAGTTCACAAATATCAATCACCTTCACCATCTTATCAAAATACGCGTATGGCAATTTTGCCTGTTGAGCCTTCTGCCGAAACACAAAAGGTTTATAAAGATTACATGGAAAAACTTCAAAAGTATCTGTTTGACAGAATTCCAACAACATATAATTACATTCCGAAAGAGCCTGTTATAAAATGCAAAGTGACAAAAAACGGAACTTTAAAAGATATAGAACTGACACAATCTTCAGGGTTGGAAGAATACGATAAAAAGATTATACAAGCGTTTTCCAATGCAAAATATCAACCTTTTCCATCGGAATTGAGCCTGTATGAAGAGTTACCATTTAAAATGCGTGTATATAAACAAATTCGTACAAATCCAGCATTCGGCAACCCAAATTACAGAATGTGGTAATTACAAAGCTCTAATAATTGACTTAATATTTAAGTCAGTGACTTTTAAAAGAGCAATTGTTTTTGCGTTTTCATCAAGATTACCGAGTTTTTTCAAAACTTCAGCAGTCTTTAGAATTACTGTTTGGTTATTTGATTTTAACAGTTCACGTATTTTGAGTAAATCTGTTGCAAAATCAAGTGCAGTAAACACAAAAGGACTGTTTTCATTTAATTCGTCATTAACATATTTTTCTAAATTATTTGCACTTTTGAGTAATCTTTTGATATCTTGAACTTCATTTTTTGTATTTTTATCCTCATCAAAAAGGTATTCGTCATTTTCTGTTAAGATATCGAATTTTTCACGTGCATTCAAAAGAACTATGCCTGACTTGCTTTCATCATGGCTGTTTATTAACTTTTCAAAGACTTCAAAAAGTTCGTAATCAAAAACAACGCTTAAAGGCAAAATTTCTCCTAAACCATTTATAATAAAATTAATAGTCAAAAGAGCATCTTCGTAATATTTGTCGAGAAGTTCAAACAAATTCTCTATATAAGGGATTTCTCCCGCAATATTTTCAGCCATTGCTGAATTTCTCATAGCAATAAAAATTTCAGGTAGAGCTTCTTTATTCCCATATGCACTCAAAAATTTAACCGCTGATAATTTTTCAAACTCATCACTGCATTTCAATTTTTCAAGTGCATCATTATATGATTTTTCATCTTTCCAAAGGGCTAGTGATGATGCGCAGTTTTGTACAAGAAAATCATTTTCTGCATATGCATTTTCAATAAGAAACTTATGTGCCAGAGGGTCTTGAACTGCCCCGAAAAATCTTGCACAATATGTTTTTTCATCATCTGTACCTTGTTCAAATTTTTCAAGCATTAAGTCAGTCAAATCTTCATCAGCGTATTTCACAAGTGCTGATATAATTACGTCCTCATAAGACGGAGAATAAAACTTTAAAAACTCAATAAGGTTTTTATAATTATTTTCATTTATCTGTACGCCAATACGTTCTGCCACATTTTGTTTTACAAAATCGAATAAAAAACTATCGCTTTCCACAAGTTCTTTAAAAAGCGTAGTATCACAGTCGTTGACAAGATGCTGGGCAACAGGTTCAAAACCGAATTTGCCCGTAAGTTTTTTTAATTGTTCACTCATAATATTAATTCAAATTAATCCAAATAGAATACGGTAATAACTTTGTGACCTTCTTCTGCATATTGAACGGCATTGTGCAAAGTTTTACTTGTATGTGATAAGAAACAGATTAACTGATTGCAATCATCGATAATTTCTCTGTTACAAACGCGTGATGCATCAGCCAAAGTCATCATAGCTCTATCCGGATGTTCAACAATATTTGGAACACCGATAAGCTGGTTTTGAACATCACTCGGTTGCTGCCCGATAGTTTGCGGTAAAATAACTTTCAATTTATCAGGATTAGACTTCATAGCACCGCGAATTGCTGCTGCGTTAGTTCCTGAAGAACCTCCTGATGTAATTATTGTATTGCCCTGTGTAACAAGTGCTGTTGCCAGTGTTTCAATCATTTGCTGATGAGTAATAGGCAGATTGCGGCTGCCGATGATAGCAATTTTTTTAGCAGATTGTTGAATAGTAGCTAATTCCATAGCTAATTCATCAACAGTATCAGGTGAATTTGACGACACAGTATCTAAATCATCCATAGGTACAACTATTGATTGTTGTTTTTGTGCATCGTCTTCAGAACTCATTAGTATATTTGTCATTTCAAATTCCACCTTTTTTTTAATTGCAATCTACTCATTTTTAGTTTATGCTGATTATATCACAAAAAATTGATTTTGGGAATAGGGAAATGGAAAATATATTAGGTAATCTTAACAAAGAACAGAGAGAAGCAGTTGAAACCGTTCAAGGACCTTTGCTTATTTTGGCAGGTGCAGGGAGTGGAAAAACAAAGCTTTTAACATCAAGAATTGCATACCTCATTAAACACCAATGTGTTCGCCCCAAAAATATTCTTGCGGTAACTTTTACCAATAAAGCTGCAAAAGAAATGAAAGAACGTCTCGGAAATATTTTAGGTGAAGATGTTGTCAAATATATGTGGGTTGGCACTTTTCACGGAATTTGCGGCAGAATGCTGCGTGAAAATATCGAAAAATATAATTTCCAGTCAGGTAAAAAGCTTGACAAAAATTTCTCAATTTATGATGAAACCGACAGTAATGCGGTTATAAAACAGGCAATTAAGAAATTAAATCTTGATGACAAGGTTTATGCGCCTAAATTAGTTAAAACCGTTATTTCAAACGCTAAGAACAAAATGCAGGATGCTTATACTTTTGCAACTTTTGCAAGAGATTTTAAATCTCAGAAAATTGCATCAATTTATGAAGAATATGAAAATATGCTTAATAACAATAATGCAATAGACTTTGATGATATGCTTATGTTGACAGTAAAATTGCTTGAGCAATGCAAAGAAGTAAGACAGCTTTATTATGACAGATTTCAGCATATAATGGTGGATGAGTTTCAAGACACTAACATGGCACAGTATAAGCTAATCAATATGTTGTATTCAAATTTAGAGCCTGAAATTCCTGATGAACGCTCATTGTGTGTTGTAGGTGATGTCGACCAATCAATCTACAGCTGGCGAGGTGCTGATTATACAATTATTTTGAACTTCCAGCAGGATTTTAAAAAGACAAAACTTATTAAGTTGGAACAAAATTACCGTTCTACTGCAAATATTTTGAATGTTGCAAACGCAATTATTGAAAATAATACTGAACGTGTGGATAAAGTTCTTTATTCGAACAAAGGCGACGGAGAGCTTATTGACTATTTTGAGGCACAGGATGAAAGCGATGAGGCAAACTTTATTGCAAGCCGAATAAAGCAAGACAGTGGCGGAGATTATAACCGATATGCAATTCTTTACCGTACAAATTCCCAATCGCGTGCGCTTGAAGAAGCGTGTATGGCAGCGGGAATTCCATATAGAATTTACGGCGGATTAAAATTCTACGACCGTAAAGAAATCAAAGATATTATTGCATATTTAAAATTAATTTATAATACAGACGATTCTCAAAGTTTCAGACGTATTGTTAATGTCCCGAAACGTGCAATTGGTGATACTACGGTTAAAAACCTTGCAGAATTTGCTGATAAAGAGGATATAAGTTTATTTCAGGCTTGCCAGAGAATTGAAGATGCACTTGAAATCCCTCCGAGAACTCGTTCAAAATTGAAAGATTTTTCTGAACTTATTTTGAAATTTAAAGATGCTCAAAAAAGTTACACTTTACAAGAGTTTGTAACCCTTGTAATCGAAAAAACAGGCTATCTTGCAGAATTACAGCGCGAAAATACTCCGGAAGCCGAAGCAGATATTGAAAACTTGCAGGAATTAGTTAACGTTGCGGGTGAATTTGTTCCCGAGGAAAGTGAAAATGCACTGGGTGAATTCTTGCAGCAGGTTGCACTTGTTTCAGACCTTGATGGTATGGATGATATTACAAATAATGTTACGTTGATGACACTTCACTCCGCTAAAGGTTTGGAGTTTCCCGTAGTATTTCTTGCAGGATGTGACGAGGGTGTTTTCCCGCATCAAAGGACTTTTAATATTCCGTCAGAGATGGAAGAAGAACGCCGTTTGATGTATGTTGGGGTTACACGTGCAGAAGAAAAGTTATATCTTTTATCTGCAAAACGAAGACAAATGTGGGGCGAATATAAGTATTACAATCCGTCAAGATTTATTGAAGAAATTCCTCGCCAATTGTTGAATTCAATTGGATTTGAAGGTTCTTCAAGCGGTTCATCGACTTTCCAAAATGCTGTATCACGTGCTAAAACCGGAAAATCTGATTTTTCATATTCATCGGCGCAATTTGATAGTTCAGGCTATGTAAAACCGTCATCAGGTTTCGGAAAAGGTTTTGTGGCACCGAATAAAGGGCTTGCAAGCGGTAAACCAATGAGAACACCGTCACGTACTATTCTTGTAAAATCACAAGAAAATAAAGCAAGAGATGAAGAAAGAACTAAAGAATTTTTTAAAGACAATGCTATAAAAAGAATGCTTGAACAAAGACGTGAAAAGGAACGTATGCAACAGGAGCAAGAGGCTGAACGCCAACGCAGAATGGAAACAACAACTCCTGTCGAATATGTTTTCAATGAGGGTGAACGAGTTTTTCATGATAAACTCGGTATAGGGCATATAAAAGAAGTTGCGCAAATTGGCGAAAGCTTGATGTATACAATAGATTTCGGACGTCAAGGAATTAAAGCCATGGATGCAGCTTATGCAAAGCTTAAAAAGTTTTAAATTGCACATTAAAAATATTAGGTGGCTAAGCCTGTATCTTTTTTAAAAACTTCAGAACAACTTCATCGGTCAAAGAACTGATAGTTTTGATGAAAGGAGGGCTGGATTATCGACAATATCAATTTAACTTTTATTATAACATATACGTTTAGATTTTTTAACCCTATTGTATAGGTTTGTCAAATATGCTGAAAAATTCTGCTAATGTAATATCCATTGCATTGCAGATTGAATTTATTGTGGAAATTTTAGTATCTTTTAAACCTTTTTCAGCGGAACAAATGCAGCTTTTAGATAATTCGGCAGACCAAGCTAATTTCTCAGCTGTCAAATTTTTACTCTTTCGAAGTTCAAGTATTCTTTTTGCAATATAGTCGTTAATGTTTATTTTGTTAATACCATTTTTGAGATATTGACATAGTAATACTAATCAGATAAAATTAAATTCTCTAAGGAAGTATTACTATAGGATATGACTAAATTACAATTGACTTTACTTAAACACCTTGCAACAGGCGCAACACTAGAAGAAATTGCAAAAAAACTTAATATCAGCCATATACAGTCAAAACCAGAACAAAACTCTTATATAAAAAATTCAGGGTCAACAACAGAAAGGATTTAATATTTCACGCTTTACAACTTCGAATTATTCCTTACAGTTTTGTAAAACCTAAATTTCGCAAAAGATTTATCAAAAAAGTTGAACCCCGTCAAATTCCCAGTTTACAAGACCCGCTTTCACAAGAAGAAATCACATATTTATTATTGAAATCCTGCAGTATGAAAATTTATGAAATAAGAGAAACAATGCATCTTGTAAGTGCTTACCACGAAAGATATATCCATAATCTTGTATGTTCAAAGCTGAATGCAAGAAATATCATGCATGCCATCGCAAATGCAAAAATTCTTGGAATAATATAAATCACCCAAAAAAATATAAAAAATTATATGCTGAAAGACTTATTATACAAACAATACAGGCTTATTAAGCATATAGAAAAATAATACTTTTTTAGGTATGCAAACTCCTTGTATCACAATGTCCAATATTGTATAGCATAACTACTGATGTGGTTTGAAATATAAAAATACTATACTCTGTTAATATGGATTATTTTTTGAGAGAGTTTGGCAAAAAAATAAGATATTATAGAGAATTAAAAGGTTATAGTCAGGAAAAACTCGGCGAATTAGTTAGTGTTGCTCCAAATACTATTGGGTTGTGGGAACGAGGAAAATCGTTTATTGAATATCCTACTCTCCTCAAGCTTTGTGATGCTCTGGATGTAGAACCTGCTCAACTTTTCAACTTTCCGCCCGAAAACGGCGTATCATATCAAAAACAAACGCTTGATATTTCTAACTTATCAAAATCTCAAGTCGATATTCTTTTGAAAATTATTTCTGAATTCAGAAAATAAATCACCATATTTTACTATTTTCTATTTATACCTAAAGGGGATTATTTCGCATGTAAATAAGTTTACAATTTACATATAACATATATGTGGAGTGAATTTAATCATGTTAATGGGAAATGATTGCCGCGATTGCAACAGATACAATCGTTTGGAAATGAAAAATGTGAATAAGGATATTCTGGCGTGGCTTGAAGATATCGTAGAAGAAAACAACAGCCGTGTAGAAAGAAAAGAATGGAAAAGTAAATATAACAGTTATGTTGTATATGATTACGAACCATTTTGTACAGACGGATTTGAAATAAATCTTGTAATAACTTCATATAACGCTGCTTATTTAAATTTCATTAAATATCTGTATGATGAAAAAATAAGTACTATAGAATATCTTAACAACTGCATAGGTGTATAAGAAAAACAGACCTTTTTTAAGGTCTGTTTTTTTATAGTTAGTATGTGAAATTTTTTATTCAGCAGGTTGTTCTTTTGAGAAACAATCTTTACAAAATACTTCTCTGCCCGGAACAGGTTTGAAAGGTACTTGAGTTTGTGCTCCGCATTTAGAACAAACCGCTTCATACATTCTTCTTTGTCTTCTGTTGTTGCTTCTGCGATTTTTTCTGCATTCCGGGCATCTTTTTGGTTTGTTTACTAAACCTTTTTCTGCATAAAATTCTTGTTCACCTGCAGTAAAGATGAACTCAGCGCCGCAATCTTCACATACAAGTTTTTCGTCTTGGTACATTTGTCTTTCTCCTAATTTTAGTTGGTACTCAGAAACCTAAATTCCTTCATTTGATTATATACCATTTTTTAAAATTATGCAAGCAGGTAATTTTTGTATCACCTTAAATACTTGTCGACAATGCCGGAGCAATGCCGATGAAGTGGCGGATTAAATCTGCATCCCACTGTGTGCCGGCTCCTTCTTTTAAAATTTTGCAGGCTGTATCGACACTCAAACCTTTTCGGTATGGTCTATCAGAAATTAATGCGTGGTATGTATCTGCAACAGCTACAATTCTTGCTGCCAGCGGTATGTCTTCGCCTTTAAGCTGCTCAGGATAGCCTTTACCGTCAATACGTTCATGGTGATATTTAACCATAGGGATTAAATCTCGTAACGCCTCATTGGGCTCAAGTACTTTTTCAGCACCGATTACAGGATGCTGTTTCATAATTTCCCATTCTTCATCTGAGAGCTTATCAGGTTTTTTCAAAACATTTTCAGGTATACCAATTTTGCCAACATCGTGAAGAAGTGCTCCTAATTTAATTCTCTGAACTTCATCTTCAGGAAGATTAATTGAACGAGCAAGGGCTTCAGAATATCTTGATACAGAAGTTGAGTGACCTTTTGTATACGGGTCTTTTGCATCAATTGCGCCTGCAAGTGAATTTGCAAGTTCCATAAGGTGGTTTTGAGAAACAATATTTTCATTGTTAAACTTATGAACAAGTTCTTCTTCAAAATCAATACCGAGTTGGGAATGACGTTTTGCTATTACTTCAGCAAAAGAATTTAAAGCATCATCATCCCAGAAATTGAAATCTGAAGAACTTATTATTGCTGACATACCTTCTTTATAACCTTTAGCTTGTGAAATATACATAGCCTGTTCAGCAAGGATAAGAAGTTTTTCCTGATCTCTTGAGCATTCAGGGAATGTCGCAATACCTACAGAAACCTTTACAGGTCCTACATCGTCTACGAAACAGCAAGAAAGGCAGTAAGTAATATATTCTGCAAGATATTTTGCATCAGCCGTGCCTGTATCAGGAAGAATTATAGCGATTTCGTCACCTCCGTAACGACCTGCTTTGTCAGTGCTTCTGCTGTTTTGTTTAACTTTTTCTGCAAGAAGTTTGATTACTTCATCTCCCTTTGCGTGTCCCAATTCTCTATTAATTTTTGAGATATTGTTTATATCAAGCATTATAATAGAAAGCTGTGAATCGTTATCTGCCGTACGTTTAAGTTCTGAACATAAAACTTCTTGAAATCCTCTGTGAGTATACAAACCTGTTAAAGCATCCGTATTTGCATACAGATTTGTCTGCTCTACAAGTTCCAAATTCTGCATAAATAATGCACAATAATTTGCTATAAACTCAAAAAGTCCTGTATGGTTTTCCAAATTATCTTTACCGATAACCATAACACCTTTACATCCGCTTACACAATTTAGGGGCAGGACAAGTGAAGATGAACTGTGCAGGTATGGTATGTTTAAAAATTTATTATTTTCACAGCATATTGATTTAGCATTATTAAAACATTCTATAACAGGGTTTTCATCTTCAGACATAAATATCTTTGATGTGTAAGTATTTCCCATCGAATTAAAAAGTTTTATATTAACACATTTTGATTTTTCGTGATAAATTCCAAATGCTGTAAATATATGGTTTAATTTTTCGCTAAACAATTCATGTACTGATACGAATAAATCTTGAACACTTGTTTTTCCTGTTAAAACTGAGTTTAAAGAATAAACAATATCTGAATAATCAATAACTTTATTTGAACTCCCATTCATATAGCCGCTGCCATATATTTTGTTAGAAGTTTTATTGGTATTAAAATTATTTATTCTTGCAACAATATTTGATGTTTCTTGAGCAATCGGGTCAGAAACAGTTTTTGGTTTTTCAGGTAAAATCTTTTTTACGGCAGGTTTTTTCAGCGCATTCATCTGTTTCGCCAACGGGTTTGAAACAGTCGAATTCTTAGTCTTTTTGGGCTCAACAGCCTTTTTACTATCTGCCTTATTTTCGTTCAATATACTACACCTACTTCACATGTAAAACTACTGATAAACTATTTTTGCTGAATTTCAAAAATGAGTTTACATTGCTTAAACTATTTTATAATAGTTTGTATTAAAAACAATACGCCAAATAGACGGCATTGCCGCCACAAAATCCTTTTACTAACACTACTACATATGTAGTATAACTCTAAATCACATGCTTTTCCAGTGGTATGAATTTAAATTTTACACAAGTTAATAATTCAAAACAAAAAAGAACCAGTTTAATCTTATGATTGTACTGGTTCTAAAATTATATAGTGGCTGTTAAAGAGGTCTTAGGATAACCTGACCCTAATTTTTAATATATAATTATTTTATTTAATTTCTTGAACAGGCGGTTGTTGTGCTTGCTGTAGTTTTTGTAATTTCTTTTGTAGTCTAATCATTTTTTTTACAGCTTTTGCCTCTCCGGATGGTTTATTAAACTCTTCCGGGTTTATTGTTGCCATTTTTTCCCAACATCCGGGTACGTTGGATTTTTCTCCGCAAATGCAATTTCTCCATGTTTCACCTGTATGTTTGTCAACAAGTATTGTTAACATATTTGGTGCAGTTACCACTTCATATCTGTTTTGAGATGATTTAACTCCGATTTCTGCAAATGTTGCAACAAGAATTAACACCAGTAATGACACAATTAAAATGTTATCTTTCATAAGACCCTCTCTTTTTGTACATAATTTTAACACAAGTATTATACTAGCGGGCAATGTAAAATGTCAAACCAAAATTTAAAATAATAACAGAAAGGAAAAAGGATATGATTTTACTTTTAAGATGGATACTTTTCACATTAGCCATAATGTTTGTGGCTTGGTTAGTGCCTGGTATCGGTGTAGAAAACTTTCAGAGTGCAATGCTGGTAACTGTTATAATGGCGCTTATTAACATATTTATAAGACCATTGATTGTTTTTGTTACATTGCCGATTAACATTTTAACTCTAGGTATTTTTACACTTGTTATTAATGCATTATTGTTTATGCTTGCCGGTTATCTTGCTCCGGGATTTTATGTGGACGGATTTCTTGCTGCATTTCTCGGGTCGGTTGTACTGTCATTTTTGGGTCTTATTATCAATATGGTTACAGTGCATAACGCAGAATAAAAAAAGCTCCATTCGGAGCTTTTTTTATATTTTAATTACAAAAAACTTACTGTCTTTGAGTGCTACAACTTTATGCTGAGCATCTCGTTTAAACATTAAGATTTCGCCTTTATCTACTTTGAATTTTTCTGCATCAAAATGAATTTCAATTTCGCCATCTAATACATAAACAGCAGCATCACAAATTGATGTATGAGTGTCAATAATTTCATTTTTCTTCAAGGCAATAATGTTTAAACTGCTGTCATTATTCATAAGTAAAACTTCTTTTTCAAATTCTGCATTTTTCAAATCAACAATATCTTTTGCTTTCATTACGTTAAAAAACATATTTACTCCTTTCTTTAAATTTCGGTTATATCTTTCATTATTTATTAAAACTATTTTATTAAAATTTTACATTCTACAGTCGAATAAATTTTTTGCAGTAAAATAATTTATGTAAGTTTATATAAAAATTAATGGAGGAAGTATGATTGAATTTTTTGGAAAAGTGGTTGGATTTTTAATTTTAGCAGGTATAGCATATCTTCTTTTTAAGAATAAAGGAACTCATCCTGAACTATTTGAACTTGAAGAAGGTGAGGAAATTCAGGAAATGGTAAAAGGTGATTATTGGGTAAAAGAGTTTTTATGGCAGGAATCTCAAAATTCTGGAGAATTTGCTTTTACAAATAAAAGATTATTATTTAAGGGCACATTTTTGAAGTCAGCTGATAAAAATATAAGTATACCTTATAGTGAAATATTATCAATAAAAAAAACCTATGTAGGTTTATTTTTCCCTGTTGCGTTTACAGTTACAACTAAAGATAACAAGAGTTATAAACTTGCGATAATGAAACGTGATAAATATATTGATATGATAAATACATTTGCACAAAATAATTAAAGAATAAAAATAAAAAGACGATAAGTTTTCTTATCGTCTTTTTATATTAAAAAGTTTTAATGGTT
>CATNBA010000016.1 GCA_950096985.1 uncultured Candidatus Melainabacteria bacterium
TATATACTTGATTTAGCAAAATAAATTATTATAAATAAACTAATAGAAAAGGAAGTAATCATGAATAAAAAGATTGTTTTATTAATTGCTTTTACATTAATGTTGAATTCAGTATGTGCATTTGCAGAAGATAATTCAAAACGTGCAAAAAGATTAGAGGCACAAAGACAGGAACAGGAAGCTGAAAAAAAACCGTCTGCTGCACTGGATATAGATACAATTTATTACCCTAATGCAAACATGAAAAGTGCAGTGGCTAAATATAAGGCAGGCAACTATTCAGGATGTTTACAGGAGTTATTTTCTTTAGTAAAGAAAGATCCGACTAATGCTACAGCATATTATTATATGGGCATGGCATACACACAAGTTGATATGCTTGATGCCGCAATTGAATCTTATGAAAAAGTAATTGCTCTTAATCCGAATTCATATCTGACAGAATATGCAGAAATCGGCAGAGATTGTCTAAATGGCGGTCCAAAATGCTCAACTTCTGCCGCTACTGAAGAAACAGATGAACTTGATCAGTTTATTAAAGCTCCATATGGCAACGGATTATCACCGGAGCTCAACGGACAGGTAAAACAAAAAGAATTAAACAATATCAAAGAAACAATCAACAAAAAAGAAGATCTAGAACACAAAGATATTGAAAAAATTAAAGAATTTGATTTGAAGCATAATAATGTGGATGATATGCAGTCTTTAACAGAAGAAACTGAACGAATTGCTATGGTTAGTGATGAAGAAATACTTCAAGCCGTTAAAACATTAAAAGAGGCAGGTTTAAATTTAACCGTTCAAGAAGAAAATCCTTATCAGCAGTTTGCACAGTACCAAGATCCGCGTATGGCAGAAATGAGTATGATGCTTGGTAATAACAATAATTATAATAACAACAGTATGATGAACATGCTTCCGATGCTTATGAGTAAAGCTCAAAACGGAGAAAATATAGACCCGCGTTTTATGCAGGCAATGATGATGAATTCAATGATGTCTGATTTGAATTTTAATGGAAATAATAATAACAATTACTAATTTATATGGTTTTAGAATATAAAAAAGCTAAAGAAAATTTGCTGGCTAATCTGGATTCGGATAGTCAGCAGTTTTTCGTAAAAAAAGGTTGTATTTTAGAAACGGCATATTGCTGTCTTTTGAATGATAATTTAGAAGATGCAAAAAAAAACTTTTCTTTAATAAAGAATAATGATATTCGTGCAGATTGGGCATTGTTTATGATTTCTTTGATTGAAGACAATGTTAAAGAATATCCAACATATTTTCAGCTTAGGAATTTTTTGGAAATAGATTTGAATATTTTAATACATTATTATAAAGGTGACTATGTTGAAAAAATTATCCGTTATTGCGATTTTATGTTCACTATAAACCCTGAAGTGTATAAGTTTGTTGGGCGTGTTCTTTATAATAATAATCTTGAATGCCAAGCTCTCTTTTTTCTGGAAAAAGCCAAAAGTTATTTCTGGAATGATCCTGAACTTCATTACTTACTTGGCTATATCTATTTTAATAAAGGCGATTTGGATAATGCCCGCAAAGCTGCTGAGGATTGTCTGCGAATTCTGCCCAAATATTTTCCGGCACTTGAACTTATGAAGAAAGTCGTATATAATAAAAACATTAAGGAGGAATTATGAAAAATTTTAGCTTTAATTTCGGGGGGGGGGCACTCTCAGCTTAACTCCTTTACGTTTTGGTTTTACATTAGCAGAAGTGTTAATCACTCTTGGTATTATTGGTGTAGTTGCAGCATTAACAATGCCCTCAATTATTGAAAAACACAGAAAACATGTAGTGGTAACCAGAGCAAAACAAAACTATGTGATTTTAAATAATGCTATAGAACGTGCTAAAGCTGATTATGGTATGGATATTTCCAACTGGGAGTGGCTTGACAATGCCAGTAACAAAGAAAAAAGCGTTTATTTTGCCGAAAAATATATGCTCCCTTATCTCAATACCGTTGCATATTCAGGCTATAAACCCATGGATCAGGTCATAAATTTAGAGGGATATGAAGGTGATTATGCCAAAATTAATACCAGTTCCGGTGTGTCATTTGTATTAAATAATGGAGCTCTTGTATATCTGTTGGTAGGATTTGTAAATAACGCCGAAGGTGAAAGTGGTAAAAATTATAACAGAGTTACTATAGTATATGATATTGATGGTGCTAAAGGTTTTAATTTATATGGAAAAGATATATTTAGAGTAGAACTTGGCGGTCTTGACGGGTGGCATTCGCAAAGTATGATAAGCCGAAATCGTTTTTTACCTTATCATTATGACAGTTCAAAAAAATGTGAGGAATATTTGTCATCTTCATTTGTTGGACAGCACGGCTGTAATGGTGTCACAAAATATGCTTGTCTTGCATATCTTATGTGTAACGGCTGGCAGGTAGACGATAAATACCCTTGGTAGATTGATATATTTGTGATAAGCTTATCTTACAAGGAGATAAGTATGATTATAATTATGGAAACCGGGGCGTCTGAAGCACAGGTTCAAAAAGTTATAGATTTCTTAAAAGCAAATGAATTTGAAATAAGATTTAACCGTGGTCAAGTGCATACTGTTATTGATGCATTAGGCGATAAGACAACAGTTACTCCAGGAAGAATATCCGCTTTTGACGGTGTAAAAGAAGTTAAAGTTATAAGAGAACCTTTTAGGCTCGCATCACGCGATTTGAAATCGGAAGACACGGTTATTGAGTTTTCAAACGGAGTGAAAATCGGTGGAGATAACAAGCCGGTTTCAATGGTTGGACCTTGTTCGATAGAAGAAGATTATGAAGGTCTTTTAAAAGTTGCTTATGCCGCAAAAGAAATGGAATGTCAGTTTTTAAGAGGTGGAGCATTCAAACCCAGAACTTCTCCTTATGATTTTCAAGGATATGGCGAAAAAGCTTTAAAGTATATGCGTCAGGCTGCGGATGAAACGGGATTACTTACTGTTTCTGAAGTAATGGATGCATCAGACTTAGATTTAATGTGTGATTATATTGATGTTCTGCAAATCGGCGCAAGAAATGTTCAAAATTTTAAACTTCTGCATGCTGTAGGTAAATGTAGTAAGCCTGTAATTTTAAAACGTGGACTTTCAAGCACAATTAGAGAATTTCTACTTGCAGCAGAACATATTATGTATAACGGAAATTCAAATGTAATCCTTTGTGAACGGGGTATTAGAAGCTTTGACAGTGCCTTTACCCGTAACGTAATGGATATTGCTTCAATACCGGTTATAAAAAAATATTCGCACCTGCCTATAATCGTTGACCCTAGCCACGGAACCGGTCAGAGATATTTGATTGAACCTATGGCAAAAGCAGGCTTGATTGTAGGAGCAGACGGTGTTATGATTGAAGTGCATCATGACCCCGAAAATGCTTTATCAGACGGTAAGCAAAGTCTTTCAATCCCGATGTTTAAAGATATAATGGGAAGAATTAACCAATTAACAGACAGTCTTCATTATGAAAAAGAATGTTTGTCAGCAAATGTAGTAAAGGAATTATAAAATATGTTAAGAACAGGAATAGTAGGACTTCCAAATGTTGGAAAATCAACTTTATTTAACGCTTTAACAAGTTCGAAAAATGCTCAGAGTGCAAACTACCCGTTTTGTACAATTGAACCTAATGTAGGTGTTGTTAATGTACCGGATGAAAGATTAGAGATTTTACAGAAACTTTGCAAATGTACTGATATTATCCCGACAGCTATTGAATTTGTGGATATTGCAGGGCTTGTGAAAGGGGCAAGTAAAGGTGAAGGATTAGGAAACCAGTTCTTGCATAACATCAGAGAAGTTGATGCAATTATTCAAGTTGTAAGATGTTTTGACGACCCTAATACTATTCACGTTGCTGGTAAAGTCAATCCGCTTGATGATATTGAGGTAATTAATACTGAATTGGCGCTTGCAGATTTGGCATCGGTTGAAAAAAGACAGGCACGTATTTCGAAACAGGCAAAAAGCGGCGATAAAGATGCTGTTCTTGAAGATAAAGTTTTGAAAAAGTTAACTGAACTTTTATCAGAAGGTACTTTTATAAGATTAAAAGATCATTTCGATGAGGATGAAATTGCTGTTGTAAAACAGCTTAATTTGATGTCAGTAAAACCTGTTATTTATGCAGCGAATGTGTCTGAATATGATTTGAAAGATGGTAACGAATACACAAAACAAGTTCAGGAATATGCATCAAAACATAATGCCGAAGTTGTGCTGATTTCAGCTAAAATAGAAGAAGAACTTGCAGAATTGGGACCGGATGAGGCAAAAGAATATTTGACCGAACTGGGCATTGAGGACAGCGGTATAAACAGAATGATTAAATCTGTTTATAAACTTCTTGATTTAAGAACATTTATCACAGCTGGTGAAAAAGAGGTTCATGCGTGGACAATCCCGGCAGGAGCAAAAGCTCCTCAGGCAGCAGGTGTAATTCATACCGATTTTGAAAAAGGGTTTATCAGAGCTGAAATTACACCATACGAAGAATTTGTTAAAAACGGTTCTTATACAGCCTGCAAAGAAAAAGGTGTTACACGTCTTGAAGGTAAAGATTATGTAGTTCAAGACGGGGATCTTGTTCATTTCAGATTTGCAGTTTAAAAAAAGACCTAAATGGTCTTTTTTTTATTTAGATATAAGTGATAAGACAGACCCTGTAATAATATTTTCTTTCTGTATATAAGGGTTTGATACAAAATTGTATTGTGGATTATACATTACTTTTTTCCCTGTAAAGCTTAGTTGTTTTGGGATGTGATAAAGAGTAAGCACACTGTCTTTGAATGTAATCGGTTTATGATTCGGACCTGTAATTTGATTATTAGCGTTTACATAATATATTGTATGGTCATTTTTATCTGCATTTTTAAATTCCATCCCGGCTTTTAAACCGCCATTTTGCATAACTTTGTCGGCAGAGCCGCCATTGAGGTCAATACAATCCATCGTCAATTCAGCTGGGGTATAATATTCATCAAATTTATGTGTCAAACCTTCTGTGTTGAATACTGATACTGTCATTCGGCCATCAGGACTTTGACGCAGTAATGCTGAAACTTTTGTACCGCCATTATTTGTACGCGCATTTTGCATATTGAGAAGATATGGAGTACCATCATTTAGCGGCTGTAATTCACTGCGTGTTCTTTGATTGTATTGATAATCCATATAATCTTTGTGACGTTTTACAAAATCTAAATATTCTGGGCTTTCAGGGTCTGTCCATTCTTCATGAATTATATTACGGTTTTGGACTGTAATGTTTTTTGTTGTATGTTCAAAACCAGTTGCACCATATTCATCACCTGCATACAATGTAGGATTGCCTGTAAGTGCCGCAAGAAATTTTGTATGCCCAAGAAGTTTTGACATAGCAGGGTCGATAATCATTTCAAGTGATTTCTTTTTAAGGTTTTGTCTTTCTTCCTCTGTTAGTCTGCCGTCCCCTTCGTTGTCAGCAATATAATTCATTTCATCCAATACTATATTTAAAGCTGTCGGATAATCTTTTGTTCCAAAGCCTTCTGCTTCAAATACTTTGTTTAGATGTTTGCTATTTGAAATATTAGACAGTGCTCTAAGCATTAAGTCATAAACATATTTAGATCTTCCGTCATTTAGACCTATTTTATGGGATGCTTTACCCATACCGCTTGAAATTGATTCGCATCTGGCAATTGCAAGTGGGCTTACACGGCTGAAATCATATCCGTAAACTGAATCTGAATGCGGTTCGTTTCCAAATGCCATTCCATGAAGGATTTTGTATGCTCTAAGCAGTAAGTTATAATTGCTCTTGTCGGTCAAATCGGCAAAAACCATATCCATATCCATTGCATAACCATCTAATGCACGGCATTTATCGTGATTGCCTGCAAAAATATATGAATAAATTATTGATTCAAGAGGTCCTGATGTTAAGAAACCTGCAAGTTGTTCCGTAACTTTACTGCCTTTTGAAGTACCTTTTTCAGGACTGTTTTCTCCATCAAAGTCAAACAATTTACCGAAAATTTCATTTATTCCTGATGATAAATATGTGTAATTAGCTGTTGTAGTAAAACCGGCTTCGTTTATAAGTTTTTTAACAGCCTCTTTTGATGATGAAAATCTTGCACTACTGCCTCCGCCTTTATTAAATATATCATCTTCATCGGTAACTTCGGCTGCAATATATGCATCAGGGTGATATTGTTTTACATTTTCGCTGAATTTTGTCCAGAATTTTATTATTTGATTCCAGGTAAACTCAAAGTTGGTTTTTCCGTTTCGTACTGATTCAATGTCTGCTATATCTTTGGTTGCATCAATTCTCCAGTCAAGACCACCTTGCGCGCGGTTTACAATCATTTCTGCAAGTTTAAAGCTTTCTGCACTTGTACCTTTCACAGATAAAATTAACGCGTTTGTAATATCGTTAGTATCTTTTATATTTATTATACCCTTTTTAAGATGCTTAATAAGTGAAACAGCCTCATCTTCAGGACTGTCTGCAATAATTCCCATCTGAATAAGAGATGTATTTTTTAAATCGTTATATTTATAGGAAATTTCGCCGGTTTCATTGTTAAAACTTATTTTTGTATCAGGTGAAATTCCTTTAATAACAGCAAATTTGGCAATTTCAGAGGTTAAGAAAGGTATAGCATATTTACCAAATTCTGTAGTGTTTCCTTTATTATCGTGGAATTTTTTATCCGCAGGCAGTGATTTTTCAACTTCATCTAAAACTTTTGAAGCAAACTGTGACATCTCATTTTTATACAAATCATCTGTCATTGTGTAAGCTTTTTTGTATTCAGATGTTAAGTGCTTATTACCGTTTTTAAAAATTTCATATCGTGAAACGCCTATTTGTTCCTCTGTTGATGCTCTTTTAGTCATATAAGGCGATGCAAGAACTGAAACAATATCGTCACCGACTTCAATACTGTCAAGAGGAACATCCATTAAACCCTGTAAAATTGCATTTTTGTAATCGTTTTCTGTTGTCTGGACAGAAAGGTGATATCTGTTTCGCAATATATTTTTTACAATATTTTTGTTTACATCAAGGTCTTTAGGTAACACTGTGCCGTCAGCAAGTGATTTAATACGGCTATAAATTTCATCAGCATCTTTGTTGTCAATGTTTTTCAAGTGCTGAGCAACATTCAGGGTAAGAATTTGGTTAGTTTTCTTTGACCAGAATTTTGCTGAAGATATTGCATAATCTTGAACTTCCATATTTTTTTGTTTAAGAAGTTTTTTCATTTCAGCTCTTTGTTCCGGGTCTTTTATATTTTTAAGTGACTGTGTTTCAGAATGTGATTGTACAAAGCTTAATTTTGCAATATCTGGGTTTGCATCCCATGTCTCAAAACCGCTTTCGTGCTTGCCGTCAAGTCCGAAGTATTCAAATTGCGCAACTGCTCTTGTGCCTTCACCACTTTTAAGTTTCAATTGTTTTTCTTTTGGAACACTTTTGTTGTAGTCGCTTAAATGTTCGACATTTGTTCTGTAAGTTTCATTGTTAATCCTGAAACTGTAAGGTACAACAGTGTCATTGTGGTTGTTGATTTCGAGGTTGTTTTTAACAAGTTTGTCATAAGCCTTGATTAATTGCTTGTCATTTAGATTTTCAGCATTAACAAGTCTGTCGTCATAAATTTGAATATATGTCGGCTGATTTGATTTATAATTATGATTTTTGGTTATTTTTACAGTACCGTCGGCATTTTGTTTAACATCATATTTCGGGTTTATAATTCTGTGGGTTACGTGGTCAAGGTTTTTGCCGAATACACCCATATTCAACGGACTGTCTTGAAGTCCTGATATTTTAAACCAGTTAAAGTAAGGTGACTTTTCGCCCCATTGAAGAATGTGTTTAAAGTGAATTCCTTCAAGTCCTTCGTTTACGTATGCACCGTCTGAAACAAGGTTAATTCCTTTGGCAAAAAGTTTTCTTTGTAATGATGCGTAATTATTGATATTTCCAAGACTGTGCGCCATTTGGAAGCAGTTTTTGTTCCAGTAAGCATGGGCTGAAAGACTGTCATCTGTAAATAAAGGGGTTGTAATAATTCTTGTGAAGTTGTCAAGTTTTCCCTGTTCTAAATCTTTTTCTATGCCGGCAAGAGAACCCCCGATTTTATTTGCAGTGTTCTTATTTGTTTTTCTAGCATGTTCAATGTTTTTATTAGGAATAATTTTGTTATTTTCGTCATAGACCCAGCTTACATTGTTAAAATCAGGCACTATTAATTTCATAGAGCCGCTTTTTGTTGCTGTTGAAAGTCTGTCTGTTACAAAGTTATAAATCTCATGCGCTCTATGAGTAAATGCGGCATCGTTGATTACATTACCCGGATCAATTTTGTATTCGGGGGTTGCATTTTTTTGTCCCGCAGGAACAAGTTTGTAATGATATGCGAACGGCTGATCCGGTCTTATACCGTATTCTTTTGCAAGGTTTATTCTTGTTGCTTTACCTTTTTCAAGCATTACTTCTGCTTGTTTTTTAGTATTTTCAAGCGGTTTTATATTGCCATAATCGTCTTTTTTGCCTGTAACAAACCAGTTGCCGTCAGCATCTTTATCAAGTAAGAAGATTTCTAAATAGCAGTCTTTTTGGTCTTCATTATAAACATAGTTAAACTCATATTCCCTGTTTCCCGTATCGGATTTTATAGGTTTATAGCCCTCAAATTGCACATTTTTATTAGCTTTCGGCTGGTTTAAATTTAGACTGACTTTCACGTAAACAACTCCTTACCTTCTCCTGTTATAACCCAAGTCAAGAAAAATTTTTGTTATATTATATTATATTATTAAGAAAATTTTACAAAAAATGATTATCAGGATATGTTTTTGATATAATCCGTTTTGTAAAGGAGAAATATAATGCTGATGACAGAAATGAAATGTGATATTAAAGATATAAGTCTTGCAGAACAAGGTAAAAATCAAATTGAATGGGCGTTCAAGGATATGCCTGTTTTGAAAAAAATTCAGGAAAGATTTATTAAAGAACAACCGTTTAAAGGTTTGAAATTATCTGCCTGCTCACATGTTACGAAGGAAACTGCCGCTTTATGTATAGTTATGAAATCAGGCGGTGCTGATGCGATTCTTGTTGCTTCAAATCCTCTTTCAACTCAGGATGACGTAGCTGCAGCACTTGTTAAATATTATGATATTCCGGTTTTTGCAATTGCAGGTGAAAGTGTAGAAACATACAAATCTCATATTCAAGAGGCTATTGCACATAAACCTGATTTAATTATTGAAGACGGTTGCGACTTAGTTTCCACAATTCATTATGATTATCCGGAATTAGCATCTAAAGTTATCGGGTCAACAGAAGAAACTACAACAGGTATTATAAGACTTCAGGCTATGGAACGTGAAGGAAAATTGATGTTCCCTGCGGTAGGAGTGAATACAAGTTTAACAAAACACCTTTATGACAACAGATACGGAACAGGTCAGAGCTCTATTGACGGTATTTTGCGTGCCGCAAATATTTTAATTGCAGGTAAAACTGTAGTAATTTCAGGATACGGATGGTGCGGAAAAGGTTGTGCATTACGTGCAAAAGCATTGGGTGCTAATGTTATCGTATGCGAAGTTGACCCGCTTAAAGCTCTTGAGGCTGTTATGGAAGGATATAGAGTTATGCCTATTGCAAAAGCAGCATTAGAAGGAGATATATTCTTAACTGTAACCGGTGATAAACATGTTGTGGATGTTCAGCATTTGTTATCAATGAAAGACGGTGCGTTTGTTGCTAACGCAGGTCACTTTGACTGGGAAGTTAATGTTGGCGATTTAAGGGCTTATGCCGAAGAAATTAAACAGATTAGACCATCATTGCAGGAATATAAATTGAATAACGGTAAATCAATATACGTTCTTGCAGAAGGCAGACTTGTAAACCTTGGGGCAGCAGAAGGACATCCTGCAAGTGTTATGGATATGAGTTTTGCAAATCAGGCGCTTGGAATGGAATATATTGTTAAAAATCAAGGAAAACTTGAAAATAAACTTCATACACTTCCTCACGAAGTTGATGTTAAAATTGCAGAATTGAAACTTAAATCAATGGGTATTGAAATTGATACATTGACAGCTGAACAGGAAGAATATTTGAACAGTTGGAAGTTCTAGGAGCTACGGCTCACCGTTTTATCGGGTTTAATAGAATGTTTTTAGAATTAACTTTAGGGTATTGCGATATCCTAAAGTTTTTCTTTCCTGCCATAAAAATTTAATTGTTTCAGGACGGATTTTTAGGTTATTTTTGATATTTAGTATTGTTGTTTTGTCACTGTGTAATTTTTTGTTACCGGTCACAAGTGTGCAGTTGCCTGCATTGTTATCGTGACGTCGGTAACCGATAAGAGGTTTATAAATTATTGCTGAACCGCCAATAAGGTGAGCGAAATTAAATAAAAATTTATCTGGACAAATTCGCCAGCCATCTGTATTTTTGTAATTCTCTATAATTTCAATTGAAGCTTTTCTGAACATTGCCGATGAATTGGGTGACCAGTACCATCCCCCAAAACGTTTTTTCTTTAATACTTTAAAATCTGGATTTTCACTGCCTAATAGTTCTTGCGGTGATGAAATTGAATTCATTGTATGGATTTCGTTATTTTCACCAATCTCAATAATTTGGCAGGATGTCAAAGCAACAGAAGTTTGCAGATGAACTCTTATGTGATTTTGTGCATATTCAGGCATTAAGATATCATCGCTGTCAATAAAGCTGACAAATTGACCATTAGCAAATTTTAGCCCTTTTAACATTGATGCGAGCTGTCCGATATTTTTGTCGTTTTTAACAAGTTTTACATCATTGAATTGTTCGATAATTTCACGGGAATTATCTGTAGAGCAGTCGTCAACTATTATTATTTCAATGTTTTTATATGTTTGAGCTTTTATGCTCTCAATAGTTTTTGCAATAAATTTTTCGTAATTAAATGATGTTACTACAAATGTGACAAGTGGAAGTTTAAGCATCTTTTGCCAATAGCCTTTCCATTTTTTTATTATGAACAACAGATGTTATAAATGCTAATACTATGAAACCAAGTCCAATACCGCCTGTAATTATTTCAGGAATTTCTTTAACTGTTGATACAAGCATCAGGCAGGCTAATGCTCCAATAGCCCAGTGTGCACCGTGTTCGAGGTATAAGAATTTATTTAAAGTTTTCTTTTCCACAAGCATTATTGTTAATGAACGTACAAACATAGCCCCTATTGCAAGACCAATTGAAATTATAATGATATCTTTTGACAAAGCGAATGCTCCTAAAACTCCGTCAAGAGAAAATGATGCGTCAATAAGCTCAAGATACAAAAAGCTTACAAACCCTGTACAAGCTGCCCCTTCTGCACATTTTGCCAATCTTTGCTGTTCATGTCTTTCTAGATAATGAGTAAATCCGTCAATTGTAAGGTATGTTATAATACCTGCTATGCCGGAAATAATTACATTAAGTTTCTGTTCTTGGGGTACAAAGTTTTGGGTTGCCAAAAGCATTAATAAAGAAATTACAACTTCTATTCCTTTAATGTGGTCTAAATGTGATAGCCAGTTTTCTAAAGGTTTTATCCAATGAACTTCTTTTTGATGATTAAAAAAGTAATTAAGAAACAGCATAATTAAAAACATTCCGCCGAAAGTTACGATAGGAGCGTGGGTTTGATGTAAATAATATGCGTATTTATCAATATTATGTAGTGCAATATATGCAACTTCCGACATACTTAATTTTGCAAAAATCGATACAACTAGAATTGGGAATAAAAAACGCATTCCAAATACTGCAATAATAATTCCCCATGTTAAAAATCTGTGCCGCCAGAGGTCATTCATTTTTTCAAGTTTCATTGCATTTACAACTGCATTGTCAAATGAGAGGCTAATTTCAAGTACTGCAAGGACAAGAACAATAAATACGCAGGCCAATCCGTTTCCTCCATGTGCGTGTTCGCCAAGAATATATGCACCTAAAAGTCCAAATGCAGTAACAATATATGAACATAAAAAATAATGTAACATTTTTTTCTCCTATAAATTTTATTATATCTGAAATCCCAATTAATGCAATCGCATAAAGTTTGAATTATATTGCAAAATTTAAGAACTTTGTATATAATAAATGGCAGAAAGGAGCTGAAGAATGAGAGATTTAAATTTTAAAAATACCTTCTGGGGAGGGGATAATTCATTAGCCTTTACTCTTGCTGAGGTCTTGATTACTTTAGGAATTATTGGTGTTGTTGCAGCAATGACTTGCCAACACTAATTCAAAGTCATAAAAAGAGTGAGTATTCAACGAGATTAAAGCGTTTTTATAGTACAATGCAGCAAGCAATTACACTTTCTGAACATCAAACAAATACAATGGTTGAAGATTGGTCTTATCCTTGGCAAAATGTTGATTCTGTTGAGAAATTTTGGAATACATATTTTAATCCGTATTTTAAATCTGTTGTTAAAACATCTAAAACCCAATACCAAAATTATATTTATACAGTATATTTTAATGATGGTTCTAGTGTAAGTATCAGATGTGGCGGAGCTGTTGATTTTATGTATGATATTAATTCTATAGATAAAGGTCCAAATGTTCGAGGTAAAGATCAACATCAATTTATTATGAGAATGAGTTCAGGTAACTTTACTCCTTATGACTGGACTGGTGACATCCCGACTTTTTATCCTGATGCAACAACAAATTTAACAGATAGGAACAATCTTTTAAAATTATGTAAAAAAGGCTCTTTTTGTACTCAGCTTTTATTTATAGACGGATGGGAATTTAAAGATGACTATCCGCAACGCCTGTAAATCTATATTTGAAAAATATTTTGTTCTTGATATAATCAAGGTATGAAAGATATGTTAGATAAAATTCTTCAAATAGAGAAGAAATATAATGAGTTAGGAATTACACTGTCTGATCCTGCTGTTATTCAGGATTATAATAAATTCAGGGATTTGTCAAAGCAAAGAAAGTCTATGGAAGAAACCGTTGAACTTTATTATGCTTGGAAAAAAGCTACTGATGCCATTGATGAAGCTAAAGAATTAATTCATTCTGAAAGTGACGAAGAAATGAAAGCTTTTTTAAAAGCTGAAATGGCTGAAAATGAGGCAAAACTCCCTGAATACGAAGAAAGAATGAAAGTTCTTCTACTCCCGCGTGACCCTATGGATGATAAAGATATTATGCTTGAAATCAGAGGCGGCGCTGGTGGTGATGAAGCAAATATTTTTGCAGGCGATCTTGCACGTATGTATATGCGATTTGCGGATAAGCAGGGGTGGCAGACACAAGTTTTAAGTAAGACCGAATGTGAAGCAGGCGGTGTGTCTGAAATTATTATCTCTATGAAAGGTGACAGCATTTATTCAAAATTAAAGTATGAATCAGGTGTTCACCGCGTTCAGAGAGTTCCCGCGACAGAATCTCAAGGCAGAGTTCATACTTCAACTGCTACAGTTGCTGTAATGCCCGAAGTCGATGATGTCGAAGTTGAACTTAATATGAATGATGTGGAAATTACAACCGCTCGTTCAGGCGGCGCAGGCGGTCAAAACGTTAACAAAGTTGAAACTGCTGCAAGGGTCTTCCACAAACCTACGGGAATTATGATTTTCTGTACGGAAGAACGTTCCCAGTTGCAAAACAAAGAACGTGCTTTACAGATTTTAAAAGCAAAACTTTATGATATGGAAGTTCAAAAACAAATGCAGGAAATTACGGATTTACGTCGTTCACAAGTTGGTACAGGTGATAGAAGTGAACGTATCAGAACTTATAATTTCCCGCAAGGTCGTTTGACAGATCACAGAATTAATCACAATTTGAATGTTAATACGGTAATTGACGGTGATTTGGACGAACTTTTGGGGCTGCTAATTGAACACGATCAAAAGTTAAAATTGGAAAAATTGGCAGAGGTGAATTAGTGGTTGAACGCAAGTGCGCAGGATGCGGTGTGGTTAAAGACAGAAACGAATTAATTAAAATCACAAATGTACAAGGCGAGCTTGTTGTAAACCCCGATAGTAAAAAATTTGGCAGATCTGTATATCTCTGCTATAATAATGCTTGTATAGAGAATGCATTTAAGAAAAATAAAATTTCAAGAATTCTGAAAACCTCTGTACCGCAAGATTTGAAAGGAAAATTAATAAATGAGTTTTGACACAATTAGAATAAATGAATTAGCAAAAGAACTTGGGCTTACCAGTAAGGAAGTTATAGAAAAGTTCGCACAAATTTCTGTTACGGGCAAAACTCATTCAAGCACTGTTACTGTTGATCAGGTAAAAAGATTGAAAGAGCATATTGCCACAGGCGGTGTTAAAGAAGCTAAAAAACCAAAAGCTTTTGTTGTAAAAAAAGCAAAAACTCCTGAAGCTACACCTGTAGCTGAAGAGGTTAAAGAAGAAGAAAAACCGGTCGTTGAAGTCAAAAAATCTTCAGTTCCGAAAGTTGAGATTGTGAAAGCAAAACCTCAGCCGCAAAGTCGTTTAGAAATTGTAAGACGTGCTCCTCAAAGACCTGCCGGCTCTCCTTCTGAGGGTAAAAAATTCCCGCCTCGTTCTGACAGACCCCAGCGCGGAGACAGACCTGACAGACCGCCTCGCGGTGAAAGACCTGCTCGTCCTCCAAGAGAAGGAGGCAGAGATGGTGCACCTAAAAAACCTTTCGAAAAACCGTCGGGAGAAAGAAAACCAATACAAAGAACAATAATTTCCCAGGATATTTATGAAAATAAAGGCCCGGCAAGAAAACGTACAGGACCAGATGCTAAGAAAAAAGGCAAGGATTTTAATTCTAAAAAAGAAGAACAGGAAAGAATTTCTTTAGAAAAAGCAGCAGCTCAAAAACATAAAAAACGCTCTCATAAAGAGGAAGAAGCAGAACAAGTAACACAAATTGTTGTTAACAGAGCAATGACTATTAGCGAACTTTCTGAAAAAATCCAAAAAACACCTGCCGAAATTGTTAAGTTTCTTATGTTCCAGGGTATTATGGCAACAGTTAATCAGCTTATAGATGTTGATGTTATCAAAAAAATCTGTGCTGAATATGAACTTGAAGTTCTTGATGAAGATTTAGAAGCATTCATGGAAGAAGAACTTGAAAAAGAAGAAAAAGTTAAAAAACTTACGGAAGTTGATAAAAAGTTACTCAAAAAACGTGCTCCTGTTGTATCAATTATGGGTCACGTTGACCACGGTAAAACTACTTTATTGGATAGCATTCGAGCATCAAAGCACAAAATTGTTGCGACAGAAGTCGGAGGCATTACGCAATCTATAGGTGCTTATACTGTTTATCTTGATAATACGGAAAACAAAAAGATTGTATTTGTAGATACTCCGGGTCACGAGGCATTTACCGAAATGCGTGCCCGTGGTGCTAAAGCTACAGATATTGCCATTCTTGTTGTTGCTGCAGATGACGGTATTATGCCTCAGACAATTGAAGCCATTAACCACGCAAAAGCTGCGGAAGTTCCAATTATTGTAGCGGTTAACAAGATTGATAAAGCAGGTGCTAACCCTGATAAAATTTTACAGCAATTGACAGAACACGGACTTGTTCCCGAAGAATGGGGCGGTGAAACCATTACAGTTAAGGTTTCAGCATTACAGGGTACAGGTATTGATGAATTATTAGAATATATTTTACTTGTAGCTGATGTTCAAGATTTAAAAGCTAATCCTAAGGCTGAAGCATCAGGTGTTGTAATTGAGGCAAATCTTGATAAAGGTAAAGGTCCTGTTGCTACATTGCTTGTTCAAAACGGAACATTGCGTGTTGGTAATTGTATTGTTGTGGGAACAGCCTGCGGACGTGTCAGAGCTTTATTGTCTGACAGCGGAGAAAGAATTCAAAAAGCGGAACCTTCTACACCTGTTGAAATATTGGGTCTGACAGAAGTTCCACAAGCGGGTGATTATTTTGAAGTTGTTCAAAACGAGAAAGAAATGAAATCAATTGTTCAGGAACGTAAAGAAAAAGAACGCAACAAACGTCTTGATGCAATGTTACCTGCACACGTACGTCGTGAGGCAGCAGCAGGTGAGGATGATATTCCTCAATTGAATTTGATTATTAAAGCTAATACTAACGGGTCTGCGGAAGCTGTATCACAGGCTATTGCACAGGTTGAATCTTCAGAAATTAAAACCAAAATTATACACGTTGGTGTCGGTGATATTTCAGAAGCCGATGTAATGCTAGCATCTGCATCTAATGCTTTGATTTTAGGCTTTACGGTCAAAGAAGATTCAAATGCTCTTGCAGCCGCTGAACGCGAAGGTGTTACAATTAAGAAATATGATATTATCTATCAGATATTAGAAGATATTGAAAAAACAATGTTGTCACTTCTTGAACCTGAAATTAAAGAGGTTGAACTCGGTAAGGCTGAAATTCGTCAAGTATTTACAGTTGGTAAAACAACCAGAATTGCCGGCTGTTATGTAATTGAAGGTAAGATTGTAAGAAGTAAAGATGCTGTTCTTATTCGTGACGGCAAAGAAATTTTCCGCGGTGCAATCGACCAGCTTAAACGTTTCAAAGATGATGTAAAAGAAGTTGCACAAGGCTTTGAATGCGGTATTTCATTTGCGAAGTGGAATGATATTGAAGTTGGCGATATTATCGAAGTTTCTACAACAGAAGAAGTGGAGCGTAAATCACTTTAATGCTAAAAATTTCACGTTTACTCCACAAAATACCGTCACAAAACAGGGTAACACCCAAAACTGTAACTATTGTGCATAAAAACGGCAGAGATGTTATAAAGGATGAATTTGTCGGTTTTTATGTTCAAAGACCAAATATTGTTGAGGTAATAAATAATTTTTTTGAAAATTTATTTCCATTCCAAAAATAGTTAATTGTCTATTTTTCCTCCTATTTGATAGTCGGTAAATTCCAGTTTGTTTTTGCCTGAAAGTATGTTTCGAAGACTGGAATATCCTATCGCATTCCAAGGTTCAGGTTCAAGTTTTCGTAATGCAACTACAGCCCCAAAATTATCTTCACCATAACGATTTGGACCTTTAATACCATTAACATCAAATCTTATATATCCGCATCTGTAGTTGGTGTAGGAAACTTTTATGTTATTTCCGTTTTCATCTTTTAAACATCGTCCATATTGATCAGTTTTACAAGAGTTAACTAGTAATGAACAGTCTGTATTACCGTTTATTTGCGAAATTCTTAATACTGCTCCATTTGTTAATATAATTGCAGGACCAGAATTGTTTGAACCATAAAATGTATCACTGTCATTAGCTTGAGGAACAGCGTATCTTGTATTATAATAGAACTGAGAACACCCCTGTTGGCTGGCAGTTTCACAAAGTTTAGCATCTTTAAAATATTTCACAAACTGTCTTGCGGTTTGAATGGATGTATTATTCTGGTCAAATAATGCTGTATTATTACCAATACTACCAAGGTCGTTTTGTGCAAGAATAAGAGCGTTTGCTATCGTTGAATAAGTTTTTTTAGCCTGTGCAATTAATTGCATTTGTTTGGATTTGTTAATAATAGATGGCATAGTAAGTGCCGCAACAACCCCGATAATCCCTAAAGTGATAAGAACTTCTGCTAAAGTGAAAGCTCGGGGGGGGGGCAATTCAAAGCATTAAATTTTTTCATATTTCAAACTCCTCTTTTTCTTCATTATTTATTATTATAGTTATTTTGTCAAGCACTCAATTGTAAAGAACGGCAGTTAAAAATTTTTATTTTATGTTATAATTTCTCTACAAGGAGATAATTATGACTTTAAGAAACGAACGTGTAAGAAAAGAATTAATGAGAGATATTTCTGATATCTTGAGAAAAGAAATCCGCGGACTTGCAGGAGTTGTATCTGTTCTGGATGTCGAAGTTTCTCATGATAATTCTTTTGCAAAGGTTATATATAGTGTCTTAGGTTCTGAAGAACAAGTAGAAAAAACTAAGGAAACAATCGAAAAAAGCACTCCGAAAATTCGTTATGAAGTCGGAAAACGCATCCGTTTGCGCTTAACTCCCGAATTGAAATTCGTTTATACTGATTCTCTTGAAAAAGGTTCAAGAGTGAGCGAGCTTATTGATAAGATTTCTCGCGGGGAAATATAATGCCTTTCGGCTTTTTGAATATATATAAACCAGTGGGAATGACTTCGCATGATGTTGTTGCAGTTCTAAGACGGCTGACAAAAATTAAGCAAATTGGACATACGGGAACGCTTGATCCTTTTGCTGAAGGTGTTTTACCTGTTTGCATAGGTAAAGCTACACGTCTGATTGAATTCCTTGCAGATGATAAAGAGTATATTGCTACTGTTCAGTTTGGCGCATCAACCACAACTTATGATATTGAGGGTGAAAAAAACTTTATTTCAAATAAAAAAATCTGCGCTGATGCAATTGATTTAAAACCGTTTAAGGGCGAAATTGAACAGTTCCCGCCTATTTATTCAGCCATAAAAGTTAAGGGTAAAAAACTTTATGAATATGCGCGTGAAGGTAAAGATGTCAAAATCCAATCTCGTAAAGTTATGATTGAAAAAATAGAACTGAAAAGTTTTGATGAAAATCTACAGCAGGCTGAAATTCTTATTAAGTGTTCAAAAGGTACGTATATTCGTTCCATTGCACATGACTTAGGGCAAAATCTTTCAGTTGGTGCACACCTTGTAAAACTTATACGTACTCAGGCAGGAAAATTCAGGATAGAAGACAGTGTTGAGCTTGACGGGATTGATGTATCTGCTAATCTGATAAATCCTTTTGAAATGCTCGATTTGCCAAAACTTGATGTCAATGAAGAACAGATTGAAAAAATTCGTCATGGAATGCCTATTGAAAATCAGGGGTATAGTGGTAACATTATATTAGCTTATGATAAAAATATTGTTGCCATAGCTTTGGCTGACGACGATAAGATAAAAGTTAAGAAAGTGTTTTTATGAAAAAGATTATTTTAATATTGATGTTACTGTGCTCTGTATGTTATGCTTCTTGTGAAGTACAGTGTCCTGCGCCGTATGGACTTACATCAGGTGTATCCAGATTTTTTAGTTCGGTCACCGGTCAAAACTTTCTTGCGGAAAGAATTGGTTCTGCATTATTAAAAAAAGCAATCAAAAAAAACATTGAAAGCGGGTCGATAAAAACAGATTTACAATCTTTTAGCGTAAGAGATTTAAAAGCGGGCAGGTTTAAATCTATTGAAATTAAAGGTAAAGATGTTAATGTTCAAGGAATTCATATTACATCATTTAATGTAAGAACATTATGCAATTTTAACTATCTTGTTGATAATAAAAAAGGTGATGTTATTGTAAAAGAAGATATGCCAATGTCGTTGAATGTTGTTATTACAGAGGATGATTTGAATAAAACAATGGCATCGTCCGATTATAAACGTCTTATAAATGATGTAAATACATTTGCAGGCGGACTTTTTGAAATAAGTTCAACTTATGTTAAATTAAAGCATAACAAAATGTATTATGTAATAAAATATAATTTACCGTTTGTAAGAAAACCGAAAGAAGTTGTTTTAAGTGCAGGATTACGTGTTGATAACGGAAAAATAATGCTTGCTGATACCGCTTTTTCCGGAAGCAATGCATCTCTTGATATAAATAAATTTTCTAAATTATTAAATTACATAAACCCGCTTGATTTTTCTGCAAAAATATTAGAAAATAAAGATGCAAAAATCAATATTCAAAAGGTAAAACTTGAGGATAAAAAGATTATGATTGACGGCAGGGTTACTGTTTTGAAAGATAAGGAATAAAATTATGCGTAAAGACGAAAGAGTGTTTTTGGCTGTAACGGCGGTTATAATGGTTGCTGTATGTTCATTTTTGGCATTAAGAATGTTTTACCATAATGACGATAATATATCTGGTCCGCTTTTGCCAAAGACAGAAACTCCGGATGAAAATCAGCAAAAACCTGAACCGGTTGAAAAAGTATATGTTAATGTGTTCTTTATAGGACAAAATGATAATAGAGAAGAAGTTTATAAGGCAGTTAACCGCGAATATGATAAGGATGTTGACGGGTCTAAAATTAAGTTTGCAATAAATGCTCTTATTTCTGGTCCTAAACAAAATGAAAAATTAAAAGGTGTGTACACCGAAATCCCTGTTGGCACAAGAATTATTTCAATAAATGAAACTTCTGATAAGGTTGTTATAAATCTTAACTCTGCGTTTGAGCAGGGCGGAGGTACAGAAAGTATTTATAAGAGATTAAATCAGATTATTAAAACTGCAAAGAGAAATACAACAAAGCCGGTATATCTTTATATAGAAGGCAATAAGGCAGAAGTTATAGGCGGTGAGGGAATAATGATTACTCAACCTCTCAATGAAAATTCTTTGGAAGGATAAATGAAAGATTTAGATTACTATTTAAACCTTGATTGGACTTTGATAGAAGGTACTGATACTGATTTTGACGGTAATACTTATCATTATATTGAGATAAAAGAAATTCCGAGTTTTCTGTTTTGTGCAAAAACAGCTGAAAAGGCACGCGCAAGCTATAAAGAACAATTGAAATGGACTTTAAAAGTTATGTTGGAAAGCGGTGAGCATATAATTGAACCAGGTGAAGATGATGAAGAACCCGATTGGGAAAGTTTATGTCCATAAGAAAGGAGAATGTTATGAAAATTTTTAAAAATTGTGTTTTCGGGGGGGGGGCACTTCTGTAGCTTTTACCCTTTCAGAAGTATTGATAACTTTAGGTATTATTGGTGTTATAGCTGCATTGACAATGCCGGCTTTGATTTCAAATCATAGAAAAAAAGTTTACGAAACTCAGTTTAAAGTTGCTCATTCGCTTGTGTCTCAAGCAGTTGATCAATTGGCAGAAGAAAAGTTTGACATCAACATGTTTTACTGCGGTACTACGAGAAGAGATGCGACAGAAAATGCGTTTATAAAAGATTTTGCTAAATATTTTCAAGTCGTAAAAAGTGATTATAGTAATTTGACATATCTTTTGACAAGATTAGGTTATCCAAAGGCCAATTTTAATCAATCAGGACCTGGTTGGAATAATTTTAACCCTGATGCTCATAATAATGGTGCAATATTTTTGAATAATGGTATGATGATTGCATCAAGCGGCTGTTGGTGGAGATCGATTTATGTGGATTTTATTGTCGATACAAATGGTGTAAAAGGTCCTAATAAATTTGGATATGATGTCTTTTATTTTCAAATAGGAAAGGATAACAGATTATATCCGTCATCCGGAAACTATGATTTGCAATCAAACACAAATGCAACAATGGAAAAATGCTGTAATTTTAAACAGGCAAATACTTGTTCTATACCTATGGATACTGGTGTATCATGTGCTTTGTATGCGGTTCAAAATATTTCACCACACGATACCGGAAAAGGTTACTGGGAAAGTTTGCCTTAGTTTTTATAAATTTCAGCATATTTCGGATTAACTGCTAACCATTTGAATGTTTGTTCATCGGTTTGCGGAATGTCTATTACAAATGTTCCGCCATAACGTCCGCGAGAAAAGGCAAGATAGCCTTCGCGTGACAGGTTATGGAATGCTTTTCTTATTGTATTCGGGCTTAAATCAAGCTGTTTCGAAAGTTCATTTATTGATGGAAGTTTTGCTCCGATTTCATAATTCTCGGCAATCATTTTTTTGATATGGTTTTGTGTTCTTTCATAATAATAAAAAGCTGTTTCGGGAGCTGATGCAAAAATCGAAGTTTCAGGTTTTTCCGAAACTTTTGCCTCATACGGCATTTTTAAAACAGTTGTGCCGTAGCGTCCTCGTCGTGCAAGAAGTATTCCTTCATCGATTAAAACCTTTAAGGCATCATGAATTGTTTTTATACTTACTGATAATTCTTTGGAAAGTTCTGCATGTGCAGGAATTTTATCACCTGTTTTAAGGTTTTTAGTGATGTAATTTTTTAAATCACTTTCTACCTTTTTAACAAGTGTGCTATGTTCTTCGTTTTTTTCTTCAACTGAAAAATTTGTAGAAATTATTTTCCAGCCGTTTTCGTTGGAATTTTTGAATTTATGTTCAAGAATATTAATTGTACCGAGATATTCCAATGCAAGTCTTGTTGTATTTGCGGAACATCCTATAGCATTAGAAATTATTCTTGATGACGGCAGGTTATCCCCGTTTTTTAAATTATTATCTATAATATATTTTTTTATTGCATTAATTGCTATTTCACGTTTAGAAGTAAGTTTTCGCATACTTCCTTCATTGCTGCCTTTTACAATCGTACCTATGCATTGTTTTGATTCCACAAACCCTAAGTCTTCAATATATCTCAATGCGTTTTGAATTGTTCCTATACTTACTCCTAAAAGGTATGCAAGATCCGGTTTTGACGGCAGTAATGTATTTGGCTTAACGGCTTTATTTGTTTGGATTACATTTGTAAGCCATTTACCTATAGTAATCGCTTTTGATTCTTTTATGTTTTTTAAATCTGGCAGTGAAGAGTTGATATCACTAACCTTTATTTGTTCTAATTCAGATTTTTGCGGAAGAATATATTTCATGCACATACCTCACTAATGATACACTATTTATAAAAAAACAGCAAATATTTTTTTGCGGTTTTGTGAAGACAAATTTACATAATTGTGATATAATTCATTAAGAAAGAGAGTAAATATATGCTTATTCATACTATAGCTGAAGTTCGTGAAAAGGTTAGAGAGTGGAAAAGAGATGGCCTGACAGTAGGACTTGTACCTACAATGGGTGCTTTACATGACGGTCATAAAAGTCTTATAGAAAAATCTGTAGCAAAATGTGACAAAACTGTTGTTTCTGTATTTGTAAATCCTATTCAGTTCTGTCCCGGTGAAGATTTGGATAAATATCCGAGAACATTGGATGCTGACGAAAAATTATGCACAGATGCGGGTGTTGATATTGTTTTTTCACCATCTGCAAAAGAGATGTACGGTGAAGGGCATATAATGTCAAATGATTTTTTGACATACGTAATACCGCCTTATTTTTATGCAGATAAACTTTGCGGGAAATCCCGTGTAGGACACTTTGACGGGGTTTGTACGGTTGTAAACAAATTATTTAATATAGTTCAACCTGATTTTGCATTTTTTGGAGAAAAAGACAGGCAGCAATTAATAATTCTCAAAAAAATGGTTAAGGATTTGAATATTCCTGTAGAAATTATTTCTTGTCCTATTGTAAGAGAAGAAAGCGGTCTTGCTCTTTCATCAAGAAATAAATATTTGTCTGAAGATGATAAATCTGAGGCGCTTGTTTTAAGCAAAATTTTGTTTAATATTCAAGCTTGTTACAAAAACGGAATAACTGATGTAAGGGCATTGAGTGAAACTGCATATTCTTATTTAAATGAAAGACATTCTCTTGAATATTTGGAATTTAGAGATGCTGATGATTTGGAAGAAAAAACAAATGCTGATGATAATACAGTTGTATTCATCGCGTTAAAAATTGGAAATGTAAGATTAATTGATAACATTACATTGAGGAATTTATGCTGAAGTTTTATAAAATACTGATAAAATTATCTGAATTACTGTTAAATATCATGTTTGTATTGCAAATTGGACTAATGGTTACCGTATTTATAACAGCAGCATTTTGGTTTTTTGATTTAATTGGTTCTTCTGCATTTGAATTTGCAAGGCCTTTTGCAGAAGGTATTTCGGATTTTGTACGATTATTTTATCATGAAGATATTGAAATCGGCGGTCAGTACATTGATGGCTCGTTATTACTTTTTGATATATTAGCCTTGGTTGCAGTATTTCTAATTACAAAATCAAAATTTTATATTTACAGAGGAATTGAATGTATTGAGCATTTAATAAGAGTTTGTCTGAACGAATATGAAGAAAAATTTAATCAGGAACTTCGCCAAGAGGCAGAGGATAGAATTAAGCAGTGTAATAATGTTGCGCTTTTAGTTCAGTTTGAAGTAAAAAATATGTATGTAGATTATGAACAGGTTAATGCTAAGGAAAAAGAAAATGAAGCATTTAAAATATTTTATTCTGCATTAAAATCTCTCGGTGGATGTAAATTTGCAAAAACAGACGATAAAATGCTAATTTTGATGGACAATTTTTCAAGAGTTGACAATCTTTTAAATTTTGTTGAAATGACAATCGATAAAATTAGAGCAAATATGAAAAAAGATAAATGGGCATTAATCAGCTACACTGCCGTTGAAGTCTATAATCAAAAGTCAGATTTTAAATCATTAGTTTATCCGGTTTTAGAAAAGATAATTAGTTTACATCATAAAAACGAAATATTATGCCTGGGTAATTTTAATTTAAGATATCAATTAAATTCCGAGCAAATTTACACATTATTTTTAAAGGGTTCTTATAATATAATGGACGATTGTGATGTGTACGGTTTGGTTAAGAAAAATTAACTAACTGCTTGATTTTATTTTATTTTTTGATATTATAAAAACATACCGCAGACAGTTAGTAAGCGTCAAAAGTGTAAAACTTTTAAATGCTTTTAAACCACCAGCTAACCGAGGTTAAACAGTCGAAATATTAATAGATTTGTTTGATTTTGCGGTCTAATTGTGTAAAGATGCAAAATCTTTTTTGTATATTTACAGGTCGGTCAGAAAATTACACAACAAAGGAGCTAAACATGGCAACAAAAGCTTTTAAATCTGAAAAAATAGATGTTATTAAAGCAAAAGCAGAAAAAGCCCAGGTAGCTATTTTAACTGAATATAAAGGTTATTCTGTAGAAGAAATCACTAATTTAAGACGTGCTTTACAAAAAGACGGCGGTGATTACATGGTAACTAAAAATACTTTGGCTAAAATCGCTTTCAAGGGTACTGATTTTGAAGTCCTTACTGAAGCTTTAACAGGACCTATCGCTATTGCGTTTGGTTTTGAAGATCAGGTAAGCCCTGCAAAAGCAGTTGCAAAATTTATTAAAGAATCTAAAAAAGGAGCAATCCTTGGCGGTGCTTTAGACGGTAAATTGTTATCAGCACAAGAAGCAGAAGCATTATCTAAACTTCCTTCAAAAGAAGAACTTATTGCGAAAATTCTTGGTTCTATCAATTCACCTGCTTCAGGTATCGTTGGATCTGTTAATGCAGTTATGGCACAACTTACAAGAGCTATGGCAGCAGTTAGAGATCAAAAAAGTGCTTAATTTTTGCACTAACAATTAGTACACAACTAAAATTTAAAGGAGAAAAATAATGAGTAACGTAGAAACAATTTTAGAATCAATTGAAAAATTAACTTTGTTAGAAGCAGCTGAATTAGTTAAAGCTATGGAAGAAAAATTCGGCGTATCAGCAGCAGCTCCTGTAGCTGTAGCAGCAGCTCCTGCAGCTGCTGGTGAAGCAGCAGCTGAAGAAGCATCTGAAGTTAACGTAATCTTGGCATCAGCTGGTGCTAACAAAATCGCTGTATTGAAAGAAGTTCGTGCTATTACAGGTCTTGGCTTGAAAGAAGCTAAAGATTTAGTAGACGGCGCTCCTAAAGCAGTTAAAGAAGGCGTTAAAAAAGAAGATGCAGAAGCTATCAAAAAACAACTTGAAGCTGCTGGCGCAACTGTTGAAATCAAATAGTTCGACAATTGATAAATTTAAAAAGCACTCACTTATGTGGGTGCTTTTTTATATACAAATTTTTCTATATTCGCAAAATTCACATTTTTTTGAATGCTCAACACTTGGTTTGGCGTTCTTTATTTTGTTACACATTTCAAGGATTGGCTTTTCATAATCTTTGTCAAAATCTATTACACAGTTTTGATTGTTTTTAAGATCAATATATACAAATTTTATATTGTTGCCGAATTTTTTTGATGCACAAAGTAAATATACCATTGTTTGGAAATCATATTCCGGATTTTTTGGAATTTGTCCTGTTTTATAATCCAAAATATAATAATAGTTTTCATCTTTAACAAGTGCATCTAAACGGCCGCCAATCCAATATTCTCCAACTTTACAGGAAAGATTATATTCAGATGCTACGTAAGTCTTTTGAAAAAATTCGTTTTGTTTCAAATTCTCCCAAATTTTAAGTTCATCCTCATCTAATGCGGTTTCAAGCTTTGAGATATCATCACCGCGTAAGTAATAATTTGCCAGTGCGTGAATTTTTTTTCCTTTTTCAAAGTGTGAACTTTTTTGCGGCATGGAAATTTTTTGAACATATTTGAACAAATATTTTTGTGGACAAGTTTCAAATGTTTTAAGCATGTTAGGTGAAAAATTAGTCATTTAAGAGTTCTCCAAAAATTGTGTTCGGATCTTGTTCCAGAATTTTATCAAAAGATTTTATTTTACGGCTTGTTGTAAAATAAAGCTGTTTTTTGGCACGTGTGATTGCAACATACAAAAGTCGAAGATGTTCTGCTATTTGTTCTTCTTTCATTTGAAGTTCTGTTTTGGGTTTGTAGTTGGGATTTAGGCGTTTTAAGGTTTCCGTAAAATCCGCGCCTTTAAGTTTCATCTGGTTAATATCAAGTGTCAGATTTTTTTCGGACATTTCTGGGATAAACACATAATCAAATTCATCACCTTTTGATTTATGCATCGTCATGACCTGAACTTTACCTGCAAAAAATTCTTTATCGCTTTCATCTTCTTCCGAGAAAAACTTAAATCCACTCAATGACGGCTTTTTGGCAAGTTCTCCAAGACGCTCGAGAAGTGTCGGAAAATCTTTATAATTCATACTTAATCGTTTGATAAGAGTTGAAATCAGATATACATTTGATTTTTCAATTTCTGAATTAAAATAATGAAGTCCGATTTTTATTGCAAGTTCTTCCCCTGGCAGATGAGGGAATGAAAGCCAGTATGTCAAATCCCAGTAGAATTGTGCAAGATGAATGTTTTCAATATTATCGCAATTAGTTTCGATAAACGGTGTTTCGTATTTTCTTATTTCAAGACCCATTCGTTGTTTATAAAATCCCATTTCGGCAAGAATTTCGTAGTTATCGGCTAAACAATTGTTGTCAAACGGGTGTAAAATCATCTGCATAACAGCATATATTGTTCTGAAAATAGCTTTTTGCTCTAAACTTTCACTTCTGGTAATACACCTCAAACCACTGTTGTTTATAAAATTAAGCCATTGTCCAACCTGATAATTACTTCTTAAAAGTATTCCTATAGTACATTTCGGGTCTTTTTTCAGTGCTTGTTTAATCTCTTTCAGTATATAATTTCTTTCTTCAAGCGGTTTATCAAAAACTACAGCGTGGACTGCATTTTCCGATACAGGGTTTCTGCCCTCAACGGGGTTCATATAGATTTCAAAGAATGCTTCTTTGCGCCATTTTACAAGTTCGTTTGCAAGCGTCCACACATCTTTTGTACAGCGTTGAGAGCGGTTCATGCTTACATTATTGCTTTCGATTATGAATTTTCTGAACCCTTCCACATCAGCATTTGAGAATGTTGTTGTGATAGCCTGATTTATGTCGCCGCAGCGAATTAGGTTGCCGTGTTTTGCGCTCAGCAAATTTATCAATCTCTGCTGAATTGATGAGGAATCTTGAGCCTCGTCCTCTATTATGTATTGGCAAATTCCCTGATAATAAGCGCGGATGTCGGGGTTTTTTTCCAAAAGTTTTACGGACGATATTAGCATATCATCATAATCAATCAAGCTTGCTTCTTTCAAAACTGTTTGATATTCTTCAAAGAATTTTTGGAAATTGGTTAGTTTTTTATCGGTTGTGGATTGGAAGCATCCGCCGCCGATTTTAAATACAGAAATCCCCCTGTCAAATTCATCTGTTTCAGTCTTTTTAAATTTTAATTTTTGCGAAATTTCTCTAATAATCCTTGAACGCTGAGTGTCGTCGCAAATCTCAAAATCAGAAGAAAGTCCGAGACGCTCAAAATTGCCGTTTTCTTTCAAAATTCTCAAAGCAAGTCCGTGAATTGTGCTGATATTAGGTAGCTGCGCAGAGTTAGAACGTATATTTTTAATCCTGTCACGAAAATTTCTGGCAGCAGACTCCATATAAGTCATAACAAATATGTTTTCGGGATTAATGCCGTTATCAAGAAGTTTCACAATAAGAGCTAAAAGAATTGTTGTCTTGCCTGCTCCGGGGACTGCCGAAATTGCCATTTTGCCTGATTTATATTCTAAAACAGGTTTTTGGTCGTCACGAGGTGTGATATTAAATTGCGGTTTGTTATTGTTTTCTTGAATTTTGCTAACAACAATGTAGTCCTCTATTCCGCCGAAATTTTCTACTCCGTTGCCGTCAAAAAGACTTGAAAATGTGTAAATATGTTCTGAGGCGCAGAGGGTAAGTTTTCGAAGAATTCTTGCAGTCTTTTCTTTTGAAAGTTCAATATTATCGTCGATTGTGAATTTATCTTTTGCCCATCCGCGTTGGAAAACCCATGCGTTATATAAAGGTCCTGTGTCGCTTTTAATCCATTCATCGCTTGAAATATCAAGCCATAGCTGGTATTTGGTCTTAATTTTGTTATCAATAATTTTTTGAGGAGTTGAAATAATTAAGTCATTCTCTTTGATATCCAGTGTTGAATAAGGATTTTCAGCAATAATTGAGTTTTCAATCTGTGTGATAATTTCATTTTCTCGAGATTTAAAGTCTGACTTAAAAATATTTTCAAATTCCTGCAATTGTTTTACAAAAAAATTAAATTTATTTATTTCAACGGGATTTATTTCATAAAATTCTGCAAGTTCATAGAATATATCACAAACCTTTTCTGATAATTTTGTATCACTTTGAGAAATTTTTTCTAAAATCATGCGAAATTTTTGGTATTTGTCTGTGTATTCTTGAAGTGCAAATTCATGTTCTATAAATTCTCCGGCATTTAAAATCTCTTTGCAATATTTTACGGGTATTCCAAGAAACTCCGATAATACAACACGCATGTCAAATTCTGTTTTTTGCGGTTTAAGAATTGTCAAAACAGATTTAACAAGTCTGTTTTGTATAAGTTTTTCACTGCCTGACAAATACATTAAATTGCAATGAATGTTTTCTTTTAAAGAAAATTTCAGCATGTCGTCAATAACGGGTGTGATTATTGAAATCTCGCAAGGTAGAATATTTTTAGCAAACAAATCGTTAATCTGTTTTATTGCGTCGTCAATCATAGATGCTCTTTTGGATGGTGAATGTGTTGAAAAATGTTCCAAAGGTTCTGACTTGTTTTCTGTAATGTTTGAAAATATAGTTTCTGCATCATGATTGTGAGTTAGAATTTTTTGTGCATTTTGGTTAAACAGTTCTTCAAATTTCCAAACGGCAGTTCTGTCAGCACTTAAATATCCGGCTCTGCTTGCTCCTTTTTCATCAAAACAAATAAAAATATCTTTTAACTGAGGTGAAAGATATTCAATAAAATCAAAGCAAATTGGTGTAATTTCGTCACCGTCATCAAGGATTAAATATTTTACATCTTTGAAGTAATCAGAATTTTTGTAAATATAATTGAAAATAAGACCTTGTCTCAAATAGTCAAAGTCACGTAATTGCAAAGTTCTTTTTAATAATTCTTTTAAGGCCTTTTTTGCATCGTCCGCAAAGCTTTCGCGAAGAACTCTCGAGCGCCATTCAACATCTTCATCAGATAAATTGTTTTGTACAATGAGTGAATATCTTCTGAAAATTTGATGTAAAAGTGATTTTTTAGAATTGTATCCCTTGAATTGAATATCTTTAATAATATCTTTTAAAATAAATTGTGAAATTTCCAACCCCGCAAGGTTTGGCAAAATTGTCGGATTATTAAAGGGATTAATATTTTCGACAAGTGCCCAATTATCGTTAATCGTATTATAAATAAGTGAAAAGAATGTATGTACCTGCAATTTTTCAATATAGTCGACCTGAAGTTTTTCAAGAGTTTTATCAATAAATTTCTGCTTACCGCTTTGTACAAGCACAAGGATTTCCGAAGCATCAATACCGGAATTTAAAAGCTCTGCATACTTTTCTATTAAAAAATCAGTCTTGTTTGTCGATAAATCAGTTGAAATTAACATCCATACTCCTTATCGATATTTTACCATAAATAATACAAGTTTAAGGGTAAAAAATATTTGTCCTCATCCTTATGAACTATTGCAAATATTTACCCGTTCGGCTATTATGTAACAATAAAGAAAAGAGATATCGCATTTAAACAGGAGGTAAATTATGCAACAATTACAAGAACAAATCGGATTTTCAGCAGGACAAATCTATGACTATTTGAACAATAATGGAGAATCTTCTTTCTCTAAAATGAAAAAAGAATTAGATCTTAAAAGCAACTTTGCAGACTTAGGTCTTGGCTGGTTAGCAAGAGAAGACAAAGTTGAAATTTCTAAAAAAGGAACTTCAGTAAGCGTTAGACTTAAATAGCGCGAGTGAGCTGAGGGCGAAGGTTTGTCGGCAAAATAGCAAAGCTATGCAGACGACAACCGAAGACCCGTTAAACGCGAACGAGCAAGACTAGCGAGTAAAATTAATAAAAAAAGAACGGCATATTCGCCGTTCTTTTTTGTTACTCTAAAAGTGATTCTAATAATTCTGCATTTCTTGCGGATGCTGTTGACTCTCTGACTTTTTGTTTGTAAATGTAGGTTCGCAATGCCTCTCTGATTAACTCACTGCGTGAACGATTTTCTCCATCCGCAACCTGGTCAATTCTTTGTAAAAATTCTTCGGGCATAGAAATTAATACTCGTGCCATATGTTCTCCTTTTCTTTTGTTTTCATGAAAATCGCTTATGTTTTAATAAAAACTTTTTTATATAAAAAAGTGCTATTTTTTATCTAAAAAGTATATATAAATTTTGAAAAGCCTTGGTATACCTTTGTTTTTGATGTTAATAAAACTTAATATAATGCCATATTGCTTTAAAAGACAGTTTAATATATTATAAATACAAAGAGAAGGTATCCTATGAAATATAAAAGAATTTTGTTAAAGATTAGCGGTGAAGCTTTATTGGGAGAGCAGCAGTTTGGAATTGACCAAAATCCTGTTAAAATGATTGCGGGTGAAATCCAAAAAGCAAGAGAACTCGGTGCAGAAGTTGCTGTTGTTGTAGGTGGCGGCAATATCTTTAGAGGCATGAAAAATAGTGCAAAACTTGGCATGGATCAAGCATCCGGAGATTATGTAGGTATGCTTGCAACAGTTATGAATGCTATTGCATTGCAAAGTGCTTTAAATCAAATGAAAATTCCATGCAGAGTTCAAAGCGCAATTGCAATGAATCAGATTGCCGAACCTTATATCAGACATCGTGCTATAAGACACCTTGAAAAAGGCAGAGTGGTTATTTTTGCTGCCGGTACAGGCAATCCGTTTTTTACAACAGATACTGCGGCAGCTTTAAGAGCATCGGAAATTAATGCTGAGGCAATGCTTATGGCGAAAAATGGAGTTGACGGCGTTTATACCGACGACCCGAAAACTAATCCAGATGCTAAAAAATTAGATAAAATTAAATATGATGATATTATTATTAAAGGTTTGAAGGTCATGGATACCTCAGCATGCACATTGTGTAAGCAGAACAATATTCCTATCGTTGTATTTGATTTTGAGGCAGAAAATGCAATTACTGATATTCTGCATGGTAAAGAAATAGGTACATATATAAATTAATATAAAGGAGAAAAAATGTCTGAGGCATTAGAAGAATTATTTTTATTTGGCGAAGAAAAAATGGAAAAAGCAATTAACCAGCTCCACAGAGAGTTCGGTTCAATCCGTTCCGGCAGAGCTAATCCTATGATTTTGGATAAAGTTATTGTTGAATATTATGGAGCACCAACTCCTTTAAGACAAATGTCACAGGTTACTGTTCAAGATGGTACAACTCTTGTTATCACGCCTTATGACAAAACTATCTTGAAAGAAATTGAAAAAGCAATCATTAAAGCTGAAATCGGTATCACACCAAACAGTGACGGTATCTGTATCAGACTGCCTTTTCCGCCTTTGACTGAAGAAAGAAGACGTGAAACAGCTAAAGAAGTTAAAAAATTAGGCGAAGATGCAAAAATTGCAATCAGAAATGTTCGCCGAGATATGGTTGATGATTTGAAAAAACTTGAAAAATCTGAAAATCTTCCTGAAGATGCTGTAAAAGATAATCAAGATAAAATTCAAAAATTAACCGATAAATATACAGGTATTATCGATAAAGATGTATCAGACAAAGAAAAAGAGGTTATGACTGTATAATGGATGAAACTAAAGGCTTGAATAAAAACGCAACAAGAATGCTTACCGGTTTTATTATGGGGACGATTGCAATGGGCTGTATTATGCTTGGCGGTGTTGCACTCCTGTTATTACTGGCTGTAGTAATATTTTTTGCATCAAAAGAGTATGTGAAAATTCTTGAACATAAAGGTTTTTTCCCAAGCCTTAAAATTATCCTTGCGGCAGAAGCTGTACTGGCATTAATTACATATTTTGACAGAACCGATTTGGTTGCAGGAGCACTTACTGCTTGTACTTTCGGGGCATTTATGTGGGTTTTGTTCAGAGGACGTCAGCCATATATTGCCAATGTCGCAACTACAATTTTAGGCTTTGTATATTGCGGTTATTTCCCTTTACAGCTGCAATTATTAAGAGATATGCATTCTGTTCAGTATCATGATGGTTTGGGCTTTGTTGTAATGATGTTTACTTCTGTTCTTTTAACCGATGTCGGATGCTATTATGCGGGAACAAAGTTTGGCAGACATAAACTTGCCCCTGTTATAAGCCCCAATAAAACAATTGAAGGGTCTATAGGCGGTATTATTTGTGCAATAGCAGGAGCTGTTCTTGTCGGATGTGTAATCGGTGTGGAATGGTATCTGGCAGCTATAGCCGGTTTATTATGTACTGTGTTTGCTCAAATTGGCGATTTATGCGAATCTCTTATTAAGCGAGATGCGGGTGTGAAAGATTCAGGTAATTCTCTGCCCGGGCATGGTGGCTTTTTGGACAGATGCGACAGTTTTATTTTTACAATCCCTGTAATGTATTATTTCTGTAAATATTTTATTTTTTCTAATGATTTAGTAGAATTTATTAAAGGAATATTTTAGATGAAAAAGTTAGAGGAAATTTATGGAATACAAACAGATAATTCTGAAATTTTTAAATTTGCTTTAACCCATCCATCTTATACACAGGAAAATAATTTACCGTATGGTGAGAATTATGAACGATTTGAGTTTCTTGGCGATGCGGTTTTAAAGCTGGTGACTTCGGAAATTTTATATAAAAAATATCCGCAGTATGCAGAAGGTGAGTTATCAAAAATCAGATCAATTGTAGTTTCTGATAATACTCTTTTTAAAATTGCAGAAGAAATAGGTTTATGTGAATTGATAATTCTTGCAAAACATGAACAAAAGCAGGGACTTGCAAAAATAGAGTCTGTTTGTGCCTGTGCATTTGAGGCTGTTCTCGGAGCTTTCTATCTTGATGGAAAGCTTGAACAATTAAAAGCTTTTCTGGAGAAAGTCTTAACTCCATATATTGAAGCTGTAGATGCGAATTTTGAAAAATATAATTCTAAAGCAATACTTCAAGAGTTTACGCAATCTGTGGATAAGCAAATCCCTGTGTATAAGCTTGTGGAAGAAATCGGTCCTGCGCATAACAGAACTTTTAAGGTTTCTGTATCTTATCAAAATAAAGTTATTGCATTTGGCGAAGGTAAGTCTAAAAAAGAGGCTGAACAACACGCGGCTTATGAGGCATGCAAGATTCTGGGGGCTTTAAAATGATAATTTCACCGTCAATTCTTTCTGCTGATTTTGCAAATTTAGAACATGATATAAAAGCCGTCAAAACTGCCGATTGGCTGCATATAGATGTTATGGACGGGCATTTTGTTCCAAATATTACTATTGGGGTTCCTGTTGTTGCATCGATTAGAAAAGTAACAGATATGCCTTTGGATGTTCATCTAATGATTGAAAATCCTGAAAAATATATTGAAGTTTTTGCAAAGGCAGGGGCAGATATTCTTACATTTCACTACGAGGCAGCGAGTGACGTGAAAGCAATTATCAAGAAAATAAAATCTTTCGGTATAAAAGCAGGAATGTCAATTAAGCCTAAAACGCCTGTTGATGTTGTTTTTCCATATCTTAATGATTTGGATATGGTGCTTGTAATGACTGTAGAACCGGGATTTGGGGGACAGAAATTTATGCAGAATTGTGCCGAAAAAATTCCTGCAATAAAAGAAAAAGCTCATGACAGTTTGATTATTCAGGTTGACGGCGGTATAAATGCTGAAACAGCAAGAATTTGCACTTCTTACGGTGCAAATTCTTTAGTTGCGGGTAATTATATTTATAAGTCTGCTGATATAAAATCAGCCATTGCATCCTTGAGATAATTTATTCTTGGATGCCTTTTCGAGCTTTTCGTTTTCTGATTTCTTCAGGATCAGTTGTAAGTTTTGTGTCAGCAAGCCCAAGTTCTTTGTCCGGTTCTTCTTCAACATCTTCTTCAGTGGCTTTTTCTGCTGCTTGACCAGGCACTGGCGGATTTATAAAAATATTTTCATCATTTTCATCTCCAACCTCGGTGTCTTGAGCAACATCTTTAACTGCTCCAGGTTCCTCGGTTTTTTCAGCAGTCATAGCGTTTTCACTCTCAACTCCAACAGGATTTTCTTCTTCAATACCGAGTTTTGCAAGTGCATCCAGTCCGACATCACCGTCTACCTGTTCATAGGTTACATTATCGGGAATTTTTGCAATTGCAGCCATTTGTTGAGCCCAGTTGATTATTTCAGCGGGTATTTCTTCCCCCTTGCTTTCTTGTTTTATAATTTCTTGAGGAGTAAGTTTTTTCCACTTTGCTAAATCAACTTTTGGTGTTGTCGCGCTTCCTACACTCATTGAATCTGCCATTAATTTTCTCCTTTCTTATACCTTTAAAATAACGGTAAATTAATTTTAAAACTTTAGTATTTGTAAAGTAATGTAACAAGATTTATATAAATTGAATATAAAAAGTCAATAATTTTTTACAGAATTTTTTTATAT
>CATNBA010000017.1 GCA_950096985.1 uncultured Candidatus Melainabacteria bacterium
CAAGGAATTAATTTGATAAACCTACTTTTATCTAAAAATGATAAACACTCTGAAATATTTACTCTACTATGCAATTTCATAATCCAATATAAACCACAAGATAAACCTCAACAAAGTTTTTATTTTGATCAATTTGAAGAAAATGATATTCCGCATTTTGCAAGACACTGGATTGATTATAATGATATTCACGAATACTCTAATATTTTATCAGAGTTTCAAAAAAAAAATTAATCTAAAATCCCACTCAAAACTTTGTAAGCAAGCTTTATTTCTTCATCTGTTGCTTTGCTTAGCATTGTTTGAATGTCTTGCAGTAGTTCTTTTGTATCTTTCTGATGATTAAACATATATAGCTTATAAGGTTCAACTTTTAAGGCTTTTGCAATTCTTTCAAGATTTTCATCTGTAGGATGAAAATGACCGCTTTCAATTTTACTTATACTAGAAGCTCCTATATCAGTTAATTCTGATAAATCTTCTTGCGTTAAATTTCTTGCCACTCTTATTTCTCTAATTCTTTTTCCTAAAAGCTTTTTTAATTCAGACATTTTTCACCTCACAATATATTCTTTATGAAATACTTGTAAAAATGAATTAACCTTAGCCACAAAATAAGTTGAATTTCTTTTATCTTTATGCAAGTATATATGCATATTACAAAATAAAATTAGTCAAAATTTGCATTTGAATGCAAGAAAGGGTTATATGAAAAAGTTTTTAGATGTATGTTTATGGATAATTGGATTATTTTTCTTATTATGCAGTTTAGGGCTTCTTTTATGTCCAGAAGTAAGAGGAATGGAAATATTCTTTGCTTTATTAGGAATAACACTATTACCACCGTTAAGAAATAAAATAAACAATAAACTGCACACATTTTTTACAGTTTTTAATAAAAATAGTAATTCTGAAAATACAAATCTAGTCCTTATAAAAGCCTTAATCGGTATTTTTAAATTTACTGTATTTAGTATTTTATTTATAGGTATAATTATTTCCATGCCAGAACCTCAAAATATAAATACTACTATCGACAATACTGTTACAACAAAAAGTTCAACAAAAAGTAAATATAGGAATAATAAAAATGCAAAATTAATAGCAAATGTTACAGGATTAGATAAAGATCAAGCCGGAAAGGTTTATGAAACTCTTGTAAGTTGTGGAGTTGGTAATATAACTAACATTGAAGATCAAGAATATGGAGATGTTTATTATATAGAAGCATTTGGAATACCAGTTAAACTTATAGCCTATATTGATAAAGAAGGTAACATTACAGAATTGCACTATGATATGAAAGACATTATAGTTGAAAGCAAAAGAGTCGCTAAAATTACAGATTATATTTTAAATTCTAACGACTGGGCGAAATTAGAAGTACAATCACAAATTTATATTGAAAAATTCCTTAATGCACCTAAAACAGCCAAGTATAGAAATATGAACTATTCAATAGACGAAAATAAAGTTATACGAGTATTTGGTATAGTAGAAGCTCAAAATCTTTTTGGGGTTCCTTTAGAAAATGGTTTTGAGATAGAATACACAAATACTAATGGTAACTTTAGTATAAAAAATGCTATTCTTGCAGGTAAAAAGATTTATTAAAAAGCATAAATTTATAAAAAATTGTATAATAGTCATAAGGAGTAAATACTTATGACTACAGCCAAACAAGTTAAAGCAAATAGGAAGAATGCTATTAAAGGTGGTGTTAAAACGGAAGTTGGAAAAGCTACATCAAGTCAAAATGCAACTAAATAAGGCTTTTTTAGCAAGATTACAACTGAATTTGATAAATTGAATAATGAAGATTTTTGCAAATCTATTTATAACTGTTTCATGCCGGTTAATGAGTATGAAAATCAAATGGTGGAAATCCTTTTATCTAATTTATTGACATTTAGAAGAATATGTTTAGTTGAAAAAGAGTATCTGGAAACCAAAATACATCCAGATATAGAAATGGATTTTTCTACTTGCTTGAAAAAAGGCTATGAACCAGAAATAAAACTTGATCTTATTGATGAATTAAATAAGAAAAAAGAATGTATTGAATTTGCACTTAAACAGGGTTATGAGATTGATAAAGTTTTCATTGAAGAAGGTGAAAGTGCAAAAGATCTAAATCGAACTCAGTTAAAAGCTATGTTTGAATATTGTACACAAAAATACAAAGATGTCGATGCTCTTATTTTTTGGAAATGGGATAGATTATCAAGAGGTGAACAAAGCGATTACTTAGAGTTAGGTAAATTTTTTGATAAGAATAATATTAAACCATTATCTGTTACTGAAAATAATGAAGAAACAGCTGAAGCTGAACTATTAAGATGGATAAATCAAGGTACATCAAGATATGAATGGCGAAAAATACAGGAACGCACAAAATTGGGAATGCGTGGAGCTGTTGAACAAGGAAGATGGGTTAATTTAGCTCCAGTCGGTTATAAAAATGATAAAGAAAAGTCATTAATCCCTTGTCCAGTTAATGCCAAATATATAAAAATGGCTTTTGAATTATTTGCTACAGGATTATATTCTCAAACAGAGTTAATAGATAAACTGCGTATTGCCGGCATGGAAAAGCTTGATAAAAATAAAATAGGAAGAATATTAAGAAATAAGGTTTATATAGGATTATTAACTTAGGATTGGCTTGAAGAACCAAAACGAGGAATTTTCGAATCACTTATAGATGATGAAACTTTTTACAAATTGCAACACTCCATTAACTGCAAGTTATAGTAAAGGTAGAAAAGAAAAATACGCATATTATCATTGCCATAACAAAGATTGTAATATCAAATTCAGAGTTGCAAAATCAAGAATAGAAAGTGATTTTGTTGCTCATTTGGAACAAATTAAGCCTAAAAAAGAGTTATTACAACTCTTTAGAGCTATTTTAGAAGATACTTACGAAAATAGTATTAAAGAACAGAAAACAACCTTAAATAGACTAAATAAAGAGCTAGAAGAACTTGTTGAAAGCAAGAAAAAGCTTACTAAAAGGTATTTAGAGGATAAAATATCTGAAAGTGATTATAAGCTTGTAAATGAGGATTATGACTGTTCTATATTTCGAACACATAAAAAATCAGTCATATTCGACTTCTTAGACCAATTGACTGATAATAAGTTTAATATGGGGCGCCTGATGGGATTCGAACCCATGCATATCGGAACCACAATCCGAGGTCTTAACCACTTGACGACAGGCGCCATCAACATTTATTATAATAACATAAACAACAACTAAATCAAGAGTTTTTATAAAAAAATTCCGTCATTTCAACGGAATTTTTTATTTTATTAACTAATTCTTTGAAACATATATCCGATACCGCGTGCTGTAAGGATTAATTCCGGATTTGCCGGATCTGATTCTAATTTAGAACGTAATCTTGATATGTGAACATCAACAACACGTGTATCAATTCTGTGGTCAGGCGGATAAGCCCAGACATGCTGCAAGATTTCATTTCTTGAGAATGCTTGTCCCGAATTATTAACCAACAATTCCAACAAGCTAAATTCCATACCAGTTAAACGAATTCTTTCATTTTTTCTGTAAACTTGTCTGCGTGCCGTATCAATTTTAATATTACCTGTAGTGATAACATTTTTAGTTACTTTTCCTGCTGGTGTAACTGTTTCTCTGTTGTTTGTACGTCTTAAAACAGCTTTTACACGAGCTTCCAACTCTTTTGGAGAGAAAGGTTTGATAACGTAATCGTCTGCACCTAATTCCAAACCAGTAATTCTTTCAGAAACATCACCCAGTGCTGTAAGTATAATAATAGGAACATCAGAAGTTCTTCTTATTTCTCTTGTTACACCATAACCATCCATTTTTGGCATCATGACATCTAAAACTACCAAATCAGGATTATTTTTATTAAATGAGTTTACTGCTTCTTCACCATCTTGAGCAGTGTAAACATCGTAACCAACCATTTTCAATCTTGTTTCCAAAATACGCCTGATACTTGCTTCATCATCAGCCAAAAGAATACGTTGGCGATCTTCAGTTTCATTAGGCATTTCTGTGTTTTCAGTCATTGTCTTTTCCTTTTTGCTAAATAATCTAACACCTTTAATATATCATAAAATACAAAATATTACAAAATATTTATTTTTTTAAATTTTCTTTAATATTTGTATAAATATATTAATGTATTTTGTAAAAAAAAGCAAGTACTTACGCGAAAATGTTTTAGCCTGCTGAAACTATATTTTTAAACTTTTCTAAATCCTCTGCTGTATCAATACCCACAGGAACAAAGTCAACAATTGCAGTTTTTATCCTCATCCCATTCTGCAAAGCTCTAAGCTGCTCAAGGCTTTCAGCCTGTTCGTATGAAGACTGTGGAAGTTCAGTCATTTTTATTAAGGCATTGCGTTTATAGCCGTAAATACCAAGATGCCCATAAAAAACAGCTTGTCCAATATTTCTTTCAAAAGGAATTTTTGAACGAGAAAAATACAATGCATATCCAAAATTATCAATTACACACTTGACAAGATTAGGATTTTGTATCTCATTTTCGTCATGCAAAATCCTGATAAGTGTTGATATATCTACATTGTCAACCTCTTTGACATTTTTAATAACTTCGTCAATACTTTCAGATTTGATTAAGGGCTCATCACCTTGCAAATTTACAATATAAGAAATTTCAGGATGACGCATGACAACTTCTTTTATTCTGTCAGAACCGCATTTGTGTTCTGTAGATGTCATTTCAACATTACCGCCGAAAGCCTTTACGGCATTAAAAATTCTTTCATCATCAGTTGCAACAATAATAATGTCGGCAAGTTTTGCCATTTGAGCTTTTTCATACACCCACTGGATAATAGGTTTTCCCTCAACCTCAATAAGCGGTTTTCCTTCTAATCTTGACGACCCGTAACGCGCAGGAATAATTATAGCAGTCTTTTCCATAACATTAATCAACCTTTCTTACAATCAGAGCGACCCATTGATCTTGATGAGATTCTTCTACTAATTCTAAATTCTGTTTTTTGATTGCATCCAATACAACAGGCTTTTTCTCATCCAAAATGCCAGACAAAACCATTATCGCGCCATTGTTCATAATGTTTTTTAAATCACCCATAATTTCGGCAAGAACGTTATGAAGAATGTTAGCTAATACAAAATCAAATTTTTCAGCAATTTTATCTGCTGTATTAAGCTCAAATGTGCATTCTGCATTGTTCTTAAAAGCATTTTCTTTCGCAACATCTATAACAGTTTCATCATTATCGCAGCCATATGCATAAATTGCACCGAATTTTTTAGCACATATTGCCAAAATCCCCGACCCCATACCTATATCGGCAACACGTGCATCTTTTGGCATATATTTTTCTATTGCTTTCATACAAAGCTGTGTCGTTTGGTGTGTTCCGGTTCCAAATGCGCATCCGGGTTCAAGTTTAATAATTACTTCATCGCCTTCATATTCAATCCAATCAGGAACAACTGTAATTTTATCAGACACTTTTGTTACAGACCATTTTTCTTTCCACTTTTTAGACCAATCTTCATTTGGTTTATTAGAAATAACAAAATCCCAGCTTCCAAGTTCTTCATCTGTAAGTCCGCGTAATTTTAAAAGTTCCCTTTCCTTTTGCAAAAGCATCGGAAGATTTTGTGGTTCTTCAGTTAAAAAGACTTTTAAAGTACCTTCTGTTGTTGATATCAGTTCTAAATCTTTATATGCCTCCTCTGCTAATAGAACACCTTCGCAGGGCAAATTTTCAAAACAAAATTCTGAAACAATATCTTCAATTTCAGGATTAATTTTTATTTGTAATTCGTAATAATTGTTCATACTATTGTAAAAATACACCCATTTTTCTGAATTTCTGATATCTTTGTTCTTTCAAATCTTCTACAGATAATTTAGAAAGTTCCTCAATACTATCTAAAATAGTTTTCTTCATGTTAGCAGAAACTTCTTCATAATTAGTATGAGCACCGCCTGTAGGTTCTTTAATTTCACCGTCAATAATATCAAACTGCATCAAATCTTTAGCAGTAATTTTTAACGCATCAGCTGCCTCTGATGCTTTAGAAGCATCACGCCATAAAATAGATGCACAGCCTTCAGGTGAAATAACGGTATAATAAGCATGTTCAAGCAAAAATACTTTATCTGCAACAGCAAGCCCAAGCGCTCCGCCTGAACAACCTTCACCTGTAATAATAGCGATTACGGGAACTTCTAATTTTGCCATTTGCATTAAATTTACGGCAATAGCTCCGCCTTGATTTGTTTCTTCTGCACTTATACCAGGATAAGCTCCCGGTGTATCAATTAAAGTAATAATAGGAATATTAAATTTACTTGCATGTTTAAATAGTCTTAGAGCTTTTCTGTAACCTTGCGGCTGCGGCATGCCAAAGTTATATTCAAGGTTTTCTTTTGTAGATTTCCCCTTCATAGTACCGATTATCATTACAGGTTTTCCGTCAATTTTTGCAAGTCCGCCAATAATTGCTCTATCATCCATTCCTTCTCTGTCACCATGAAGTTCAACGAAATCATCACAGATATTATTTATATAGTCAAGAAAATTCGGTCTTTCAGGATGTCTAGCGATTTGAAGTTTTTGAGACGGCTTCAAATTTGAATATAAATCCTTTTTATAATCCTTAGCCTGCTGTTCAAAAGTTTCAATTTCTTTATTCAAATCCATGCCTGACTCCAAACTTATTTTTTTTAATTCTTCAATTTTTTCTTGTATTTCCAATATAGGTTTTTCAAAATCTAATACTGCCGCCATTAGTTTACCCCCCTGTGCATAGCTAAAATATTAGCAAGCGTTTTTCTTAAATCTTTACGAGCAGAAACAACATCCACTTGACCATATTTAAGCAAATATTCTGCTGTTTGGAAATCTGATGGAAGTTTTTGTCTTATAGTTTGCTCAATAACACGACGTCCGGCAAAACCAATTCTTGCTCCCTGCTCTGCAACTATAATATCGCCAAGCATGCCAAAACTTGCAGTAACACCGCCGAATGTAGGCTCAGTTAACAAATTAATATATAAAAGTTTTTCATCATCAAGTCTTGAAACTGCACAAGATGTTTTTGCCATTTGCATAAGACTTAAAGCACTTTCCTGCATTCTCGCACCGCCTGAAGAAGTAATTGCAATAACAGGCAAACGAAGTTCTATAGCTTTTTCAATAATTCTTGTAACTTTTTCACCGACTACACTACCCATTGAACCGCCCATGTATTCAAAATCCATTATGGCAGTAGCCACTTTGTTGCCTTCAATAGATGCAATACCTGTAATAACTGCATCATCCAAACCGGTCTTTTTATTTGCTTTTTCCAATCTGTCTTTGTAGCTTTCCGTATCGAAAAATTCAAGCGGATCTGTCGGTTTAATCTCGGTAAAAAGTTCTTCAAAAGAGTTTTCATCAAAAAGCTGATTAATTCTTTTCCTTGCATTAATTCTAAAATGGTAATCACAAACAGGGCAGACCATATCATTATTAACTAAATCTTCTTTCAAAAGTTGAGCATCACAGTGAACGCATTTAACCCATAAATCCGGATCCATATCCACTTCAACTTTTCCTTCAAGCTCGCGCCTTTGAATTTGAGCCTGCTTACGTTTTTCAAACCAATCTTGAACTGTCATAATTTATATATCCCTATTAAAAATCTTCTAATATACAAACACATTATACTACAAAAAGAAAACAATGCAATTTTAAGTGTTTTTGTTAATGAAAAATTTCTTCATATCATTTGAAATCTGAACATTTTGTAAAGACATATGATATTTTCTCAAATTTGCTATAGCCTCCTGTTCTTCAAGTAAATCACGTTTTGGTACATTTACATTCGATTTTACTTTTTCGAATTCAGAAGGAGTTTTTTTGTCAATAAATTTCGTAATAATATCATCAATATCATGTGAGCCTATACCGTATTTTGAAGAAACATCTGTTACCGTTGCCCCTTGAGGAAGTGAATAAAGCCAGTTTACCGTAAGTCTGTCTCCTTCGGAAATTGAATTAATTCCTCTCTGATGCGGAGTATACATAATGTCAGCAGGGTTATGACTGTGTCCTAATCCTATAGCATGTCCGATTTCATGCAAAATAGTATGATAAACTTCCCCCTCATCCATATAATCAGAATGCACAATCCCCTCTGTCAAACCAATTGCAACTTCAGCCCCATAAAGCCTGTTAGCTCCGTCAAAACTGAAATAACAATGTCCAAGAGCTTTTCTCTCAACCCTTTTCCAATCCACATTAACATTTGATGCAAGAAGATTGTCAACAATATTAAAGGATACTCTGCCCTTTGTTGCATTCTGCCATTCATTAAGTGCTCTCACGACCATCTGCCTGTATTTTCCGTCCTGCCCTTGTTTTGAGTAAAATTTCATAGGTGCAATATAAACATTTAAAGGCATAAATGTCCAGCGCATAATTTTACCATTCTTTAATGATTCACCTACGTAGGTATATTTTTTCATATTTTTATTATATAATAAATTTTGATAAAAACCAATGCCAAAGTTTTAAATAAAATATGCAATACTGCTTGGCATGGCATAAAAACAGACTAAGGAGAGAATATTTATGAACATTATGCAAATGATGAAACAAGCACAAAGCTTGCAAAAAAAATTAAAAGATACTCAAGCTGAACTTGCTAATACTGAAATTATGGGCGAGGCAGCAGGCGGTGCAGTTATTGTGACTTGTGACGGACAAGGCAAATTCAAATCTATCAAATTAAAAGCTGAAGCAATTAATCCTGAAAACCCTTCATCTGTTGACAGTGAAACAGTAGAAATGCTTGAAGATATTATCTCAACTGCAATAAATCAGGCAAGCGAAAGAGCTTCAAAAGAAATGGAAAGCAAAATGAAAGCTGTTACCGGCGGTATTAATATTCCGGGATTAAATTTCTAATATGATTTACCCTAAATCAATAGCATCATTAATAGAGCATTTTCAAAAATTCCCGTCAGTAGGACCAAAATCTGCTCAAAGAATGGCATTTTATCTTCTTAGGATGCCTATGTCTGAAGTGGAAAAATTTGCTCAAAGCATGATTAGTGCAAAACAAAATACAAAAACATGCGAAATCTGTTTCAATTTGTCTGCTTCAAGCCCGTGTGAGATTTGCCAGTCTTCACAAAGGGATAAATCAACAATTTGTGTTGTGGCAGAAACAAAAGATTTGATTGCTGTTGAAAAAACAAATGAATTTAAAGGATTGTATCATGTACTGCAAGGACTGATTTCTCCAATGGACGGCATAGGGGCAGACGATATAAGAGTTAAAGAACTATTAAACCGTCTGACATCAGATGAAGTCAAAGAAGTTATCCTTGCACTCAGTCCTTCAGTTGAGGGAGAGGCTACAAGTCTTTATTTAAGCAAATTAATTAAACCTTTCGGTATAAAAATTTCACGCATAGCATTCGGTCTGCCTGTAGGAGCAGATTTAGAATATGCAGATGAAATAACGATTGCAAAAGCAATAGAAGGCAGACGGGAACTCTAAACAGTTGCCCGATTGTATTAAAAGTTTGTCTGCAATAAAATTATTTTATGATTAAAATCAACGATTTATATGTGGAATATCAGGTTAATAAAGGTATATTCGGCGGCAAACAGACAATTCATGCTGTCAATGGAGTTACTTTAGAAATCAAAAAAGGTGAAATTCTTGCACTTGCAGGAGAATCAGGATGCGGGAAATCAACTCTTGCAAAATCAATTTTACAGCTTGAACCCGTAAAATCGGGCAGTATTACGTACGAGGCACAGGACTTACGTAAATTTGCCCAGATGGTTTTTCAAAACCCCTATGCAAGTTTGAACCCCAAAATGAAAATAGGTGATATTTTAAGAGAACCGCTTGAGATTAATACCGATTATTCCAAAGAAAAAATTAATGAACTGGTTAAAGAAAAAATTAAACTTGTAGGACTTGATGAAAGCTGTCTTGAACTTTATCCGCATGAATTTTCGGGTGGTCAGCGACAGAGAATTGCTATTGCAAGAGCTTTAATGCTTAACCCCGAATTTATTCTCGCTGACGAACCGGTTAGTGCTCTGGATGTTAGTATTCAGGCACAAATTATAAATTTAATAAAAGAATTAAAAGAAAACTTTGGTCTTACTTTTCTTCTTATAACACATGATATGAGCGTAATTAAATATCTTGCGGACAGAACTGCCGTAATGTATCTTGGTGAAATTGTGGAAATCGGCAAAACTGAAGATATATTTGCAAACCCTTTACATCCATATACAAAAGCACTGCTTGGTGCAGTTCCGAAAATCAATCAAAAAGATAAAAAAGTTTTATTAAAAGGTGATTTGCCATCTCCTGCCGACCTGCCGAAAGGATGCAAGTTCCACACTCGCTGTCCGAGAGTTATGGAAAAGTGTAAAACATGTCCACCCTGCGAGGTCGGGGCATCACATATTGTAAAATGTTTTTTGTATTGTTAAATCTGTGATATAATCAGCATATGGACAGAAAAATCGTAACAACAAACAGAAAAGCTTTTCATGACTACAACATTTTGGAAAAATATGTAGCGGGAATTGTGCTGACAGGAACTGAAATTAAATCAATTCGTAAAAACGCAATCAACTTAAAAGACAGTTTTTGCAAAATTGAAGATAACGAAATTTTTCTGTACAAATGCCATATTTCACAATATGACAAAGGAAACCGTTTTAATCATGATGCTGAACGGGTAAGAAAACTGCTTTTGACAAAAAAAGAAATTTTAAAAATGCAGACTAAAGTAAAACAGGACAGTTATACAATTGTTCCCCTGGAAGTCTTTTTGTCACATGGTTTTGCAAAGGTTGAAATCGGACTTGCGAAAGGTAAAAAACTTCACGACAAGCGTGATGATATCGCAAAAAAAGACCTTAAACGTGAAATGGACAGAGCTTCAAAAATAAAATACTAAATCACAAAGTAGGCGGTGTGACAAATTTTACCAATATTTAATAAGTTTGTGAATAAGCCGCCCAAGGGTAAAAAAATGAAAGTCGTTATTCTGGGAAAAGGCGAAATGCTCTTAAACCTTATTGAAGGCACAATTGATGCCGGCTGTGAGATTGCGGGCGTATTCAGATACGAAAGTACAATGCGCCGAAAATTTTCAGATTTTTTCAAAACATCACACGATTTAACCCTGATAAAACAATATAAGTTACACGAGATTAAATGCAAATCCGCAAACTCGGAACGCTTTAAAAATGAAATTTTAAGACTAAATGCAGACATTATTTTAGTCGGAACATGGGGAGAAAAGCTAAAAAAAGAAATTATCGACCTTCCGACAATTGCGACAGTGAATGTTCACCCGTCAATGCTCCCAAAATACAGAGGTCCAAACCCGTATTTACAAACAATTTTGCATAGGGAAACAAAATCAGGCATAACATTTCACCTTATGAATGAGGAATTTGATAAAGGAGCAATTCTTTCTCAAAAAGAAATAAAAATTTTGCCTAATGATACAGGAAAGGAATTGAAAGAACGGACTGTTTTTCAGGCACGTTTGATGTGCGCAGAAGTCTTGAAAAAACTTGAATACGGTCTTGTAATACCGATTTCACAAAATGAAAATGAGGCAACATATTTTCCTAATATTAAACCTGAAGATATGATGCTTGATTTTGAACAAGAAACAGCAGAAGAAATTCATGCAAGAATACGCGCCTTTCACCCCTGGCTGCCCTGCTACATAACTTATAAAGGCAAATATTACATTCCAAACCCGTATAAGCTAAAAATAGTTAACAAGCCGACAGGCAAATTCTCAATTAAATGCAAATGCGGGAAATACCTTGAAATGCTTGAAGTGAAACGATATCGTTAAAACTTGAAAGCTCTTTCGCCTTTTTCAATTTTTACAAGATTTTCTTTAACTTTTGCCTTTAAGTCACCCAGAGTTTCAACTTCTTTAGCAATTAATTTATCACCTATTGCCTTTGTTTCGGCAGATGCGTAATCTTGCAAATACTCTTTGAGTGTCATAACGGCATTCGGGTGGCAGAAATTTTGAATTTGCTGTGACTTACAAATCTCCATAAACCTGTCGCCTGTTCTTCCACTTCCGTAGCAGGCTGTACAGAAACTTGGCAAATACCCGAGTTCCATTAGCCATTTAATAACTTCATCAAGCGAGCGGCGGTCTGAAACATCAAACTGAGCAGATTCATCTTTTTCGGGCATGGGATTAAAATATCCGCCAACACTTGTTTTAGACCCGCCCGAAACTTGTGAAACCCCGAGTTTTAAAAGTTTTGCACGACACTCTGCGCTTTCTCTTGTTGAAACAATCATGCCTGTATACGGAACGGCAATTCTGATACAGGCTGTAATTTTTGCAAAGATATCGTCATCAATGCCGTTATCAAATTCATCAGGATTAATATCATCAGCTTTTTTAATACGCGGGACACTGATTGTATGCGGTCCTACACCGTAAACAGCTTCAAGATGTTCAGCATGCATTAAAAGTCCCGCAAATTCATAACGATAACTTTCAAGTCCGAATAAAACTCCTAAACCAACATCATCAATTCCGCCCTGCATAGCTCTGTCCATAGCCTCGGTGTGATATTTATAATTGTGCTTAGGCCCTGTAGGATGAAGTGTTTCATAACTTTCTTTGTTATAAGTTTCCTGAAATAAAATATATGTGCCAATTCCCGCATCATGAAGTTTTTTGTAATTTTCAACGGTAGTTGCCGCAATATTAACATTAACCCTACGAATTGCTCCGTTTTTATGTTTGATTGAATAAATAGTATTTATTGATTCCAGAATATACTCAATAGGGTTATTCACAGGGTCTTCTCCCGCCTCAATAGCAAGCCTTTTATGCCCCATATCCTGCAATGCAATTACTTCCTGTTTTATTTCTTCCTGAGTAAGTTTTTTACGCGGGATACGAGTATTTTTTTTGTGATAAGGACAATATACACATCCGTTTACGCAATAATTTGACAAATAAAGCGGAGCAAAAAGAACTATTCTGTTTCCGTAATAGTCTTTTTTGATTTTTTCAGCAAGCGCAAATATTTCCTCATCTCTCTGACTGCTTGCCAAAAGAACAGATGCCTCTCTATGTGACAAGCCTTTACCAAGCTTTGCTTTTTCTAAAATTTCGTCAACAAGTTTTAAATTATCTTTATTCTCATCTGCATATTTTAACGTTTCAAGAATTTCATCATGTGAAATAAATTCTTCTGCGTTATGTGATTTTTTATCGTACATATTTCTCTCCTTAGACAATTATACCACCACCAATCAAATGACGGTCATTCAAGTCATAAATTACTCCCGATTGTCCGCGGGTAATAGAATTTACGGGTTCAAAAAACTCAATATCCGCAAAATCATCAAACAGTCTTACGTGTGCTTTCTTATGCGGCATGTTGTAGCGAATTTTGACCCACGCATCGAACTCTGATACGCTTGGACGATAAGTCAAATTTAAATCGCTGACTTTAACAATCTTTTTATAATTATCTTCCTCTCTGCCGACATAAACAACATTTTTTACAGAATCAATATCGATTACATACAGCGGATAAGGAGCAGCAATACCAATTCCTCTGCGCTGACCTACGGTAAATTTGTAAGCCCCATCATGTTCGCCCCATTTTTTTTCTGTAAGAATATCTATAAAATCGCCTTTTTTAGTGCCAAACTTATCAGTCAAAAAAGATTTTGTAGTAACAGGTTTTTGAATAAAGCAAATATCCTGACTTTCTTTAGAATCTTTTGGCGGCAAGTCATAATCAATTGCCATTTGTTTTACCTGAGCTTTTTCATAATGATAAAGCGGGAAAATAGTTTTAGACAACTGTTTTTGCCCTAAACGATACAAGAAATAAAGCTGGTCTTTGTGTTCATCTTTTGCAGGATAAAGTTTATAAACTCCGTCCACACATCTTACATCAGCGTAATGACCTGTTGCAAAAACATCAGCCCCCAATTCATTAACAGCATAGTCAAATAAAACTCCCCATTTTATAAATTGATTACACATAATGCACGGATTTGGAGTTTTACCGTTTTTGTAATCCTCTACAAAATAATTAATAACTTTTTCATTAAACTTTTCAACAGCATCAAAAACATGAAGTTCAATTCCTAGTTTATCAGCCACACGTTTTGCGTTATCAGGCACATTGCTTTCAAGCATTTTGCCCGTAAGTCCTATAACTTTATATCCCTGCTGCTTGAGTAAAAGTGCAGTAACAGAACTGTCTACTCCTCCGCTCATTGCAACAACTGCTGTTTTTTTATTTTCACTCATAAACTGATTATACTCCTAACATTTTTATAGTAAAATAAATTTATAAGGAGAAAAATTATGGATATTAAAGCGGTAATTTTGGCAGCAGGCAAGGGAACAAGAATGAAATCAGACACACCAAAGGTTTTGCATAAAATCTTTGAAAAACCTTTACTCGGTTATGTCTTAGATAATGTTAAAAACATAACAAATGAGGCATTTGTAATCGTTGGACACCATGCCGAAGAAGTTACCGAATTCGTAAATAAAAACTATGAGAGCGCAAAAACAGTCCTTCAATCACCACAGCTCGGTACAGGTCATGCCGTTTCAATGGTATGCCCATCCTTAGAAAACTTTGAAGGTCAGGTAATAATTCTTTGTGGCGATACTCCTTTAATCACAGAAAAAACTTTAAAAGATTTTATTGATTATCATAACTCATGCAGTTCTGATTTGACAGTTATGAGTACAATTTTTGAAAACCCGACAAACTATGGCAGGATTATCAGAGAAACAGACAATTCACTAAAATGTATTGTTGAAGAAAAAGATGCAACACCTGAACAAAAAGCGGTTAAAGAAGTTAACGCGGGCATTTATTGTCTTAACTGGAGCAAAATAAAATGCGCATTTTCACAGCTTACAAGCAATAATGCACAGGGCGAATACTATTTAACAGACATAATCAGCTGGGGCAAGAAAAACAACCTTAACGTAAACGCTTATATTTTAGGAAACAGTGACGAAATTTACGGCATAAATTCGCGCCAAAATCTTGCAACAGCAACAAAGATTATGAATGACAGAAAACTCGCAGACTTGATGGATAACGGGGTTACGATTGTAGACCCGTCATCAACCTGGATTTCGGAAGACACAGAAATAGGCGCAGATACAATAATTTATCCTGCAACTTATATCGAAGGCAAAAATAAAATCGGACAAAAGTGCAAAATCGGACCTTGTGCACATTTAAGAGGCAATGTCGAAATTGCGGACAACTGTAAAATCGGCAATTTTGTAGAAGTTAAAAAAGCAAAAATTGACCGTAATACAAATGCCGGTCATTTGAGTTACATTGGAGATGCTCAACTTGGTGCACACGTAAACATCGGGGCAGGAACAATCACGGCAAACTACGACCCGATTTCAAAAACAAAAAGCAAAACAATATTAAAAGATAATGTTAAAGTGGGCTCAAACACAGTTCTTGTAGCACCTGTAGAAATAGGCGAAGGGGCAAATATAGGCGCAGGCAGTGTAATAACTAAAAATATTGGGGAGTGGGCGCTTGCTCTGACACGTGCACCGCTAAGAATTATTGAAAAATGGGTTAAACATTAAAATGACTACAAAAGAATTAAAATGGGCTATGTTTACAATCACTGCGATTGGAAATTTTATCGCAATGCTGGATTCTACGACTGTAAATCTTGCACTGTACCCTATGTCTGTAGACCTACATGTTACAATGGGACAAATCCAATGGGTGATAATAGCTTACATGCTTGTTTTAACTGTATTTTTACCATTCTTCGGAAAACTTGGCGATATTTTTCCTAAAAACAAACTGTATACATTAGGTTTTGGATTGTTTGCAATCGGAGCTTTTCTAAATACAACAGCAAAATCTTTCGAATTGTTAATTGCGTACAGATGTCTTGAGGCACTCGGAGCTTCAGTGATGCTTTCAAATTCCCAGGCTATAATTGCGGGAATTTTCAAAAAAGAACGCCGCGGCAAAGCTTTAGGATTAAACGGTTGCATTATAGCAATAGGCGGAATGAGCGGTCCTGCTCTGGGTGGAGTATTAATAAATTATTTTGGTTGGCATTCAATATTTTATCCAAGTGTAATTGTAGGTCTTGCCGGTATTTATTTTTCTTATAAATTGCTTCCACGAACTATAAAAATTAATATAAAAAATTTTAAATTTGATTATAAAGGTTTTATATATTTTACAATAAGTTTATTTGCTTTGCTGCTCGCAATTTCAGAAGGTCACAGCTGGGGATGGAATTCTCTGAGAATTATCACACTTGGCGCAATAACTTTGATTTTTGGCAGCTTATTTTATTTTCGCGATCATAAAATTAATTATCCTTTAATAAATTTTGCACTGTTTAAAATACAGCCCTTTACATTCGGAAATTTGGCGGTAATGACATCTTATATGGCAATGTTTACAAACAGCATACTTCTGCCATTCTTTTTGCAGGAAATATTAAAATACAACCCGCTCGTAACAGGACTTTTGATTTTGCCTTATTCCGTAACACTTTCTGTGATTGCCCCTATTAGCGGGAGATTATCAAATAAATACGGCAGATATTTAACTCTTGCAGGACCTGTTGTTTATTGCATTGCTCTTTTAATGTTTACATTATTGGGCAAAAATGCACCAATGTGGCAAATTATAACAGCATCAGGAATTATGGGTATAGGAAATGGTCTTTTTCAATCTCCATCTAATAACGCAATTATGACTTGCGTAAAAAAAGAAGAACTCGGAATTGCTTCAGGAATTCTTGCACTTTCGCGCCATATGGGGAATATACTTGGTGTAGCAGTTACGATTACACTGTTTGAAACATTTAGAAATTTATTTATAGAACACGGTAAAACATACGAAACGGCCTTTTTAACCTCGTACCGTACAACAATGTGCTTTGGAATACTTTTTGGGCTTGCCTGCCTTACATTTGCGTATATTGCTTACAAACCTCAACAATCTATTGAAAAATAATCTTTCCCGTTGTAAAATTTAAGTGTACAATTTACACCATAAAGAGGAATTATGACAAACGAAAATATTAGAAATATAGCAATTATTGCTCACGTTGACCACGGTAAAACAACTCTGGTTGACTGTCTTTTAAAACAAGCCGGTGCATTCAGAAACAATCAGCAGGTACAAGAACGAGTTCTTGACAGCAACGATTTGGAAAGAGAACGCGGTATTACAATTTTATCAAAAAATATTTCAATCAATTACAAAAACACAAAAATCAATGTTGTAGACACCCCTGGTCACGCAGACTTCGGCGGTGAAGTTGAACGTGTTTTGGGTATGGTAGACGGCGCACTTCTAATCGTTGATGCTGCAGAAGGTCCTATGCCGCAGACAAGATTTGTTCTGTCAAAAGCGTTGGAATTAGGTTTAAAAATTATTGTTGTTATCAACAAAATCGACAAACCAGCAGGTGAACCGCTTACTGCTTTAGACAAAGTATTTGATTTGTTCACAGAATTAACTGACAGAGAAGATTTAATTGACTTCCCTTTCATATTCTCAAGCAGTTTGAACGGTTTTGCAATCAAAGATTTGGAAGACGAAAGAAAAGATATGATTCCACTTTTAGATTGCATTTTAGATAATATTAAACCACCGAAAGGTGATGCTGAGAAACCCTTCCAGTTCCGTGCTACAACTCTTGATTACAACGAATACGTAGGCAGAATTGTTATCGGACGTATCGAAAACGGTTCGATTAAATCGCAGGAACAGGTTTGCGTAGTTCATGCAGACGGCTCGCAAGAACGCGGAAAAATTACAAAATTATTCGGTTTCCACGACCTTGGACGTGTTGAAATTGAAGAAGCATTTGCAGGCGATATTGTTGGTATTGCAGGATTTTCAGATGTTCAAATAGGAGAAAGCATCTGTTCATTAAGCAATCCTCAGCCTTTACCCTTGATTAAAGTTGACGAACCTACTTTACAAATGAATTTCTCAGTTAACGATAGTCCGTTTGCAGGTCAGGAAGGGAAATTTGTAACATCCAGACAAATCAGAAAAAGACTTTATGACGAACTAGAAAAAAATGTGAGTTTACGTGTTGAGGACACCGATAGTACAGATGTTTTCAGAGTATCAGGCAGAGGCGAACTCCATTTAGGAATTTTAATCGAAACAATGCGCCGTGAGGGCTATGAATTTCAGGTTTCTAAACCGGAAGTTATCTACAAATCAATTGACGGTCAGCATTGCGAACCTTATGAAAACCTGATTGTAGATGTTCCCGAAGGTTATGCAGGTTCTTGTATTGACAGACTTTCAGGCAGAAAAGCTGAAATGAAAGAAATGAACAATTCTAAAGGCAGAACTACAATGGTTTTCCATATTCCTGCCCGCGGACTTATCGGTTTCAGAAGTGAATTTATCAGAATGACACGCGGTGAAGGTATTATGTACCATACTTACCTTGAATACAGACCATTTGCAGGAGATATTCCTCGTCAAAGAAACGGTTCTATTATTGCTCACGAACAGGGCGAAGCAATCCCTTACGCATTGGCTCAATATGAAGACAGAGGAACTTTCTTTGTAACTCCGAAGACTAAAGTATACCGCGGAATGATTATAGGTGAGTGTAACAAGCCTCAAGATATTGTGGTTAATATTTGCAAAACAAAAAAATTAACCAACATGAGAAGTGCAACAGCTGACGTTATGGTAACACTTCAGGCACACAAAGACATGTCACTTGAAGAATGTATGGAATACATTGCAGACGATGAACTTGTAGAAATTACACCAGAAAACGTTAGAATAAGAAAAGCAGATTTAACTAAGAAAATATATAATTAACAAAAAAGCCTCTTAATGAGGCTTTTTTAATAATTCATTTTACCTTCTGTAATAACACGATATGCACAGCTTACACCGCTCTTATCTTTATCGCATGTATTAGCCTGACTAAAATCTCCGCCGCCAGAACCGCTTATAACACCATTCACATATGGTAAAATCTTACCTGACTTGTCATTATGATTCATATAAAGGAAAAACACATCACGTCCAACTCTATTTGGACCTTTAGCACCATTTACATCTATTGTAAAATACATTTTTGGTCTTCCCCAAAGTACTTGACCTCCTTGTGTAGAAAAAAAAGTAATTCCGAGGAAAGTTCCATCTTCCAGCTGCATAGGAAACGAACGACAAAAGATACAGTCAAAAACACCAGCAGGATTAATTTCACCATTTAATGCTTTATAAGTAACTAGTTGGTTATTATAAGCCTTGCTCCATAGTTCAGGAATTTCAGGACAGTTATATATAAAACTAGAACAGGCTCTTGCTACCTTCAAGTGTTTTTTATACAAATTTAGTATATAGTTATTATCCAAATCATCAGTAGAAGTACCTGCTGTCCAACCCCAAGCAGTAGGAGGTCCTTCTTCTTCAATTATTTTATTAGTAACTTGCTGTATAGCAGAATAGTTCTTTTTCAGTCCCTCTACATAACCTCTGTTTTGAATATTAGTAACTAAAGCTGTTAAAGTTAATGCAGCGACAATCCCAATAATTCCTAGTGTTATTAACACCTCAGCTAACGTAAATCCTAACTGCGGGTAAGCACCCCCCCCCCCGAAATTACGTAAATTCTTCATAACTTTATCTCCTCTTTTACTTCCAATGAATTTTGATAATCTGCATATTCAGTAATTTGTCTGCACCATTCACGCATAATTTCTTCATCAGAAAGTTTATATGATATAGGATTACCAACATGAATATGTACATTACGTCTTGTAAAAGGTTTAAGTTTGGGATACCCGTCAAATCCAGCGATTGCAACAGGAACAATATCAGCTTTTGCATTTTTTGCAATAACTATAAATCCTTTTTTTAACTCACCCAAATCAGAACCGTACGGTCTTATTCCACCCTGTGGAAAAACACCCAAAGACCAGCTGGTTGCAAGAATATCTTTCACTGTTTTAAATGTTGCAATTTCAGGTTTAGTTCTGTCCACAGCAAACGCCCCCAGACGTTTAACAAGCCATTCAAACTTATCACCCTTTTGAAATAACTCTTTTTTAGCCATATATGCAATAGGTCTGTTACAAGCCATTGTAACCATAGGGGGGTCAAAATGCGAAACATGGTTTGCGGTATAGATAAATTTACCGCTTTTAGCCTTAGTAGGCAAATTTTCGCGTCCTGTAATTTTGTAATTATAGAAAACCCTCATAAATGGAACAACTACAACATACAAAAATCCGTAATAAAATAGTGTTCTCAATAAATTATATTCATGCGGATATCTTCTGTTATAATTTCTTTCTTTACTCTGCATCCTTAACTCCTAAATCATTTTCCACATATTCAAAGCCGGTAAGTTCCTGAATGGCTTCAATCCATTTTTGCACAACTATATCAGGATTATCATCATATGGAATAGGTTTACCGATTTTTACGACAACTCTGCCCGAGAATGGCAAATGCTTAGCTTCCTCAGTACCAGTTATGCCAACTGGTAAAACTGCACATTTAGTAATCTTAGCAAGTCCCGCAAAACCTTTTGTTACTCCGGATATAGTTCCCGGCAACCCTCTTGTTCCCTGGGGAAAAATACCAAATACCCATTTGCTTTTCTTAATTTCCAACACAGTTTTTATTGTAGATGGGCCCAAACTTTCTCTGTTAACGGCAAAAGCACCAAGCCAGTCAATCCACCATCTTATAAATGGAATTTCAAATAATTCTTTTTTAGCCATAAACGAAACCCGTCTTGGCATAATACCTGTAATCATAGGCGGGTCAAGTGTTGATAAATGATTAGGACAAACAATATATTCATTATCTTTAGGTACATTTTCAAGTCCTTCAACACGCAAACGATAAATAAGTTTAAGTCTTATCATATAAAAAATTCTGCATATAATAAACTGAAATATTGTTCTCCAAATATTAAATTCTGAAGCTGTTCTTTTTGTATAGTTTTTATCTTTGTCCCAGAACATTAATTCTCTCCTATCAACAATTATATTATATATGTAAAATTTGCACAATACAAGTTTTTCGTATATATTTATAACATAGGAGAGATAAATAATATGAAAACATCTGCAAACAAGCTTGAAAACGAATTATTTAAAAGTGTTTATGATAAAACACCTGATTATGTAAAAGAACTGAAACTTATGGATTTTTCAAATAAAGGTGAATTCACCTTTATATTAAAAAAAGAGCATCTTGAGGCTTACGATGCCGAAAAAAATCCACAAGGCTTAAATCTGAAAGAATGGTTTGCAAATTATGCCAAAGAGGCAAAAGTTTCAACAGCAGGAATAAGAGGACCGCAAAATATTCTCTATCCTCAGGACACAAGATTTCCTATTAACCTTGTCGGAATAGTTCTTGCAACACTTGCAAAAGCACTTGCTGCAAAAGAAAAATATTCCGGTAAAGAAATTGTAAAAGTTGCAGGCAGAGAAGTTCGTTATAATTCAGACCTGTTTTTGGATGCAATTGCGCGTATTCAGGCGGCTAACGGCATTAAAACATTGGTACCGAAAGGCAGAAAAACAATTCCAATCTGGCTTGCCTCTTTTTTAGCATTTAAACTTGATTTATTAGGCGGTGAATATATAACTTCAAGCCACGGTATTTCCGTTAAAAACGCGACAAAAGACTTAAACTCCCAAGGCAGCCAATATCTCCCCGAAGAATCTATGGAATTTGTCAATAAAATTCAAGAAATTTTTGACAAAACCGAGAAAAATGGCACTTATGAAATAAAAATTTCAGCAGCAGATAACCCGCTAATTGATGAAAAAGTTTTAGGTTCTGTCGATGACGGTGTTGATTTGTATGTTGAATATTTAAAGTCAGGTGTTGCGCAAAAAAACAGTCTTGATTTAATAAAAGCCTTGAAAGACAAAATTGTAATAGAAAATGTTGGAGGTTCGGCATACCGAACACTTGGCAGAGTTCTGGAAAAGCTTGATATAGCAGATAAATTTGTATGGTTTAATATTGAAGAAGATCCGTTTTTCCATTCAATAGGCAAATATAATAAGAACGGCGCCTTCTACGATTATTCAGTAGATGCGACTGTTATTGCAAAAAGAGAAAACGGCGAAAAGTTTTTCCCCGTAATTGAAACAATGCATTACGACGAAAAATTAAAGGATATGCCAATCGGTACTGCAGTATTGATTACCGACCCTGACCATGACAGATTGACAATTACACAGACTGAAAGTGTTTCAAGAATACCTGAACTTGAAAAAGCAGGAATTGATTATATTCAGCTTAATCACGATACAATATTAACAGTATTTACCGCAAATCAAGCTTTTTTGATGCTTATGGATTTCTGGGCAAAACAATTGAAAACACAAGGCTTATGGAATAAGCACCCGAGATTTATGATTAAAACAACTGCATCTGCAATTTCGTGGGATGAATGGGCAAAAAAACAGGGGGTAAAAGTTGTTAATGTACCCGTAGGTTTCAAAGAAATTGCAAATATTATGAAAAAAGTTGAAGCACAGCTTGGCAGAGAAGTTGTTGTAGATGATGTTTTCGGAAATCCAATAAATCTTGATCAAGACCCGAGATTATTGTTTGGCGGTGAAGAATCTGGCGGCATGATTATGGGCACGGAAGAACTTATCAAATCAGAGCATGGCAGATGCGCAATTGCCATGAGAGAAAAAAGTGCAACAGAAGCGATTATTGTTGCATCAGCTTTGATTTCAAATTTGGATAAAACTTCGTTATCTGAATATCTTGTTCAAATATTTAACGAAAATGAAATTATCGGACGTTTTGATACGCGTGTAGATATTGCTTATTACAACGAATCAGAGCCTGATATTAACAAACTCAAACTTGCTAAAATAGCAGGGGAAGAAAAACGTACTAAAAATGATTTGTTCTACCTTTCGATGGCAATGGGCGTAAAAGAGGGAAAAATGACACTTGAGAATGTCAAAGAAGTTTTGAATGATGCATTCAAGAGCCTTATTTTTGACAACCTTGTTTCAATAAAGTTTGTCGGAGACGGAACATATCTCGAATTCACAGATAAGTATATAGAAATCAGACCATCAGGAACAGATGCAAAAACAAAAGCATATGGCGGCGGATTTGATAAAAGTATAATTGAAACTTATGCAGATATTCTTGGAAACTATTCCGGCGAGAGAACAGAACTTCATAAAAAATTTATTGACGATAAATTTTATAGTGAAACAAAAGACAAGGCTATGGAATATTATCTTGCATTCGTAGAAAAAGATGCAAACAATATACCGTTCACAATTCCAGAATATAATTTCTAATTTCTTTTAATACGTTTCTTACAAGAAGTTTTAGCATATTCAATAGCATCAAGTTCTGAAAAGAATACATGATGCTCACTGATTTGCTCTACAATATCATGATTTTTAAGTTGTTTATAAACATTATTATTGTTTAATACAAGCAAAATTTTAATATGTTGAGATTTTAAACGCAAAATTATATCTTCCAGAGCAAAAATTGCAGAAATATCAAGTAAGTCTTCACTGTCATAAACAAGAATTAAATAACGCGTTCCTAAAAACTCATCAAATTGCGAAATCAACTGGGTTGCAGAACCAAAGAAAAACGCTCCGCTAATGTGAACAACACGGATTTTATGTTTATAATTAATTTCAAGCATTTTTTCAGCTAAAATTAAATTTTTATCATAAACTGTTTTATCAATTAATTTTGCTTTATCAGCTGCCTTTTTTGCATATAAAAGCGATGCAAGAGTAATTCCGGCACCAACTGCAACAATTAAATTATAAAAAACTGTAAGGATAAAGACTACGGATAGAACCCATAAGTCTTCCTTCGGAGCTAATTTAATAACTTTTAATAATTTAGTATCAATAATATCATAACCGATTTTGATTAAGATACCTGCCAGCACTGCAAGCGGTATTTGAGCAACAAATCCGGAAAATTTATAAATCAAAAGAACAAGAACAACTGAGCAAACAATTGCTGAAAATCTTGTTGATGCTCCTGCTTTCAGCCCCGCAACAGTTCTCATAGTTGCAGCTGAGCCGGGCAAAGTTCCTGTCAGAGCACAGCACATATTTCCGACACCTTGAGATGCAAGAATTCTTTTCGGTGATAACTGAACCTTTGTAATAGATGTGCAGACAAGCCCTGTCAAAAGACTTTCAGAGGATAAAATTACCGCAAGCATAACCGAATATTGAAAATAAGTTATAAAATCATGTAGATTTGTGTGCGGAAGATTAACCGCAGGCAAAGATACAGAAATTTCAGAAATTCTTGCAACATCCAAACCCATTGATAAAAATGTGCAGATGATAAGCGCCAGAATTTGCGACGGCACATATTTACCCCATTTTTTAGGGAAGAAAAATACAATTGCAAGTGTCAAAAGCCCAATTGCAAGCGCTTCAATATTTGGAGTTCCCTTAAACAAATTTTGAATACTTTCAATCGTATTTGATGAAGCATTCATACCAAATAACGGATTTAACTGCATAATTATAATAATTACGCCGACACCGTTCATAAATCCTGAAATAACAGGGTATGGAACATATTTTACAATCTCTGGGAGCTTTGTCAAAGACAATATAATCTGCAAAATCCCCGCCAGAAACATAATAAAAATAATCGCATTTAAATCTTTATTCAAATCATACATAACAGATGCGATTACAATAGCGACTGGTCCAGTAGCACCTGAAATCATCGGAACTTTTGTCCCCAAAATCCCTGCAATAAAACAAAGAATAATCGCACCCCAGATACCTGCACTAGCCCCAAATCCTGTCGCAACACCAAAAGCTAAAGCCTGAGGCAGAGTAATAATTGAGGCGTTTAATCCGCCTAGAATATCACCCGCAAAAATACGCAACCTGTTTTTCATAAAATTCATTATAAATAAACTTTATGATATAATCAAGTTGTAAAGGAGAGGGTTTATGAATAAACACATTGAACACACATTATTAAAACAAGATGCAAAATTAGAGGATTTTATAAAACTTTTCGATGAAGCAAACGAACACAAATTTTTAGGTGTCTGCATAAATCCTGCTTACGTAAAACTTGCAAAAGAACATCTTAATGAAAGCAAAGTCGTAACTGTTGTAGGTTTCCCTCTCGGTGCTAACAGACCTGACGTTAAAGCATTTGAAACCGCAAAGGCAGTCCAAGACGGCGCAGATGAAATCGATATGGTAATCAATGTTACTGCTCTAAAAAATAAAGATTACAATTATGTTGTTAATGATATCAAAACAGTTAAAGAAGCCTGCAAAGACAAACCTTTAAAAGTAATTATAGAAACAGATTTGCTTGACAAAGAGGAAATTAAAAAAGCATGCGAACTTTGTATAGAAGCAAAAGCTGATTTTGTAAAAACATCAACAGGTTTTGTAAAAGGCGGTGTCGGTGCAAAAGCTGAAGATGTAAAACTTATGTTTGATACAGTTTCACCATACGGTTTGAAAGTAAAAGCTTCAGGCGGAATTCGCGATAAAGAAACAGCATTAAAAATGCTTGAAGCTGGCGCAGAACGGTTAGGCACAAGCTCGGGGGTAAAAATCGTTACAAACTAGCAAAAATTTTCTTGTTCAGCTTTTAGAAACTTTACCGGCAAAAGCATTAAAAGCAACAGCTTTAAAAATTTTGACCATGCTATAATATTTATTAAGGATATAGCATAATGGGCGATGAAGATAAACAGTTTGATGCCACACCGAGGAAACTCGAGCAGGCAAGAAAAGAAGGACAGGTTGTTAAATCTAAAGATTTCTCAACAGCTGTTTCTCTACTCATTTTATTTTGTGTAATTTTCGGACTTGCACCATTTATTTGGGATCAAATAATCCAATTATATACCCTGCTTTATGAACAAATTCCAAACGGGCATCTTTCTGACATCGGTTTAACATATATTTTATCAGTAACTGTCAAAAGTACAGTACTTATTATAGGACCTATACTTTTTATTGCGTGGTTTGTTGCAATTATGGCAGATTTTATTCAAGTAGGCCCGCTTGTCGCTACTGCACCGCTTGTGCCAAAACTTGATAAACTTAACCCCACAAAATATTTTAAGAATATAATGTCCATAAAAACTCTCTTTGAACTATTTAAAAATATTGTTAAAGTAGTTTTGCTTGGCTTTATAGGCTACAGCGTTTATATGTCGCATATCGAAACTATACTGATGCTTGCTGCAATAGACAATAATTTTGCGGTAATGATAGAATTCGGCAAACTTATTACAGACTTTATTTTTAAAGCCTGTATTGCCTTTTTAGTCATTGCTGCTGCAGACTACGGTGTTACTAAATGGAAATTTCTAAAAGACCAAAAAATGTCTTTTAAAGAAATTAAAGATGAATACAAAAACACAGAAGGCGATCCAAATGTTAAAGCAGCACTTCGCCAGCGCCGTATGCAGATGCTTCAAAGAGGCATGATGGATGCAGTTCCCGACGCGGATTTTGTCGTTACAAACCCGACACACATAGCATGCGCTTTGAAATATAAAGCTGAAGAAATGGCATCTCCTATGTTAATTGCAAAAGGTACAGAACTTATAGCAAAAAAAATTATTGATATTGCTAAAGAACATGGAATTCCTGTTATAGAGAACGCTCCTGTTGCCAGAGCATTATACAAAATGGTTGATTTAAACCAACAAATACCGCCTGAATTGTACAAAGCAATAGCTGAAATTTTACTTTTTGTATACAACTTGAAAAATACTACAAATAAAGGTAATATAAAATAAAATCTATGTTAGAATATATTTATAATCATGGTTATGCAGAATAAAAACAAATTACAAGAATATATAGATTTAGTCCAGAGAGTTGCAAAGGTAGAACACAGAAGAATACCGTCACATATGGTTGACTATGAAGAATTAGTGTCTATCGGCATTTTGGCTGTTCAGGTTTTAATCAAAAATAAAACTCCCGAACAGTTAGAAAAATATAATGCAGCATATATTGCAACTGCGGTAAGATGGGCTATCAGAAATGAATTAAGAATAAGATATAAATGGTATTCATTAAAACACAAAGCTGAAGAAGAAGTTGACGAGGAAGAAACAGTTGAAGGAATGGACATGCAAAAGGCTAAAGTTCGTGAAGCTGTTTATGAAACGATTCTTTCGATTGACGGTCTTGCTGCTGCTGCAAGCGATAATGACTCTCCGTTTGACTTTTTAAAAGACGGACATGCCCAACCAGATGAGCAGGCTGAAATTACAGAAATGGGTCGTATGATTAGAGCAGCAATTGCCAAACTTCCAGCAAAAGAAAGAACAGTTGTTGAATACCGTTTCTATAGAAATATGCAGGTAAAAGATATTGCAAAACAGGTAGGTTTGTCCCCATCACGCGTTACACGTATCGTACAATCATCCCTCAACACGGTTAAAGAATACCTAAATGAGCGTGAACAGTTTGGCTATTAACCTTTAATAATTTTAATCCTGTCATCTTCTTTAATTTCTAAAGGTTGTGATAGATTTTTGATGTAATTCGCAGTATAAACATTTTTATCTACGTCAAATTTTTTCACAACGTAATCAGGATTTGCATTTACCGGCAAATAATTATCACCGCCGTATGCAAAGAAGTCATCACAGGCTACGCTGAATTTTCTTGTTTCACTAGGATTGTTTACATCTATATTAGATTTTGAGCCGTCTTTATTTAAATATTTCAATTCTTTCAGCTCACCTTTATCTGTAACAGTATATTCTAAGCCTGAAACCAGAAGAATTCCCGGTTTATAATCCGATTTTTCAAAAGATTTTGCACCGACCTTAATTGCATCTACAATCTGCTTTTCTGACAATTCACAGATAAGCATTTTATCTTCAAACGGGGTTACGTCATTAATTCTTCTTGAATCAATTTTACCTTCAGGGAAATAACCCCTAATGTTTCCTGCATTAAGAATTGCTATATCCGTACCAAGTTCATGACGCATTGCATCAACAATAACATTTCCGTGAGGATTATTAGATATTAATCTGTTTTTTGGAGCAGGAGGAGCTGTTTTGATTTCTGCTAAGATTTCAGGTTTACCTATAATAGATTCCACAGCAGTTTTGAATGGCAGAGTTCTTGTATAAACACCTGATCTCATAACATTATTTTGTACCTTAATAAGTTTGCCGTCTTTATCAAATACAGTTTTCAATATCCCTGCAAATTCACCATCTTTACCTATTTGAGTAAGCAGGACGGGTTCTTTTGATTTTGAATATAAAAGATTATCGCCTTCTTTTACACCTTTATAAATATCATGAGTGTGGCCGCCAAGAATGATATCAATGCCGTCAGTCTCTTGCGCAAGTCGTTTATCCATATCTTTGCCGATATGTGATATTACAATAATTTTATTAATTCCTTGAGCTTTCAGGTTATTAACTTCTTCTTGAACTTTTTTAATGGTTGTTTCAATATCATCAATTACAATATCATTAAGAGATTCGCGTGTACCAACTCTTTCCAAAGCATCAGAAGGAGCTGTACCTATAATACCAAATTTTTCGCCGTTATATTCTTCTATTTTAGATTTATGAATTTTACCAGCCATTGGACTGCCTGGTTTTACACTAACGTTTACGGCAAGAAGATTATATTTTGCATCACTGATAGTAGCTGCCAAAGCATCAGGAGTAGCATCCATTTCGTGATTTCCAAGTGCGTTTGCCGTAATACCAATCCAGTTTAAAAAATGACTTGCAACTTTATTTGTCATTGGATTTGACCCTAAAAGTATATCACCTGATGCAAGTTTTAATTTTGCAGCATTTGATTTCATTGCATCAAATTGTTTTGATATTGAACAAATTCTTTCCATTTGTGTCATTTTGCCATGTAAATCTGCAATATAGAAAATATCTGCTTCTACATGCTGTTTTTCAAATGTATACGGCTTTTGAGATTTTAATACCGGAGATGTGTTATTAACCTTAGGAGTTTGCTGTATATTTCCGTATTTTTGTACTGCATTTATTAATAAATTCATACTTTTTCCACCTTTTCTATATTAAATGTCCTCAATTTTTTTTTTGCTAAAAAAAAGCTTAATGTTAACGAACATTAAGCTCTTTTTTTCATTTCTTTATAAGTTTTCAAACCTTCAACCCAGTTTTCAACCAGATTAACATCTTCACCGACAACAGCCTGCGGCAGCCCCGCATGGTGTATTTTTGGAAGCAGATAATCTTCTGTGTACTCAACAGGTTTAGAAAGGTTGTCATCTGTATCGTTGCATACAAATATTAATTTACCGTTTCTATCAGGTTTTACATCAGTAATAGTTATTTCATGTCCGTTTATTATTGTGTTATTACCATCTACCTGTGTGTAACCTATTATAACATTCTCACCCATTTTAAGAGAATCAATAATTTGTTTTTTCATTGTATTAAAATCAGTTTCATACCCTATTAGTTTTGCATTTTCATCAACTGTTTGGTACGTTACAGAAATTTTATTTTTATCTTCCACAACAGATTCTGTAAATGTTTTTTCAAATTCAATCAAGCCTTTATCGTTTTGATTAAATTTGCCTGCACGCTTATCTGTTAAACTGTCATAAGACTGTTGCGAACCGATTTGCATAAATGTTGACTGCATCAATACATCAACAGATGAACGTTCAAGCCTATCTTTATCAACCGTCTGAATATGCGCTCTTACAATTGCATTTTTATCAGGTGCAAATGTTAAATGAGCTTCATCAAAATTATCTGCCTTATATGGAACTTCAAAAGCATTTAAAAGCCATATTGCATCAAGAGTATTATCTGCAAGATTACTTAACTTAATTGTTTTATTAACAGACATTTCCGGAGAACTCAAGCCCTGAACAAACCTTACGAATTCGGCAGGATGCTTTTGCGCCAAATTAAACTCAATACTTGATGCCACACAAGTCCCGGAGTGATCAACATTCTCTTGTCCTGCATTACTTCCTGCAAGAGCTGCAGCCTGAGCTTTGTATTGATTTGGGATATTACCGAATTGTTGAGTAATAATATGTGGATCTGCAAGAATTGAAACTGTTTGTTTTAAAATATCCTGATTGCTTAGCCCCTGAGCACGCGGAGTTACGGCAATTTTATGTAAATTATCAAGAGTAGTGGAATTATCGTTAGATGAAGAATTTAGCAAAATACCACTTTTTAAAAGTTGATTAAGCTGTTTTTTAGTATCTTTTGAAACTGCCTGTAAAAGTTGATTATACTTATTTTTTTCATCATTCGTAGAAAGTTCTGTTCTTATAGTAGAAACCGGTAAAGCCGAAGCAAAATAAACAGACGCAGGATTTGAATTAAGTGTTGTTTTTTGAGCAGAATTGTTATTTTTAGAAACAGCAGTAGCCTTAACAGTACTTGCTGTGTTATAATTATTGTATTGGAAATTATTTACACCTGTTAAATACACAATTCCACTCCATTACTATTATAATAAAAAAATAAAAAGTTAAAAATTTGCTAATTTAATTAAGAAATATGAAGATTAAACAATTAACAAAAGACCAGCTCATAATATCAGTTGACAGGCTAACACGCTTTAAAGAGCCTGAAATAAAATATCTGAGAGTATTTAAAGATGTTATTTTAAATAATCTTATTGAACCAAAATTTAAAAAGTCAGAACTTGACGAGATGGATTATGAAGAAATTAAAAGCTATGCAGAACAGATTATAAATTACGCATTGCCGATAAATAAAGATTTATCAATAAACCAAAAGCTTTATGATTACGAAAACACAGTATTTAACATTGACCCAAAAGCAGAAATTCTGCTGAAAAATAAGATTAATTATAAAGAAATTTTGAAACTTATATCCGGTAAAATCCCTAAAAATCTTAAATTTTTGAAAACACTTGCGTACGGTTCTAAAGAAAGATACTGCTTTCCTATAGAAAAAATAATTTTATGTGAAGGGATTACCGAAGAAATTCTTCTGCCTGCATTCGCCAAAATATGCGGTTATGATTTTGATAAAAACGGGATTTATATTATTTCAGCAGGAGGAAAAAATCAGGTTGTAAAATATTTTTATAACTATGCAAATTGTTTAAAAATTCCAATTTTTGTTCTTTTGGATAATGATGCAGAAGAAAATTTAGCCGAAATTCGACCTCGCTTAAGAGGATTTGATAAAATCCATTTGTTAAAAAGCGGAGAATTTGAAGATTTATTACCAAATTCGTTACTTATAAAAACACTTAATTATACAACTCAGAATATATCCCTTGCGCCAATTGAGGGACTTGAAACAAGCACATCAAAAGTTGAATTTCTGGAAGAATTTTTCAGACACAGAGGGTTGCATGAATTCAAAAAAGCTGAATTTGCACAAGCCGTAAAAGAAAATATAACAGGTATGGATGATATTTCCACAGAAATTGCTGAAATTATAGAAGAATTATCGCACAAAAAAACTCCCGTTCATAAACGGGAGAAGGAATGATAAGCGGGTTTTCCCGCCTATACGTATGAAATCTGTTATAAAACTCTATTTAAGTTTTGCTTCAAGTTTTTCCAAACGAAGCTTAAATTCTTTGTTTTCTTTTTCAAGTATTTGAATACGTTTTTCATGAGCCTGATATTTAGCATCAAGTTCTTTAATCGCATTTATTACTGCATAGAACATATCTTCCATTCGGATAGTTAAGAAACCGTCAGCACCTTTTTTAACTGCGTTAGGGAAGATTTTTTGCAAATCCTGTGCCATAACACCAACGCGCGGAGTTTTCTTTTCATCTTTTTTGAAAGTGTAGTTAAAGATTTTTAATTGGCGAAGTTTTGCAAGCCCGTCAGTATTTTCTTTACCGACATATTTCAAACGTAGGTCGGAAGAAACACCTATTACGTTATTATTGGCATCAATAAAATTACCATTAGGATTTGTCCCATAATAGCCAACCATAGAAGTTGAATTTTGCGTAGTGTTAAAGTATTCCATCTGATCGCCGTCATGACCATAAAAAGCTACAATATCATTTCCTCCATGAGACCATAACGAACTAAATACGAAACCTTTAACAATCAAATTTCCATTTACAACAACAGAACTTTCGTTTCGTTGTCTACCATCTCTATAATCTCTCGTAGAAGGGCTGTTATGAACTTCTAACACAGCTGGTGCATTATTAAAGTTAGATTTACTACCTATAAATATTCTTTCTGTTGTATCAGACGCACTTGCCCAAGCATGCCCTGCAGAAGGTCCGGAATATGCTCCGATACAGATTTTGTTCTGCCCCTCAACTTTAGAACAAGCAGCAGGACCAATAGCAATATTATATAGACCGGCAGCTTTCGCGGAAGCTCCGAGTGCGACAGCATTACGACCGGTGGCATTCGCTTTATACCCTAGGGCAGTACCTGCTTCACCGGCATTCGCTTTAGGTCCAAGTGCAACTGCATTATAATTGGCTGAGGCATTATTACCTACAACAACAGAATTAAAATATGTTATTTTTGCATTATCACCTATAGCGATACCGTTAGCTGCTTCAGCACCGCTTCCAATAGCTATTGAACCGCCGACTGAGGTGACATCGACGTCACTTTCACCTGTTGATATTGCTCCTTTACCAATAGCAATATTATCTGCTTCGTGTGAAGCAACTGCACTGTGACCTATTGCTATTGCACCGGTTTCACTTGCTTGTGTATGTAAACCTATTGCTATTGCTTGATCTCCTGTTGAATGAGTATTAGTACCGATTGCTATTGAATCCGTCGATAATGCATTGGATTGATACCCGATTGCTATTGTATTACTTGAATCAAATTCTTCTTTATTAGAATCATAGCCTATAGAAATATTATTACTACCTGTTGTTATACCTGAGCCGGAACCATTACCCAAAGTTGTATTATTACCACCAGTTGTTATACCTGAGCCGGAACCATTGCCCAAAGTTGTATTATTACCACCAGTTGTTATACCTGAGCCGGAACCATTGCCCAAAGATACATTATAATTGCCACTCGTATTATTTTTTAAGCTCTCTCTACCTATTGAAACATTATCATGACCGA
>CATNBA010000018.1 GCA_950096985.1 uncultured Candidatus Melainabacteria bacterium
TTATGGAAATTGTAGAAAACTATATTTTTATAAAATTTCTGTAGAAAACTCATGAGTTTTCTACATCTTTCTACAATATTTTCTACCAAAATTTTTTCTGTTATTATATGGGTATGATAGAACTCTATGTAACGGGCGTTGAACAAAAGAATGATAAAAAATTTGTAACAACAGGACTTGCATCAACAATGCAAAGCCTCGGATACTGTACAGGAGTTTATAAACCGGTTGAGGTTGGGGCAAATGAAAACAATGGTTTTTTACAGTCTAATGACTTAATGTTTGTTAAAGCTCATGATGTTCATATAAAAACATATTTTACGTATTTATTAAAAGAAAATATTTCCCCAATTCTTTCAGCTGCAAATGAAAAAATAATTATTGAAAAAGAAATTATTACGCGAGATTTTCAGGCAATTCAAAATAATAATGAATGCTTAATTGTTGATGGTTTGTGGGGACTTGCAACACCCTACGGAAAAAGTTTTTTGGAAGAAGATGTTGTGAAAAGTTTAAAACTGCCTTTAATTTTAACAATTTCAGCAGAAAATGCGGATTTAAATAACGCATTGCTTTCAATAAACCGAACAAAAGATTTGGATATAAATTTCAGAGGTGTAGTAATAAATAATTACAGCGAGAAATCAGTGAGCAAAAAACTAATTCCGAAAATGATAGAAGAATATACTGATGCAAAAGTTTTAGGTACGCTTCCTCATTTTGAGCAAAATGTTAACCCGGGTGATTTGATTGCAGAAGTTCTCAACGGTATTGATATTGAGAATGTTTTTAATATTAAAATAGCAAAGCTTAAATAAAAAAAGAGAGGTTGACCTCTCTTAATTATTTACATATTTGATTAATTTTTTAATGTCCTTATCCCATAATCCGTTCCAGTTTCGGATAATAACATCGGCAGGACAAATTCCCTGCATTGTATATTCTTTTATACTCTCAAGAAATTTTTCTTCGCCTGTGTCTGCCTCGATTAAAGATTTTTCAGCAATATATAATATTTCTTTTGCAATATCTTTAACAAAATATTTACCGACTTTTGCATTCATAGCACTTTTGGGTACATTATAACGAAGTTCTGAAAATGCTCTGTAATCAAATGGGGCAAACAGTTCTTCAATCTCTTGTTTTGCGGATTTGTTATACAAAATTCCCTTATAAATTGCGAGAATAGAATATTGCAAACCTTTGCCAACACAATCCTGATTTCTTATTTCTAAGAAATTACGCATTCTGACTTCTGGAAAATAAAGATTTGCATGAAGTTCAAAGTCTTTAATATCAGCCTCAAATCCTTCATAACCGTTTTTTATAAATTCTTCAAATGTTATTTTGCCGTTAATCGGTATAACATCATTATCACGGTTTACAAAAATCATTGGAGTTTCAAGTACATAATCTATGTATTCTTCAAAAGAAAATTTATCATCAATCTGTCCAACAAATCCGCATCTGTCATTATCTGTATTGAGCCAGCTAAGTGCACGAAAACTTTTATAACCGGTTTCAACACCGCCTCTTATTGGTGAATTTGCAAACATAGCAGTCATAAACGGTGTAAGCTTGTTGGCTATTTTAAATTTTTCTACAGCATCTTCTTCGCTTTCAAAATCAACACAGCACTGAATACCTGCGGTTTCTCTCATCATAACATCAGAAAGAATTCCCCAGAGATATTTTGCCATAAGTTTATAGCGTTTTTTAGGTATAAGGCTGATATTTTTATTGGTAGATAAAGGAGAAACACCGTAATTTAAAAGACTAATACCAAATTTATCCAAAACAGGTTTCATTTTTTTATCAAGACTATCGATTTTATTTTTAATTTCATGAATTGTATTTTCTGGTTTTAAACTCAATTCAACCTGTGAACCTGGCTCAAGTGTGACGGTATCATGGTCCTGTTTAAGCCCTATAATATTATAATCATCTGTTATGTAATCCCAATTTTCTTCTCTTGCAAAACTTCTTAAAAAATTACAAATACCAAATTCAGTACCATATTCAACTGCCTTCGATGTTACGGGAAAAACCGGAAGTCTTTCGTATTCCATACCTATTTTAAAAGTTTTTTTATATCCATCTTCAAATAATTGTATTATTTCTTTTTTCCCTAATTTATGAATGGTATTCATGCATTACTCCTTAACTCAATTATAACATCCACAAAAATATCAAAAGAAATTATATAAAACATTTACCTGTCTGTGGTATTATTATAGGTAAGATGAACTACTACGAACGGGCAAAATACTTTAAAACTAAAAAACGGCTTGGTCAAAACTTTTTGATTGACGGGCAGACAATCAGTGATATTATTGACTTTGCAGACATTAAATCTGAGGATACGGTAATTGAAATCGGACCAGGTGTCGGGTTTGTTACAGAACAACTGGTTAAACATGCCAAACATGTTATTGCAATTGAACTTGATGAGGAAGCAATAAGAGAACTTGAAAAACTTAATGCGCCTAATCTTACAATAATTCATAATGATATTTTGAAACAAGATTTATCAGAACTTTGCGAAGGTAAAGTTAAAGTTGTAGCCAATATTCCATATTATATTACAAGTCCGATTATTGCTCATTTATTGGGTGAAATAGATGATTTGAATAACAAAAACCGCAGTAAAATAACAGATATTTTATTGATGGTACAGGAAGAAGTTGCAAGAAGAATGGCTGCAACTGAAAACTCATCAGGAAAACAATACGGACTTTTAACTATTTTGTCACAGTTTTGGGCGGATGTAAAAATTATGAAACTTGTTGGCAGGCGTTCGTTTTATCCTGCACCAAAAGTTAATTCCGCACTGGTAAAACTTGTTGTGCGAGAAAAGCCTTTACTTGATTTAAGCGATTATTCACATTTTAGAAAAACAATTAAAGCTGGATTTTCACAACGAAGAAAAAATATTAAAAACTGTCTGCTTTCAGGCGGTTTTGCAAAAGAAAAAATTATTTCTGCATTAAATACTCTTGGTCTGGATGAAAATATTCGCGGAGAAAAGATTTCAATAGAAATGTTTGGAAAACTTTCTGAGGCATTAAAATGAAACTGATTAAAATTCAATGTCCTGCAAAAATCAATCTGACTTTGAAAGTTACAGGTAAACGTCCCGACGGTTTTCATAACATTGAAAGCATAATGCAGACAATCAGCCTTTATGATTATCTGACAATTAGTGCCGAACCCGCTGAAAAAACTGAAATCATTTTATCAGGCAACAGTACTGAAATTCCATATAATGAAAAAAATCTTGTTTATAAAGCTGTCGAATTATTTCCTATGCAGCCCCACAGGATTGAAATTTATATAGAAAAAAATATTCCTGTTGCAGCTGGTTTAGCTGGCGGCAGTACAGATTGCGCGGGGACACTTTTTGGTCTTAACGAACTTTTCGGACAACCATTGTCCCGTGAACAGTTACATGAACTTTGTGCAAAATTGGGGTCTGATTTGAACTTCTGTTTAGAGGGCGGACGCCAAATGACAACAGGCAGAGGAGAAGTTCTTACAGCGCTTGAATTTGAAGAATTTAAAGTGTCTTTAATTAAGCCTAAAAATCTTGGTATTAGTGCTAAAGAAGCTTATACAAAATTTTCTGCAAAAAATGGAAAAAGCGATTTTGAAAATGACCTTGAGTGGGCAGTAATTGATGATTACCCACAATTGCAGAAGATAAAAAATCTATACCCGAAATCAATGATGTCAGGTTCAGGCTCAACTTATTTTATAATTGATGAGGAATTTAAACCGCTTGAAGGTTATGAAGTTTTTAATAACTTGAAAGCAATTTCAAATGGTGTAACAATTAAAAGACCCTCTTAAGAGGGTCTTTTTGTTATTATTTTCCAGCTGCTGCATTAAGTTCTTCTTGTTTTCTTCTCATTGCTGCATTACGATCTTCAGCATTTTCGAATATATTACTTCTGTTATTGTCGCAATCTTCATACCAGTACTGGTCAATTTTGCGTTCTCTGACTGCTCCGTTATATTGTCCGTCCCATTTTTTGTATGTACCTTTCATAGGACGTTTTTCAAGCTTTCCGTCTGTTTCAGCATCACAGTCAACTATGAATTTTTTACCTTTAAGTTCAGGATGATATAAACCGTCAAATTCTTCATATAACCTTAATTCTTCACCAACTTTTGGGAATATACATTTGTTGAAATCTTTTCTTTCAATACCGTGAGCCATTTTTAATTCGTGAGCAATTTTCAATGCTTCTGCCGGTGTTACAGGTCTTGTAATAGGATTACCTTGAGTATCTGTACCTGTTTGAACTCTGTATTTAGTTTGAGCGACTTTTGACCAGTTATCGCCTTTAACTATTTTATAAGAGCAATAATTTACTTCTTCATCGACAACATCATGATATTCATCCGGTGTAAGTTCACATACTTGTGGATTTTCTTGCTCCTGTTCTTGTTGTTCTTCTACAACAGTTTCTTCTTCAGGTTTGCCCGGAGCATAAACCTGTTTATCATTTCCTTTAGAATTAGGACGAATATTTGCTGCAGCTAAACCGCCGCCTGCAGCCCCTGCTAGTTCAAGTCCTTCAACTGTTATTCTTGCTCCTGCGCTAGCAATAGCATTTGAACCAGCTCCATTTGCCCCGGCACCTGCAGCTGCGCCTGCTGCTGTTGATACTGCAGTGTTAAGAAGTGCTCCGACACCGGCTCCTGCGCCTGCCCCTAACAGGATAATTAATGCTTGTTTCAATTCTTTATAATCCTTTTGGAAACCGCCGCCTGCTCTATGTACCATATCGCACATTGAGTTATCATTTATACCGAATTTTGCAGCTAAGTCATAACGTTCATTTAAACTTAAATGATAATTATCGACTTCGTCATTTGTTGTGTGTGCGTTCATTAAGCCTTTTGTAAATGCTTTATATTTTTCTTGTGACAAGTTTCCTTCAGCATCATAAAAATATTCTTTATGTGCATTAATGTATTCTCTTGCCCCTTTATTTTTAAGATATTGGTTTCTTACAAGATTTGCCTCTGCTTTTCTTTCAGCATCTTTTTTACTTAGGTTAGCATCTTCATTCATATATTTTGATACTAAACCTCTTTTTTGAAGTTCTCTGTCTTGTTGTGCTTTTTCATATTCCGCTTTATCAACAAAAGTACGTGTTGATAAGAAGTTTTCTTTGTTTAATTCATTTTCAACAAATCTTTTTGCAAGTTTTTTAGCTTCTTTTGCATCAACTTTTTTACCGTTTTCAGTACCGTAATTTATGAATAATTGTGTTACTTCATTAACAGCAGCATCAATTGCATTATTATTTTTCTTACCATCTCTATATGTGTATACTGTTTGGTTTTTTAATTGCAATGCATTATTATCGAAATTAATGTCTTTGTTAATTTGTTCACTGTTGAATGCTCTCGGAGTATATCTAATCCAGCCTGTTTCATAATCTACTGTGCTTTTGTTTGAATTTGAAATAGGTACAGTAACATTATTAATACCTAATGCATCCAAACGTCCGCGTGTATAAGCTAATTGTTTTTCTGATTCAGCTTTAAACTCACCAACATAATCTTTCATGCCGTACTTAGTCGGATCAAAATTTAATCCCATAATTTCCCCTTTCAATATTCTCGTTTTTTTATCCTTGGTGCGGTTTATTCAGTGACTTGTTAAAATTTGATGTCACTTTCTAAATCGCCTGCTTTGATATTTTTTCAATATCGGATGATATTATCCCCTGTACTCATGTAAAAAATTTTTGTCCGAAAAAATTGCATGATTTGTGTCATGTTTTGTAATATTTCTTAATATAAAATATCTAACAAGACTATTCACATAACAAAAAATATAGTGTATTATAGGATTATGACTATATTAGAGGTTAGAAATCTAAATCTGGGATTTATGTGCGAATGCGGTTTTCGACAAGCACTTTTTGATGTTTCATTTTCATTGGAAAAAGGAAAAATGCATGCGCTAGTAGGTGAATCCGGCTGCGGTAAAACAATAAGTGCAATGAGTATTTTGCAATTACTGCCCAAAACCGCCAAAATTACAGGCGGAGATATTCTTTTTAAAGGCGAAAACCTGCTTAAACAAAGAAATTTGCGTGATATTCGCGGGAGTAAAATTGCACTCATACCCCAAGACCCGATGACATCTTTAAACCCTTTATATACAGTCGGAAATCAGCTTTTAGAAGTTATTAAAATTCATCATAACCTTAAAGGCGACGAGGCTTATAAAAAAGCTGTTGAAGCTCTTGATGCAGTTCAAATTCCATGTGCACGCGAAAGAATGAAAGCATATCCGCATGAATTTTCAGGGGGTATGAAACAGCGCGCAATTATTGCAATGGCACTTGCGTGCAATGCGGAAGTTTTAATAGCCGATGAGCCGACAACCGCATTAGATGTAACAATTCAGGCACAAATTATGAATTTGCTTGATGAAATTAAGCGCACAAAACAAACATCAATACTTTTAATTACTCACGATTTAGCACTTGTTGGTGAAAATTCTGATTATATTTCCGTAATGTATGCTGGCAGAATTGTTGAAACAGCTCCTGCAAATGAGTTTTTTGATAAACCTAACCATCCATATTCAAATGCTCTTTTGCGTTCTTTGCCCTCAAATAAAGGCTTAAAGCTTGAAACAATTCAAGGGCAGCCCCCGACAATAATGCAGAACATTTCAGGATGCCGTTTTCATCCCAGATGCAGTGAATGTATGGAAATATGTACACAAAAAGTTCCCCCGCTTGATAATGTAGGGATTAACCATTTTTCTGCGTGTTTTTGTAATTAAAGGCATAAAAATTAACATGAAATTTCAACCAATATTTTTCGAAGGGCTATGTGCGTAGCACTTACATAAAGAACCAGAGAATAATTTTTGCATACCTTGCAATAAACAGTGCCGCAAAGCTGAAAACCATATCATAAATTATCTTAACACCACTTTGAGCACATATCCATCCGCTCATAAATGTCCAACCTTCATGTTTTAGACCGGCAATAAACAGCATATAAAGAACACCGATAAGATGAATTGTTAAAACTCCGACAAAAACAGCTTTTAAAATGTTTTTGTTAGAAAAACCGCTTTTTAAAATCGAACCTGCAAAAAATACTGCCGGAATATATCCTACAATATACCCGAAACCATATTCAAGAATATATTTAGGACCTCCGCCCAACGCAAATACAGGGATAATAAACAGTCCGAGCAAAATGTAAATAAGAATACTTGCTATGCCGTATTTTCTGCCTAAAAAAGCACCCACAAACATTACAACGGGGATTTGGGGAATGAATTTATAAGTATGTATAAAATCCTTAAATCCTAAATCCGCACCTTCAAACAAACCTTTCGGTAAAATAAAGTGACTTATATCAAGTTGAACAAAAGTAGCAAGTATAATCAAAAAAGTACAGCAAAAAATTAACAATAAACTGCCGAACGATAATCTTATACCTTCTATTTGTTTTTTTATTAATTTAACTTCTGTTGTCATAAAATATTAATTTTCCCGCTCAAATTTATAATATTTTTTTCAAATAACGATTTAAACTTATCGTAAAAAATATTTTCTGTCCACATAATCAAAGCATCTTCGTTATTGTCCTGATAGTAGCCTTTACGCGTACCAAGGGATTTGAACCCGTATTTTTCATATAAACCTATTGCAGGTATATTGCTTACACGAACTTCAAGAGTAATAAATTTAACCATATCTTTATAGCAATCTTCAATAATTGTTTTTAAAAGAGTTTCTGCTATATGTTTTCGTCTGTATTGCGGCATAACTGCAATTGTAGTAATATGAGCTTCTTCAAGAATTTTCCAGCATCCGCAATATGCAACAAGTTCGCCCTGTTCATTAAATGCACTGAAATAACTTGCCAAATCATTAGACAATTCACCGACAAAAGATTCTTTCGACCAGTGGTGTTGTCCGTAAGCTTGTTCTTCAAGCGCGATTACGGCATCAATATCAGTTTTTTCCATAGGTTTAATTTTTATACTGAACATATCCAGATTTTAGCATAGAAAAAGCAGTCCCGTCGATTTATTAAATTTTGTTTACCTCTTGATTAAATCGCAGCAATATGGTAAAATCCGACTAACGAGAGAGAATAAAGGAATACGATTATGAAGAATATTGTTGTTTATACAGACAAAAACGAATCAAAATTAGCTGACGTATTGGCGCAAATTGAAGATGCCAACGTTAGAATTGAGAATGCCGAAAACCTTAGAGATTACGAAACTCTAAACCCGGGATTGGTTGTGGTTGAAAGCGTTCCGAATATCAAAGATGTTCTTATGACAACAAAATTTAAAGCACCTGCATTATTTATTGGTGATGTTTTCAAAGGTTGTACTGTCAGAGCCGTATTATTTGATTTTATCAAAACTCCTGTTGACAATATGGAGCTTGTAATAAGAGCAAATGCGCTTTTAAAATACAAAGAATTACGCGACAAATTGAAAGTTGTATCTACAACAGATGAACTTACAGGTCTTCATAACAGAAAATATATGCAGGAACGCCTTGAACAGGAAATTTCAAGAGCAAGACGTTATGGCAATAAACTTTCATGTCTTTTGTTTGATTTAGACTTTTTCAAAGTTGTTAACGATATTTACGGTTATGAATGGGGCGATGTGCTTTTACGCTCAATTGCGGATAAACTTAAACAATTAATCAGAAAAGAAGATATTTTAACTCGTTACGGCGATGAAGAATTTCTGCTTATCCTTCCGAATACTTCAGAAGAAAACGCTTTCTTATTTGCAGAAAGATTTAGACGCGATATTGAAAAAATGGAATTCATCCCCGCAGGTGAAGAAGAAAGACATCCGATTACAATTTCGGGCGGTATTTCAACTTATCCATGTATTCAAGATACGGAAGAAGATGCAAATACAATTATTCGCTACGCAGAACATGCGTTGTATAATGCTAAAAAACGCGGTAAAAACAAAATTGTTCAATTCTCTAAACTAAACCTCGGGGAAGGCTAGATAACCTTTTAAATTCTTACAAAGTAGGAGTGGCTGGTTGAGTGGCTACACTCACCCCATATCCGAATAACGCAAAATCGTATTTTATCGGATCAACCGGGTCAAATTTGCGCAGATTTTCTGTTATTTCAAGAACAGATTTAAAATCGTTTGCGTTTCTTGTTAAAAGTCCCATTTCGCGTGAAAGCCTTGAAACGTGGGTATCCAATGGGATTAACAAATCAGATGCAGGCATAAAATTCCAGATTCCGAAATCTACAGGTCCTTTTCTGACCATCCAGCGTAAAAACATACACATACGTTTCATTGCGCTGCCTTTGTTTGCATCAGGTATCATAAACTTAAATCCCATAGCGTTATTATCTTTTGCTCGCGAATAAAAATAGTCTGTCACTGGTATAAACATATTTCCGTCTGTTGAATTTTCGTAACCGTACTTGAATAACTCCTCAAGTCCTCCGTCTTTTTCGTACAAATTTTTCAAGATATTAAAAATTTGTGCAAAATCATCAGGTTTGCCAAAACGATAATTAAAATCTCCGAGGATTTCGGGGTCAAAATTCATTATAAAATTATAAGGTTCATTCTGTGCGATTTCAAAAAGCTGATTAAGTTTTTTGATAAAAACATCACGTCTGCCGTATGCAACAAGAGATGCAATAAACCCTGCAAGTTCAATATCTTTTTTATCGGTAAATCTGTGCGGAACTCTGACAGGATCATCTTTTATAAAATCAGTTGTTTCATATTTTTCGGTAAGTGCATCAATTTCCAACTTTGTAATCATCTTAACTCCTTGAAATATTCATTCAATATTTTATCACATTCTGCTTCCATAATCCCGCCGTAAACTTTCATTTTGGAATTAGCTAACTTTCTGACATCTATGCTTGAGCCTAAAGCACCGTAATTCACATCATAAGATCCGAAATATACCGTTTTTATACGCGAATTCACAATCGCCCATGCACACATAGGACAGGGTTCAAGCGTTACATACATTTCACAGTCATCCAATCGCCAACGCGCAAGTTTTTTTGAAGCTTCACGTATTGCAAGAATTTCAGCATGTGCTGTCACGTCTTTTAATTCTTCTTTGCGGTTATACGCATATGAAATAATTTCTCCATCTTTAACTATAATTGCACCAACAGGGATTTCAGCGCCGGCTTGTTTTGCAAGTTCAATCGCACGTTTCATGCCAGCCTCAATGTTATTTCCGCGCAAAATCCGCAATTTTTGTCACTATGAAGTTTTATCTCTCCGTTCATTGCCTCAATTAATCCTTTTACGATAAACAGCCCTAACCCCGTACCACGCGTTGTTCTTGTAGTGTTATCATCAAGACGGATAAATTTTTCAAACAACTTTTTGAGTTTTGACGGCGGAATAACATCACAATCATTTTTGAAAAATATTTTAGCTTTATTGTTGCTGATTGCCGTGTCTACAACAATTTTTGACCCTTCTGATGCATATTTTGCGCCGTTTTCAAGCAAATTCACAAACACTTGTAAAAGTCTGTCTTTGTCTGCCTGAACAAGCGGGAAATCTTCCGTAATATTGAATATAATTTCTTTTTGTTCTTTGTTTTTAATTAAAACCCTTGCCTCTTCAAGAATTTCAGGTATCCATACTTGTTCAATATTTGTACGCAGTCGCATACCTTCAATATCAGGAATTGTAAGTAAATCTTCAATAAGACGTTTGAGGCGTTCTGACTGGTCTTTAATAACCCTTAAAGATTTCTGTTTGGTTTCTTCATCAATAACAATATCCTGCCTCATTAAGCGTGATGTATAACCCTGAATACTGGTCAAAGGAGTTCTGAGTTCGTGGCTTACCGTATCGATAAGATTTGAACGAAATTCATTTAATTGTTTTAATTCAATGTTATTTTTCTTTAATTGAATATATGATTTATGAATTTCTGTCGCCATACGGTTAAATTCAAATGCAAGAAATATAATTTCGTGTGGTGTAAAGGCTGTTGTCAAAAGTCTTATCTGTCTTTCATAATTACCTTTTGATATTGCAATAATACCTTTGAAAAGCTGTCTTATATTAATATATAAATAATAAGTGTAAAGTCCGATTACAAAAATAATCGTAAATGTTGCAAACAAGCATGACAGAAGAATTTTCCAACTGTTATTTGTAATAGCTTTTTTTGTAACTTTTTCTGTCGTATTTACAACAATCGTAATTTTAGGTTCGTCTTTGGATACATAAACAAGAGGTTGATTTTTAACGTCTCCAAAAATTACAGCATCATTTTTTTCAAGTTTTTGCGGCAATAGAGAAATAGTTTTTTTAAAAGCCTTATCAGTGTAATTATGCTCCGCAATCAAATCGCCGTCATTGGTAAGTACATAAATCTGTCTTTTATCATCTTTCAAAGATTTGAAAAGCTCATCTCTCACAGCATCAAGTTTGTATGTTGCAACAAGATATTGATTTTCTGAAATTTTTAAAGGTACTACGGCTTTTTTCTTTGCTCTTTTTGTTTTTTCGATTTCTTCAATCTGTAATGCATTAATTATCTCTAAATTTTCACAATCAGGGAGCTTTTCTACAACAGATTTCAAATAAGCTTTTTTAGCCTGGTCCGTTTGATAATTTTTTAAAGAAAAAGCTATCTGTTCAAGGTTACTTTTTACAATTTTATTAAAAAAATCAATCTCATCAGATACCATATTTGCAATCAAAACCGCACTTTCACGTAGCTGATAACGCATTGCTTGCTGGTTAACGTTGTTTATAATAAATGCACTGATTGACATAGGTATAACAACAGCAAAAACAAATACGATTGCAATCTGTTCAACTATTTTTAAATGTTTACCGAACATATTATTCTTCTCCGAAAGGAGTTAATTTATAACCCACATTTGTTACGGTATGCAAATATTTAGGATGTTTGGTATCCGGTTCGATTTTGTTTCTTAATCCGCCGACGTGAACTCTAAGCATCCTTACATCTTCATTGCTGTCGTAACCCCAGACTTCATCAAGAAGTGTCGCAAGTTTTACTGCATTATTAAAATGCTGCATCAGGCAGTATAATATTTCAAACTCTGTAGGAGTAAGTTTAACTCTTTTATTAACAACGACAGTTTCCAGTGTTTCAGGAAAAATCGTAATATCTCCAGCCTGTAAAACTTCGTCAGATAAAGCAGTTTTATCCTCAATCTGGTTACGTCTTAAAAGAACCCTTATACGCAATAAAACTTCCTGTATATCAAAAGGTTTCACAAGATAATCATCCGCCCCGCAGTCAAAACCTTCTGTTTTATCATCAATTGTTCCTTTTGCAGTAAGCATTAAAATAGGAATAGCAAGTTTTGCCTGACGAATATTTTTGCAAACATCAAATCCATTCATCTTTGGCATCATAACATCCAGCAAAATGAGGTCATAAGTATTATTCAAAGCTTTATTCAAACCCTCAAGTCCGTTTGTTGCAGTGTCGACAAAATATCCGCTTGCTCTTACGTCAAACTCTAAAAGTTCTCTGATTTCGTCGTCATCATCAACTATTAAAATTCTTTTTTCACTCATAAACATATATTATAAGAATTTAGAGATTTTGGCAAGATTTTATGATAGAATATTTAACAAAAAGAGAGGAAACGGGAGCGAGTAAAAGCGAGCGACTGACCAAAAATTCTAAATAACATCAATATTGACGGAAAGGGTATAAAATGTCAACAATAATAATGATTTTACTGATAAGCATCCTGATACTTGTGCATGAGGCAGGACACTTCTTTTCAGCAAGAATGTTCGGAATAAAAGTAGATAAATTCGGAATAGGTTTGCCAATCGGTCCTACATTATGGGAGAAAAAAGTCGGTGATATAACACTCGTTATACATGCATTTTTATTCGGCGGATATGTTTCTTTTCCTGATGATGATAAAGATTCTGATGTTCCGGCGGATTCAAAAGACAGATTAATGAATAGACCAATCTGGCAAAGAGCAGTCGTTTTTTCTGCCGGTGTTGGTGCAAACGTGATATGTGCATTTGTTCTTGTTCTGTTAACTGCTTTTTTATGGCACAATATGCCTTCAGGAAAATTTGATACTTATATAACAAAAATTACTGCCCCGAAAGAGGCTGCTGTTTGGAATTCAGGTTTGCAGGAAGATGATAAAATTTATGAAATTAATGGCTCGCCTGCAGACAGCAAGTATGCTTTAAACCTTTATGCAATGTACAGCGCATCATTTGACGGCAAAACAGATGAGGATATAGTTGAACAAAATTATACTAATTTGAAAAAAATTAATCAGGCTTTTACACGTGACGAAATTATTCCTCAAGGTTTAATCGTTAAATTGCCGATAGCAGTTCAAGAAGAAAAAGTTATCCTTAATAAAAATATATTAAATGCAGTTGCGTTATACAAAAATGATGAAGTAAACCTTTCTGATAAACAGATTGAACTTCGTGACGAAATTAAAGACAAAAAGTTTATTGAAACTGACGGTACTTATTCGTTGAATGATTTGGCATTTGCTATTTCAGATAATCAAAAACCGATTGATATAAAGGTTTTGAGAAATGATAAAGTTGTAGCTTTAAATACGGTTTACTCTGATAAAGACGGGCTTATAGGGCTTGAAATTAACCGCGAAGAAAAATTAATTCCCGTTACAAGTATTAAATCAGCATTTACAGCAAGCTGGAATTATCTTTATAATGAAACAAAATCAATGCTGATAGTTTTAAAACAATTATTTACAGGCAAGATACCTTTGAAAAATATGCATGGAGTTGTACTGATTACCAAAGTCGGCGGTGATATAATCAACAATGACGGTATTTTTTACGGCATTCTTCTGACAGCCGTAATTTCAATGAACCTTGCAATATTGAATATTCTGCCTATCCCTGCACTAGACGGCGGACATTTGTTATTCTTGGTAATAGAAAAAATAATAGGTAAACCTGTTGATGAACAAATCGCTGAAAAAATAATGACAGTGTTTTTTGCCTTGTTGATTATATTGTTAGTATTTGTGCTTTTCAACGATATTTACGTTCTTGTAAAACCGTTGTTTATTAAATAAAAAAAATTTTAATAATTGCCTTAAACACCCGTAAAAGGGTGTTTTTTTAATATCTTTTTCAAATAGCCCGACAGAATAACCGCTTACGGTAATGTTTCTGACATTGAATAAAGTACATAATCTAGTATCAGTTTTTTAAAAAGATAATCTTTTTGGATTTTTTAGGAAAAAAATCCACAACACAAGGAGGTAAAAATGACTATTAAAAAACTTACTGTGGCAGCTGCAATTGCCGTTGGAATAGCAACGTGTTCCTTGAATCAGGCAATGGCGGCTTGTCCTTGCGCAATCCCCGAAACTCCGGCGCCTTGCGCTGAACCGTTACCTGTAGTAACAGGTCCGGCATGTCCATGTGAAACTGTTAAACCTAACACTTGCACAAAATGCAAAAAAGCAATGCCTGACTGCGAGTGCGAAAAGAAAGTTGATCCATGTGACCCATGTGAAAAACCAAAAAAATCAGATTGCGGCTGTAATGATGAAATCAGCTGTGACAAACCAGCAGAACCGGCATGTGCAGTTTGTCCTCAAACAGGCAAACCATCAAGAAATGACATGAAACAGGTTTATGGTTATCCAAACGCAATCTATGGTACAAACAACTACGTAGGTGAACCTGCAAACTCTATTTTGTCAACAGAAACAGCTTTAAACGGCTGTGCTGCAAGCAGAATGTCTTCAGGTATTAACGGTACAACTGTAGCAAGAGATGGACAAGTTACAGGTGCAGCATCACAATTGCCTTGCCTTAACGAACTTCCAAGCCGTCACAACGGTATTATGATTGACAGAAACGAAAGATTAATGGACGGTAACAACTGCCCTATCGATTTTCAATCAACAAACTCAATTGATGCGGTAAGAAAATCTTTCGTTCCTTACGAAATTCCAAACCAAATTATGCAGACAACAGGTGCTGCCGCTAACCTTGGCGGATGCCAATTTCCAGACGTGCCAAACGGTTTCTGGGCAGCATGCGACATCGACAAATTAGCTATTAACGATGTTGTTGTAGGCTATCCTGACGGTTATTTCAAACCTAACAGAAATATTACACGTGCAGAATTTGCAACAATTTTGGTTAAAGGTTTCAACCTTGATCAATGTGATATGCCTCGTGCAGGTATGTTTAAAGACGTTCCAATGCACAACTGGGCAAACCAGGCTATTGCAAAAGCTGTTGATGAAGACTTGTTAAAAGGGTATCCGGATGGCAACTTCAAACCTAATAACCACGTAACAAGGGTTGAAGCTTTATCAACAATTGCTAAAGGTATGACTTGTGATATCGACCAATGCAAAGCTGATGAAATTTTAAGCAAATACGCTGACGGCGCATCAGTTCCTAATTGGGCAAGAATTCCTGTTGCAAAATCATTGGAAAACGGTGCTTTAAAAGATATGCCTAATCCAAACATGATTATGCCTAACAAAGAAGCATCTCGTGCAGAAGTTGCAGCAATGATGCAAACAGTTCGTGTAGCTTTAGGTTACGATACAAACCCAAAAACAGCTAACAACATTTGCCCTGCATGTCCTGTAAATAAAAACGCTTTTGTAGAACAAGAAGAAATCGTTAAAATTCCTACATTAAAAGTTAAAATGATTGACCAGTTAACTGCAAAATCATCTCACGTAGGTCAATACTTCAGAGCAAACACTCTTGAAGATGTAACAATTAACGGTGTAACTTATCCTTGCGGTTCAACAGTAACAGGTCAGGTTGTAGAAGTAATCAGACCTTCAGGATGTGATAAAGGTGCAATGAAATTGTCATTCACATCAATCAAAAACGGCGACTGCAAAACAAACTTGCCGAAACAAATCTTGCAGGCACAAGTTAACAAATCAAAACAAGTTAACCCTGTAGCAAGATTGGTAGAAGCTCCGTTTACATTAGCAGGTTCATTAGTTGGTGTAGCAGGCAGAACTGTCGGTGGTGTTGTAACTAACTTAGGTAACGCAGTTGAAAACGTGTCTAACGATGCAGGTTATATGTTAGGTCACGTGTTCCAGGGACAATTCGGTGCAGCAGCACGTAACCTTGGCGACGGTTTATGGGAAACAGTTAAAGCTCCAATCGACGTAACAAGAACTGCATTATCAGGAACAATGGGCTTATTCCAGACAACAGGCGACGAATTTGCTTACCTTGTAGACCCACGCGGATACAAAATATCTGCAGTTAACCCAAGAGAACACATTACTATTGCCTTCGGCTGTTCTGAATAGCGCGAGTGAGCAGAGGGCGAAGGTTGTTGTTGGCTTGTGGTCAACAAGCCCGGCATAGCCGAAGACCCCGTTAATGCGAGCGAGCAAAACGGAGCGTAGCCGCCCATCAGTAATTCTATCGAAGCCTGAGGAAACCGGTATTCAAAAAGAATATCGGTTTCCTTTTGCATTTATTTCTTTAAAGAAAATTGCTACAAGTCTGGAAATAAGCTTACCAGAATTAATAAATGTATTAGAAAAAGATTTACCTCCCAATATTGGGATAGTGGCTCAGATAAATTTCTTTATAATCCAAAATATAGAATAATAATTGGAGCTAATTGATGGTAGAGTAAAGTTTTTTCAGTTATCCTGAATTCCAACTTTATCCCCCCTTTTTTTCTCTTACGGTTTAACAAATTTTAAGTTCGTGCCGTTGAGAAATGAAAGATGATTGGGCTTACCCTCATAAATATAATACATCACGTTCGAGAATAAGTTAATATTTTTAAAATTATACAATGGCTTTTCCAAGCTCTGAAACGGTTTTTATATCTTCTTCCGGAGCTTTGCCAACAGTTGTTAAATAGTTGCCGACCATTATGCCTTCAACACATGAATTCAATGCTTTTTTCTGGTTTTCTTCAGATAATCTCATTCTGCCGCCGCAAAAACGAAGTACAGAATTCGGGTTTGCTATCTTGAAAATTGCAAGAATTCTTAAAACATTTTCTTCATCAATTTTATCCAAATAATTTTCAAAAGGTGTTTCGGGGATTGGCATCAAAATGTTTATAGGAATTGAATCAGGTTCAATTTCTGCAAGTTCCATTGCCATTTCAACACGCTGTTCAATGCTTTCGCCCATTCCTAAAATTACACCGCAGCATAATTCCATACCGTATTTTTTTACAAGTTTGCAAGTATTTACCCTGTCTTCAAATGTGTGAGTTGTGCAAACTTCGGGGTAATATGATTTTGCGGTATTAATATTATGGTGAAATCTTGTTAAACCTGCCTCAGCAAGTTGTTTTGCCTGTTCTTCATTCAAAATGCCTATTGATGCACAGGATTTTAAACCTTCAATTTTGTTGATTTCTTTAATCATATCAAGTTCGATTTGGAAATCTCTGCCTTCATCAGGAGTTCTGCCTGATGTTACAATCGCAAATCTTGATGCTTTATGTGATTTTGCTTCTAATGCAACTTTTTTAACTTCGTCAATTGATACTAACGGATAACTTTCAATGTTTGTGCAATAGTGCGAGCTTTGTGCACAGTATTTGCAATTTTGAGAACATTTTCCGTTACGTGCATTAATTAGTGAACAAAATTCTATTTCGTTTTTGATATATTGTGATGATACTTTTAAAAGTTCATCAAGTTCCATATTATATAAATTTAAAAGTTCTTGTTTATTCATAGTATTTCCATGTTATAACGCTCATTGACTAATGTCAAATCGTATGCTAAAATTGGCATAAAAAAGGATTGAAAAATGTACTGTTCTAATTGCGGAAAAGAAGTTAAAGAGAATGATAATTTTTGCCGATTTTGCGGTGTAAATTTGCATGCTGCAGAGGAAGGTGTCGAGCAAAAAATAAATAATGAAGAAAATGTTTCGGACGAAATTGAGGAAATTGTTTTATATGATGTTGAAAAGCATTGGATGAACCTTGTTGTACCGATATTTTTAATTCCTTTATTCTTTTTCTATTTTTGGAACATTTTTTTAAACACTCACAGCTTTTTTAGCTGGGTTATTATGCTTGCACTTTTAGGATTTATATTTTATCCGATTGCAAGATACAAATCGGACAGAATAGTTATAACAAATAAATTTGCACACATTAAATCAGGAATTATCAATCCGTTAGAATGTGATGTACCTATTGATGCTTTGGAACAGATTGAAGTTTCACAAAGTTCTATGGGAAAAATGTTTGATTACGGAAGTGCAGTTTATTCAGATAAAAATGATACAATTGATTACGGCTATATAAAATCACCGGGTGAATTGCAATATATTATTAAAAATCCTGACAAATTTATAGAAGAAAATATGGATTAAAAACAGTTAAAAAGCATTACTGTATAAATTGTCAATTAATCTGGCAATATCTTCTTTTTCTTCTTTGTCCATCATTTTTATGTTGTCATAACAGCGGGTTGAAAACTTTACGGGTTCAATCGGATTATAGCCAGTTAATCTGTTGTTAACCCAGTTGGTAACTTTTCCTGTTTCAGGATCAATTCTTTTTATAATACTAATTGTTTTGCCGTCACGTTTATAGATGGAAACTGTTAAAATTTTGCCTGTTTCAAGGTCGTATTCTTGAATAGAAGAAATTTTAGTTTCATCTTTAACATTATAATTAATTGTGCGCAGCTTTTTACCGCTTTCTAAGTCGTATTCATCAACTGATTTGTATAAAACATAATTAACTGTACGGATTTTTTTGCCACTTTCTTTGTCAAACTCGTCGATAGAACGTATTTTCTTATCATCAAAATAGTCATAATGAGTTGTTTTGACTTTAGAGCCGGTTTTGGCATCAAATTCAATAACTTTGTCAATTGACTTGCCGTTTTTGCGGTAAACAATTTTTTCTTTGGTTTCTGAACTCATATTGGGGAATAGTAATGTTAAATGAGTGTTATCGAAAACTTTTTTAGCTGTGAGTAAAGATGTTTTTGATTTCATTCAAATTCTCCTATTTATATAATAACATGCAAATAAATTTTTTTGCTACCTGACTTTAAATTATTATATACAATTAAAATATCCGGAATACATTACCCTATCGGGTTACATGTTTCTTTAAAAGTTTTAAAAAAGTTTTGTAATCAGTACCCCAGCTAGCCATAGCGTTTAATACAGGGGCAAGACTATAACCCACATCGGTAAGCGTATATTCAACGCGAGGCGGAACTTCTCTATAAACTTGTCTTGTGACAAGTCCGGCGTCTTCCATGGAACGAAGATTTGTTGTTAATACTTTTTGTGAAATACCGCTGCAAACATTTTTCAATTCGCCAAAACGTTTTGTACCGTTAAGTAAATCTCTTATTATCAGTATTTTCCATTTATCGCCTATTAATGCCAATGTTGTTTCTACCGGACATTTTGGAAGTTGTTCTAAATCCATAATTTCTCCTTATAGTATCTTATGGTAACAAAAGAGCAAATAAATATCAATGATATTATATCCACATTTTCACGGACTTGCGGCGGGAGATAACATCGGACATAATACAACAAGAGGGGGGAAATATGAGCGATAAAGTATTAAAAGGCGGAATTAGCAACACTGTATATATATGGCACACTGAGCCGAATGCATGTGAAAAATGTCAGGCATTAGACAATAAGAAATTTTACAGTAAGGATGAAATTCCTGAAAAGCCGCATCCAAACTGTAAATGTTATGTAGAAGAAACAACCGAAGATGAACTTTGTGATTGTGCAGATTATTATGAAATGATGCAGGATATTTTATTTGATTTTGAAGAACTTGGAAATGATGTAGAAAATGAAATTGACAGCATTAATTCTTTGGTAAAACAGGCAGAAGATATTACTGCATCTTATGAAGAAACTCTTGATATGCTTGAGATTGAATATGGGCGACATTTACCGGAATGTGAATATAACGTAGACTATATTTATTCTGAAATTTATGCCCAAAAATTTAAATTGCAAACATTAATTGCAGATATATTAGGGTTAATAAACCCTTTGCAGGCAATTTTTGAAACAACTATGAGTTTTATTCGAAATTACGCAAGACTGCTTGGGGAACATGATGGTACAATGGATAAATTTTATCATTCCAAAGCTAACTGTGAGGCAGCTCAAAGAGGTATTTTGGGTTCATTAACAGCAGATGGTTTAAGTAATGCAAAAGAACTGTATGACTCATTTACCTATATACATACACATAAAGTTTCAGTTGAAGATGCAATGGCAGATTCAGCTCGCGACCAGGTTGCAAACCATGAAGGACGCCGCAGGGGCAGAGAATATCCATTATGTGATTGTGCAATATTAATGTGGGATTTACGCCCGCCAAAAAGAAGATAAAAAATATTTTTTCAGGAATTATTATTAATAATGAGGAATTAAAATAAGTAATAATGTAAGTATGAATAAAACAATATTTATACTTATATTATTACTAATATTTTTTCCCTGCAAGTATTTATACACACAATTTACATATATAAATATGTGTATTGATATTGGAATTTGCTTAGAAGGTATAAAAACAAAAATTGACGGTAATCTTGTTGAAATAAATGAAGAAAATTGCAAAAAATTCAATAGAGTTTGGTTAGAAGAAACAAAATCATGCAAGGTTAAGTAAAACTACAGCATGCGCCTCAATTGCAAGTTCATTGCCTACTGCATCCATTTTCTCATTGGTTTTTGCTTTGATAGATATTTCTTCGGTTTCCAAAATTTGTGACAATACTTCTTTCATTTTAGGAATATAAGGCATCATTTTCGGACGCTGAGCAATAATGTTGCTGTCAAGATTTGTAATTTTCCACCCTTTTTGTTTAATAAGTTCATAAACTTTTTTTAATAAAACTGTACTGTCTGCATCTTTGTACAGTTCATCCGTATCAGGAAAGAGAGTGCCTATATCCGAGAGACAAAGTGCCCCGAGCATTGCATCAATTATTGCATGGATTAAAACATCTGCATCGGAATGCCCGAGAAGACCTTTTTCATGCGTGATTTTTACCCCGCCTATTATTAAATTCCTGCCTTCTGTTAATTTATGAATATCGTATCCTAAACCAATTCTAAACATTTTAACCTCATTTTATTTTTAATATTAACATATGATGTATTAAATGTAAATTTGTTTTAGAGTTTATTTGGAGGTAAATTATGATAATTTCAGCAGGACAAAATATCGAGGGATACAAAATTTCCGAATACAAAGAAATAGTTTTCGGGTTTGCAAATTCATCAGAGGGCGCAGGATATAGACAGGTTGCTTTAAAAAAGATGACAGAAAATGCTTCTAAATTAGGCGCAAATGCGATAATTAATTTTAAGATGGAAATTTATCCTGTATCAGGAAGTGTTCAAGAAGCAACAGCATATGGCAATGCAGTAATTGCAGATTCTATTGACGGAATTACAAGGGTTGAAAGTCAAACTCAGCCAAAAATTAATCTTGAGGCTTATACAAGAAAACCAAAAACAGATGATAGCCCGATTGGACAAATTCACGATATTAACGGTTATAAATTTGTCGTATGTCCAAAATGTAATACGAAATACAAAGTTGAAACCGATGAGCAAGGACATGTTCACATTAAAGGTTTTGATGATGTTGATGATGATGAACCGGGATTACAAGTATTCTGCTTAAGATGCGGAACGAAATTTACGGTTCCTGAGAGATAACAAATTTTTCAACAGCTTTTACAAATCCGTCATTTTGAACGGTATCAGTTATGAAATCGGCACATTCTTTTAATTCGGGTGTGCCGTTTCCCATAGCAACTTTAATTCCGCCTGATTTTAGGAGTTCAATGTCGTTATTCTGGTCGCCGATTGTTAAAATTTCATCCTGACTAATTCCCCAATGTTTTGCAAGAAATTTTACTCCAAGTGATTTTTTAGCCATTGAACTGCCTATTTCACAAAAAAATGGAGTTGATTTTACAATATAGAGTTCAGGAAATTTTTTTTGAAGTTCATCTATCCACTTTGTTACTCTTTCAGCATCATTGTAGTCAATTGCAAGAATTTTGTTAACATTGTTAATTTCAAGATTATCAAATGAACAAACTGTATATGGTACAAATTTACCATCTGTATATTTTTTTACAAAATCATTATCTTTTTCTACATATAATTTGTCATCTATGTAAAGATTAATATGAACATTATTGTTTTGTGCCCATTTAATAATTTGTTTTGCAGAATTTACGTCTAAATTTTCCTGATAAAGTGTTTTGCCGTTTTTGTCTTTTATTAATCCGCCCTGATATGAGACAACCGGTGTCTCAAGTCCCAATTCATTAACGATATGGCTGCATGCACAGTGCATTCTTCCTGTCACAAGAACAACTTTAATACCGCTTGCTGATAAGCTTTTAATACATTTTTTAACAGCAGGAGTAAAATCGCCTAAATTCCAATCAATAATCGTTCCGTCAATATCTGTTGCAATCATCTTTATTTTTGACATTTTTTACCCTTTCTGTAGATATTGGTGTTACTTTGTTTTCTTCAGTCACTCGCTACTGCTCGTTCCCGTTTAAACCCCTCATAAACGCACAAAGTGTTTTTGCATCATTAATTTCACCGTTATTAATCATTTTTAACGCATCATCTGTTTTAATTTCAATTGACTGCAAAATCTCACCTTCATCCGGATGACAATGGGTAAAATACAAATCTTCTGCCTTGTAAAGATACAGTTTTTCATCACTGTAACCCGGAGAAGTATATACATAACCCAAATCCGTCCATTTATTTGCACAATATCCAGTTTCTTCTTGAAGTTCACGTTGTGCTGCTATAAAGGGGTCTTCACCATATTCAAGTTTTCCTGCGGGAAGTTCAAGAAGAACCTTTTTCATAGGATAACGAAACTGTTTAACAAAAAGAATTTTGTTTTCCTTTATAGCCAGTACAACAACTCCGCCGGAATGTTTTACGACTTCTCTAAACGATTTATGTCCGTCGGCAACTTCAACATCATCTTTTAAGACTTTGATGATTTTGCCTTCATAAACAGTTTGTGAATTTAATGTTTTTTCTATGAAGTTCATTCTAAAGAAGATCCTTTAAATAATTTGGCAGAGCAAATCTTCCGTTATGGTAATCTTTGTTATAGATTTTGCAAGTTTTTACGATATCTTCATATCTGTCTTCTGCAAAATATGACAAAGGTTTAACATCTTTTGAACAGAATGCCCATGCCCAGTATCCGCCGGGATAAGTTGGAATATTTGATGTATATGTGTCACATACAGGGAATACTTTTTTCAAAAGGTTGTACATTTTTTTGATTTCTTCTTTATTAACAAACGGGCTTTCAGACTGGGCAGCAACAATACCGCCATCTTTTAAAGAGTTTTTAACATTTGTGTAAAATTCTTCTGTAAACAAGCCTTCACCGGGTCCCATAGGGTCGGTTGAATCTATTAAAACTATATCATATTCATTCTTTTTATCTTTGATGTAATCAATTGCATCTACAACTTGAATATCAACTCGCGGATCAGAAAGTCCGCAAGAAATTGTGGGTAAAAATTCTTTGCACGCATCAATAACAAGTCCGTCAATTTCAGCAAGAACGACTTTTTTAACTGATTTATGTTTCAAAACTTCTCTCACGGTACCGCCATCGCCGCCGCCAATTACAAGAACACTTTCAGGATTTTTATGATGCATCATTGGAATATGAGAAATCATTTCATGATAATGGTATTCATCGCCTTCAGTTGTCATCATTAAATCATCAAGAGTTAAAACTCTGCCTAAATCGCTTTCCGTTTCAAACACTTCAACTTTTTGAAATTCAGATTGTTTAGAATATAAAACTTTTCCAGCCTTAATTGCAATCCCAAAACCTGAAGGTGTAATTTCATGATAGTAACCATTCTCTATTCCGTTTTTCATATTCGTCCTTTCAAAAATATTCTACAAACTTTATTTAGCTATTATACAATAAAAAATTTTATCAGAAAAGTTTTTATCTTATCGAGAAATTACTTTATTTGATAATTATTTTTGTTAATGCTAAAATACTGCCATGGCGAACACTATCGAAGAACTGGTATCACAGATTAAAGACCGTCTGGATATAGTTGAAGTTGTATCAGAACAGGTTATCTTAAAGAAAAATGGCGGTCATTACTGGGGATTATGTCCTTTCCACAAAGAAAAAACCCCATCATTCTCTGTAAATCCAAACCTTGGGATTTACAAATGTTTTGGCTGCGGTGAAGGCGGTGATGCTATTTCTTTTATTATGAAAACTCAAAACAAAGAGTTTATTGAAGTAATATCTGAGCTTGCCGAGCGTTTCGGACTTGAAATGCCCAAAAATATCCAAAAAAACGAAAACTCTAAAGGGCTTAAAGAAGAATTGGTACGTGCTTGTACAAAAGCTGTTGAGTTTTATAACTTACGTCTTTTGAAAGACAAAAGCCCCGAAACTACAGCAGTTCTTGAATATTTGACAAAACGCGGTATTACAAAAGAGATTATTGAAAAATATTCTCTCGGGCTTGCTCCAAAAGCTTATGCAATGTTTTATAAAAAGTTTAGAAGCGATTTTACGGATGAAGTTATGGAAAAAGCCGGTTTAACAATAAAAACCCGCGATGATGAATATATTGACCGTTTCAGAAACCGTATTATTATTCCGATACAAAACGAATTTGGGGAATTTGTAGCCTTTGGTGCGCGTGCGATTGAACCCGATCAGCAGCCAAAATATTTGAATTCATCTGACTCTTTGATTTATAATAAAAGTAAGCTGTTATACGGGCTTTATACAGCAAAAAATGCAATTAAAGAAGATGACAGTGTAATTTTGATGGAAGGCTATTTTGATGTAATTTCAGCACAGGCACACGGTATTGAAAATGCTGTTGCATCCTGTGGAACTTCTTTAACTTCTGAGCACATCAAACTTTTATCACGTTATACTCCGTCCAGAAGAATTTATCTTTCTTTTGATACGGATAATGCCGGACAAAAAGCCACAAAAAGAAATGCAGAACTTATCAAAGATGCGTTTCAAGGTTTGGGCAACATAAAACAATTTGATGAAAGCTATTTGTCGGCATCAGATGATAAATATTCGTGTGAAATAAGGGTTATTGCACCACCTGAGGGCAAAGACCCGGACGAATTTATCCGCTCTGTCGGTGCAGAAAGTTACAAAGAATATATGGCTCAAGCCCCTTTGCTTTTAGATTTTCAAATAAATACAATTTTGAAAGACAAACCAAAAACTCCGACTGATAAAACTAAAACAGTTAAAGAAATTATCCCGCTTTTGCAGGAAATTCAAAATGAAATTATCCGCTCAGAATATATAAAAATGATTGCTGATAATTTAAGCGTAGATGAAAATGCACTTATCAGAGAGGTTAAAAAAGCAAAAGGCTTTGAAACTACTGCAAGCAAAGGTGTTGAGAGAATTGTTAAGAAAAATATATCAATTCTTGAAAAAGCGCAAAAAAATTTATTGAGCGTTTTTCTTGTAAACGACAATCATTTTACAACAGAACAAATTAGCAAAATGATTGGCGATACCCCGTTTACGGATGAAACGTTAATAAATGTAAAATCTACAATTGACAAATTAACATATACCGTAAATAATGTGAAAGAATTAATAGAAAAGTTATATACTATTTTTGTTAATAATCAGGAAATGCAAAGAGTAATCACGGATTTAATAAGCATTTCCGAGACTTTCCAAAACCTCGATGACAATGATTTTGTAATGGTAATTCAGGAAAATATCAACAAAATTAATCAATGTCATAAAGAAAAAGAACAGGAACAAATACGTAATTTATATAAAAGCGCAAATGATAACGAAATAGAAGCCCTAAAAATTCAGATGCAGCTTAGAGATAAAATTAACAACAGACTAAAACTGGAGAAAATGAATGAGTAAGAAAAGACAAAACTCCTCTATCGTAAGTATCATGGATGAAGATAACCTTGATTTACACGAGATTGATGACGAAATTTCAGGCGCAGATGACAGCGTAAATTACATGAACATGGATATCAGTACTGATAATATTGAAGATATCGTTACTGAAAAAATGGAACATAAAATGGAAGATATTTACATGATTAACAGTCATGATGAAGATTCCGAAACAAGTCTGGAAGTTCCAAAAGGTGTAGCTGTTGATGATCCTGTAAGATTATATTTAAGAGAAATAGGAAGAATAAAACTTTTATCAGCAAATGAAGAAATTGAACTTGCCAGAAAAATTCTTGAAGGCGGTACACCGGGTGCTATCGCAAAAAGAAAACTTGTTCAAGCTAACCTTCGTTTAGTAGTTTCAATCGCTAAAAAATATGTAGGACGCGGTATGCTTTTCTTAGACCTTATTCAAGAAGGCAACTTGGGCTTAATCCGTGCGGCTGAAAAATTTGACCACGAAAGAGGTTTCAAATTCTCAACTTACGCAACCTGGTGGATTAGACAAGCAATTACAAGAGCTATTGCTGACCAAGCCAGAACAATTCGTATTCCTGTTCACATGGTTGAAACAATTAATAAATTGAAAAAAGTTACAAGACGTCTTGCTCAGGAACTTTCAAGAAAACCGACAGAAGATGAACTTGCAATCGAAATGAATGTTTCAATTCCGAAACTTCGTGAAATTATTAAAATTGCTCAAGAACCTTTGTCATTGGAAACTCCAATCGGTAAAGAAGAAGATTCACGCTTAGGCGACTTTATCGAAGACAAAGAGGCAGATGCTCCGATTAAAACAGTAGCATCAGAACTTTTAAGAGAAGACCTTGCTGAAGTATTATGTACTCTTTCTCCTAGAGAACGTGATGTTTTAAGATTGCGTTTCGGTATGGACGACGGACGTCAAAGAACTTTGGAAGAAGTAGGTCAGTTGTTCGGAGTTACCCGTGAACGTATCAGACAAATTGAAGCTAAAGCTCTCAGAAAACTTCGTCATCCAAACAGAAGTAAACGTTTGAGAGAATATGTAGAAAGTTAATAAAAAAGCGGTTTAATAACCGCTTTTTTTATGTCAGATTTTTTACCAATGTTTCAGCTGTTTTAAGAGCTTCATTAAATACATGCTTATTACTTAAAAAATCTTCGCGTTCAATATATTTGCTTACTATTTTACGGGCAAATGTACCAACTGCAATACCGTTGTAATTTATTGTGCACATTTTTGCAAGTTGAGCTGTTTTTGAATTTGTACCGCCTGAAAGCATTATATATACAGGTAATTTGGCATTTTGCACAATTTCTGCGGTTGCAACAGCCTGTAATGTTGTTTTAAAATCATCTTTCCCGCCACTCATTGGAAATCCGTCTGCTTGAACAATTGTCGTATAAGGTTTGCGATTTTTAATCATCTGTTTTATTCTGTCAACCATTTTTTCTTCGCTCAAATGCCCGCGTGATGTGCAGATACTCAGCATTCCGTCAAAAACAGAATTTATATAATCCCATTTTTCTATCCAATCATCACTTTCACCCATTGCATGAAGTTCAATACAGTCTATACCTTTATTTATAATCTGAGGCAAAACATCACTTAAATCCTTATTTTCTGATACAAAAGAAATTGCACCATGTTTGCATACTGCATAACATCTTCCACATCCTATACATCTTACAGATTTTACCTTGCAATGTTTAATAGTTTTTTGCGGACAAACTTCTTCGCATTTGTGGCATCCACAGCATTTTTCGTAATCAATATAAGCTTTTCTTACATGCGGGTCACCATTAATCCCTACGCTTACGCACAAATAACCTTCGCGACCATTTAGAGCACGTTTTGCAGCATCTATAATTTCCGGTTTTGCAGAAAGATCAAAAAACTTACAGCCAGCAGAAGAATATAATGCAACAAGTTTTTCAACTTCGTTTGCATCTTCATTTCCAGCTCCGCAAACAAGTTTAAAGCATTTTCCTTCATCCAAAAATTTTTTTAGCATTATTTCACCATGTAATTATAAATAGTTTCTGATGCTTTTACAATAAACTCTTTCCCAAGCGGTGAATTGTGAGGACGGTTTGCGAAAATTACAACAATATACCTTTTACCGTTGGGGGCATAAACAATCCCTGCATCACCAAGCATTTTACCTATATCGCCTGTTTTGTGTAAAAATTCTGCGCCTGAAGGCAGACCTGCTGCGATTAGACGGTTGTTGTGTACATGACCCATATAATCAAAAATCTTTTCACGTGAAGATGTACTCAAAAATTTAGGGTTATCAATATTATAAAGGATTGTTGCCATATCACGAGCAGTAGAGTGGTTTGTACCGCCTAAATCAGGAAGCCATGTTTTTACATAAGTATGTTTCAAGCCCCACTGTCTGATAGCTGAATTTACATCAGTCATAGAACCTAGCTGCGCCATAATCATATTTGTTGCGGAGTTGTCGGATTCGGTAATCATCATACGTGCCAATGTATCAATCGAATACTTTGAGTTATGAGCCTTAAATTGAAGACTGCCGGAACCTTCTGTTCTGTAATATTCAGTCAAAGGCATTTCATCAAAGAGATTAATTTGATTTTTTTCAATTGAACGGAACAATTGAACAAGTACAGGAACTTTGATTATACTTGCTGTTGCAAAAATTTCATCTGCGTTAATATCAGCATAATTTCCTGTCTGGTAATCCCAAACATAAACAGATGGATGTATGGTTGGATAAGCTGACGCAATATTTTTAAGACGGTTTTCAAGTCCTGTTAATTGATTGCCTTCCGTCAAAGTTGTCATTTCGGGCTTTTTGGTTGTTGCGCCTTCTAAAGAACTCATTCCCAAATACCAGTGATTGGAAAGGTAATTTGATGTTGGGAAAAGCAATTGTTGGTAATCAGTTTTTATGTTCTTGTAAGGTGTAGGATTAAAAATGTTTTTTGTAACTTTATTAAATCCGTATGGCAGAATAGTCAAAGCCATCAAAGAAACAAAAGCAACTGAAACAATTCTGTGAATAAAATAATTTCGTTCGATTTTCTTTTTATTTGCTGTCAAGCGCTGCGAACGTAATTGAGTTCCTCTTTGGGTATATGTTTGTGCGGGTCTGTTCAAAGGTCTTTGCGGCTGATGATATGCAGTGTGCAAAGTCGTATTATATTCTCCTCTTGTATAATAACGGCTGTCGTATTCCCGTCTGGCTAATTCCGGCATAAATCCTCCCAATCCCCAAATGTATTATTATATTACTTCACATAAATTCAAATGGCAAGCAAGTTTACATTTTTAAGCTATAATATTTACAAAAGAAATTATATAAGGAGATGAGCTATGGAAGATTGTATTTTTTGTAAAATTATTAACGGAGATTTTAATACTGAATTTGTATATGAGAATGAAAATGTTGTTGTGTTTAACGATATTAACCCGAAAGCCCCCGTACATCTTCTTGTTGTACCGAAAGTTCATGTTCCATCATTAAATGAACTTGAAGATAAAAATCTTATGGGCGAACTTTTATCTGCTGTAAAAGAAACAACAAAAAAAATCGGTTTAAAATCTTATAAAACTTTGATTAATACAGGTAAAGATGCCGGACAGGAAGTTTTTCATTTACATCTTCATATTATGGGTGAAAAATAATCGTTTATGACTGTTAAGATTTTGGATTGTACATTACGCGACGGGTCGCATATTAAAAGTTTTTCTGAAGAATGTATTTGCGAAACTCTTTGTTGCGCTGAAAATGCAAATATTGATTACATTGAAGTGGGATATGATTTTCCCGAATGTATTAAATCGTCAAAGATTAAAACTGTAGTGATGGTTGATGCAAAGAATATTTGTTCTGTTTCTGAGGATGCAGACAGTGTTAGAGTAGCGTGTTATCCAAATCAAATTAAAACAGCAATTCAGGCATTGGAAAGATATAAAAATCAGGGTTTTGAGGTTTTTCTACACCTTATGACAGCTGATAAGTTTGTTGATTATGAATTTTTAAAAAATTGGAAAGATAAAGATATTCTTACATCAATTTATTTTGCCGACAGTTTTGGTGCATTTATGCCGGAGGATGTTGAAATTATATATAAAAAACTTGAAACTTGCGGGTTTGAACATATAAGTTTTCATGCTCATAACAATTTACAAATGGCATTTGCAAATACTTTAAAAGCAATTGAACTTGGGGCATACAGTATTGATGCTACAGTCTTCGGGCTTGGCAGAGGCGGTGGAAATCTCCCCTTGGAAGTTTTTCTAAAATATTTGGGCAAAGACAACAGTCAATATTTAGACCTTATAAAGAAATTTTATCGTGAAACTCCTTGCACATACGGTTATGAAAGTATGATGAGCGGATTTTTAAATATTCATCCAAGCCAAGCAAGTATTAAATAGCTTAATATAACATATTTCAATGACATTTAAAAAAATAATTTTATAATAAAGCTTGATATTTTATATAAAAAGAGATATACTATAAAAAAAGGGAGTTACTTATGACACGTATGAAAAACAGTATTAAAACCCTTCGGGGGGGGGGCACTTACCCGCCATTAATAAAAGCAATTAACACTCACTATGGTTTCACGTTAGCCGAGATGATGGTTGTGCTTTTAATCGCGAGTATTGTTCTTGCTTGCATGGCAC
>CATNBA010000019.1 GCA_950096985.1 uncultured Candidatus Melainabacteria bacterium
TTCTCTGTTGGTTAATCTGTTGTCCTTCATATTCAACGTTTGTTTTCCTTGCAGTTAAGCCCAAAAAGCGTGCCTGCGATGCTGCCATTCCCATAACTGGCGTCCTTTCGTCCTTGTTTCCTTATGTATGTTATGACGGCATACTTTTATTATTTCTTTAATAAATTAAAAGATCTTTGTAATATTTCGTTACATAAATGCCGAAAACCTAAGTATATTAGGAAAGTTTGATTAAAGCTCTTTTTAACTTTTCTAAGTTTCTTTCGGAAGTTCCTATCCCGCAAAGAAGCATTGTTGAATGTTCATTTGTTTTTTCATCTTCTATGTTAAATTCTTCAAACAGTTTTTCTGATAGTTCGTAACCTGTTAAACCTTCTTTTTTTATAAGAATTTTTGTTATGTCATCTCCGCCAAAATCAAAATTAATTTTGCGCAAATCTTCTAAATTTAAGATTAAGTTATTAAGTTGTCTGCGTCCGCGGGCGGAGTTGAGATAATTTATATTTGCCTCAATGCTTGCAAGTATAGGATATGACGGGGATGTTGTATTTATCATAGAAAGTGATTTTGATGCATCTAGGTCGCACGTTACATGCAGTAAAGCTGTCGGGTTAAGTCCTCCTGCTGTTTTATGAAGTGATTGGATTGTAAAATCTGCTATATTTATTGCACTTTGAGGTAATTTATCAGAAAACGGATAAAGTGCCCCATGAGCCTCATCTACTATTAGGTATGCGTTTTTGCAAACTGCTTTTATAGCCTTAATATCCGAAACAATTCCTTCATATGTAGGCGAAGTTATAATTACGGCTTTAATACCATTTAAGTTCAATAAGTCAGGAGTTGTTTTATCAGGTATTCCCCATCCTTTAATTATTGGTAAATCATAAAAAACAGGCTCGCATCCTGCAAGTTTAACGGCATTTAAATGTGAAGGATGAGCATTGCGCCAGAGAAGAACTTTATCTCCTTTATTTGTACATGCTAATACAGAGGCAATTATACCGCTTGTAGAGCCGTTTGTTAAAAAATGAGTATATTTAGTGCCATAAATATTTGAAACTTTTTCTTGAGCCTTATGAAGGGCTGTCTGAGGGTCATGAGCATCAGTTTCAGAAATATCATATTTATATAAATTTCTTAATTTACTAAATATAAAAAGTTTCTGTCCATGAGAAGGTGTCGTGAACAAAGTTTTTCGATTTTGCTTTCTTAGTAATCCTATTAAGCTCATTGAGCAGCAAGCTCCTTACTTATTTCGGATTTCAATACTTCTTTTAGCGCAGTATTGAGTTAAAGTCATTTTATCTCTGCCGTTATGATATTCAAATCTGCCTGAAATGATATAACCGCCCTGTTCTGCTTTTTCAATTCTTATAGGAGAGAAAATGCATTCAACAGACTGTTTTTCAGATAGCGGCAAAATTATAGCAAATTTATTTTCAATATTTATATTTTCATTTGTTTTAAACTTCATACCGCCTGCTGATATATCAAGAACTGTAATTTTGTGCGCTCCTCCATCGTGTGATAAATCCAAAGCATGTACAAATTTAATACGTGTATATTGACGTCTTTGCAAAAATCTATGTTTTGCAGGATTTGCAATTTTTAAAACTTTTCCGTCAATAGTTTCTGCATAAGAATCAAAATACAACGTTCCATGACTTGTTTGAGTATAAAATTCACAATAATTGTGACGCATTATTCCATCTGGATTATGCTCCAATTCAACGGTAAAATATTTTGGTTCTACATCAATTACTTTTCCTTTATTTGCACATTTAAAATCAGAAGGAACAATAGTAATTTGTTTATCTTTTTCAATAAGTTCTCTCATAATTATCCTCGCTTTGAAATTATTGTACAACATTAATCAAATTTTGTCGATATGTTAAGCAATATACTTTCGTGTTAGAAATAAAAAAAATAATTAATATTTTGTGCAATGAATACTCAATAAAAAATTCGTATTATATAAATGTAAATCCTCAACTCTTCTGATTGCTCAGTATTTGCTCCTCATTATATAAGGGGAGCTTTTTTTTTATAAAAAAAATGACCGCGTAAGCGGCCATTTTTTTATTCTTTTAAAAATGATTCATAATTCCTAGCCAGCAGATGTGTTCTAACCTGATTAATCAAATCAAGTGCAACACCAACCATGATTATTAAGGAAGTTGCTCCAATACCTTGCAGGGTTTTTATGTTTGTAACATAACTTGCAAGTGACGGAACAAGTGCAATAATACCAAGTCCCATTGCTCCGATAAATGTAGTTTTTGTTAAAATTTTATCAAGAGCTTCTGCTGTAGGTTTACCCGGTTTTATACCCGGAATAGATGAACCATATTTTTTTAAGTTATCTGCAATATCTTTTGGTTGCATATTCGGCATAATTGAAGCATAGAAGAAAGTTAATGCAACAATTAATAAGAAATACAACACATAATATGTTATGCCGTCAGGACTTAAAAACTGTGTTAAGTGCACTACCATAGTTTTAACAGCCTCACTTTTGAAATTAGCTTGTCCTACCAAACTTAAAATGGTTGACGGGAACAATAGAATTGCAATAGCAAAGATGATAGGCATTACACCGCCCGGATTAAGTTTAAACGGTATAAATGAATTCATGCCGCCGTAAACTTTATTTCCTACCTGTCTTTTAGGGTTAACAATAATAACTTTTCTTACTGCCTCTTGCATAACAACGATAAAAATCATTGCAGCAAAGAAGATTAAAAGTAATACTGCCAAACCTAACTGCATCATTGAATTATTTGCAACAATTTGTGCTGTTCTTGATGCATAGATAGGAATACCTGATATGATACCGATAAAGATGATTAACGAACCGCCGTTACCGATACCTTTTTCCGTTATAAGTTCTGAAATCCACATAACAAGCACAGAACCGGATGTTAATACAACAATTGAACTTATAAAGAACATTATAGGATTAACATTAGGCAAAACTGCACCCGGTAAGTGATGAAGATATAACATAAAGATTAATGACTGGAACACAGCTAATACTACCGTAAAAATACGTGTATACTGTGATAATTTTCTTCTGCCGGCTTCACCCTCTTCTTTCTGCAATTTTTCCAAAGACGGAATTACTACAGAAATAAGCTGGATAATAATTGATGATGTGATATAAGGTCCTATACCTAAAGCAAATATAGAAACTTTACCCAATGCGCCTCCTGAAAACAGGTCTAAAAATCCGATTATATTATTTCCTTGAGCAATATTACTGAATATTTGGTTATTAATACCGAATAACGGCATTTGTACACCAAATCTAAATGCAGCAATCATAAGAAAAGTAAATATAATTTTCTCTTTAAGCCCTGATGCCTGCCACATTGACATTAAATCATCAGTTGTCGGCATTCTCATTCCTTGTGCCATTATACTAACTCAACCTTTCCGCCTGCTTTTTCGATTTTTTCTTTTGCTGAAGGTGTAACGTATGATGCTTTTACAGTAACAGCATCTTTAAGTTCACCGTTGCCTAAAACTCTTAAACCAACGCAAGTCGGATGAATTCTGCCGGCTTCTTTTAAGATTTCAAAAGAAACTTCTTTCAAACCATATTGAGCAATTCTACCAACATTGATTTCAGCGTAGTTTAACTGGTTAATAATTTTGAACCCTTTTAATTTAGGCATTTGTCTGTAACCTGGCATTTGACCGCCTTCAAAACCTCTTTTAGATGAGTTTCCTGAACGCTGACCTTCACCGTTATGACCGCGGCAAGATGTTTTACCGTGTCCTGATGAACGTCCTCTGCCTACTCTTTTTGATTTATGTGTTGAACCTTCTGCAGGTCTCAAATCTTCTAATGTAATTGTCATTTTTTTATTTTCCTTTCTATATTACTCGCTTTCGCTTACGCAATTTGTTGAGATAATTACTCAACGATTTGTACTAAATGAGGAACTTTATTAATCATACCTAAAATAGTAGCACTGTTGTAGTGTTCTACAACTTGATTTTGTTTAGATAAACCTAAACCTGCAACAACTCTGCGTTGTTTTTCAGAAGCACCAATAAGACTTCTTACAAGTTTGATTTTTATTTGTTTTAATTCTGTTTTTGCCATTTTATTTTTTTCCTTATTTTTATAATACAAAAGTCTATCAAGTTAATAAATAACCCAATGTGGCTACGTGCGTAGCACTTAGTTAAGAAGTTCAGCCATAGTCAAACCGCGCTTTTCAGCAACTTCTTTAAACGGAGTTAAAGCTTTTAAAGCTTCTAAAGTTGCGTTAGCAGCGTTAAGAGGAGCTTTTGAACCTAATGATTTAGCAAGGATATTTTCAATACCTGCAAGTTCAAGAACTAATCTTACTGCACCGCCTGCGATAATACCTGTACCTTGAGATGCAGGTCTAAGCATTACAGAACCAGCTCCTGAACGACCTGTAATCGGGTGAGGAATAGTTGTTTTGAAAATAGGCACTGTAATAAGATTTTTTCTTCCATCAGCGATAGCTTTTTGTATAGCAATAATAACTTCAGCAGCTTTAGCACATCCTACGCCAACCTGACCTTTTTTATTACCAACAATAACGATAGCACGGAAACTTAATTTTTTACCACCTTTAACAACTTTAGTTACACGGCTGATTTGAACAACACGTTCAATCCATTCGGATTGTGGTTTTTCTTCAGTTGTTTCAATTTTTTGTTTTCTGCCGCGTCCGCGTCTGCGAGGTTTTTCTTCTGCATTTTCTTCTGTTGCAACAACTTCTACAGTTTCAACTGCAGTTTCTTCTACAACGATTTCTTCTTTGTTTTCTAAATCCATTGATTTTACCTTTCATTTTAGTGTTAAATTTAATATAAAAACGAATATACCAAAAATAAAGCTGATTAAAGCCTATGGTAAAATATTCGTGGTTAACTTTTCTGACATATATTATTATATGAAAAAAATAATAAATTGCAAGGGGGTATTATAAACATTCGTTCAGGTTATCAATATAACCAGCTCTCATAGTAGCAAGGTGCATTTAGGCAGTAACTGCCAGATTTTAAAACGTCGCTGTGAGGCATTATTGTTTCAGGTAAGCCTGTATCAACACGTTTCAAGTTGCCATTTTGAGATTTTTTTGCCAAAAAAAATGGAAATTATGCAACCCAAACTCTTCCTGAAGCATCTACAAAAGCCGGACAATTTGTTGTTATGTTAGGCTGTCCTCCGAATGTATCTGCTAATACCCAGCAGGGAGTTAATTTTTCACATTCTTGTGAAATTTTAAAATATTTTTTCATAGCATTCCATTCAGAAGTTCCTGCATCAATATCCCAAGTTGAATTTCGCGGAACAAGTTCATATTCAGATAATGCTCTGTCTATAACATTTGAAAAATCAGAGTAAGCTTTTTTGTATGCACTTTTATATTGTATATTATTTATGTTATTGACTAAAGTCGGCATAGTAAGTGCTGCTACAACGCCAATAATACCTAAAGTTATTAAAATTTCAGCCAAAGTAAATCCAATAAATTTCATGTCATAAACTCCCTTTTTATAAACTATTATGGCATAAAATCTTCAAAATAGCAATATTTTTATTCTAATTATTTGATATATCTTATTTAATGGGCAAGAAAATGGATAAAGTCTTTCATAAAAAATTTGGTCAGCGTGTAAGATTTTTACGCAAAGAACGAGGAATTACGCAAGAACAATTGAGCTTTGACGTGGGAGCTGACAATTCATATATTGCCAATATAGAAAATGCTCATAGGGATATTCCACTTTCGCGCATCAGATTATTAGCCAAAGCATTGGGTGTAGAGCCTCATGAATTGTTAAATTTTTAAACTTATTTTTCTGTCATCATTTTTGTCAAAAGTTCTTGTGGAGTTTTAACGGTAATGACATTTTCTTTAGATAAGAATTCTCTGTATAAGCTGCTTTCTTTGTTATAGTCTTCTAAAATTTGAGGCAAAGATTTTAGGTGCTCCGGTAAATCTTGGCTATGTTTAACTTTAGGTTTGAACATAGCAAAAAATCTAGCAAGAGGTCCTTTTGTATTAGCTTTAAGACGTTGTTGAAAATATTGTGCAAATTTCATAATGTCTTTATTACCGCTCACAATAAATAAATTATCAGTATTTAATTCAGGAAGTTCAATACCGAATCTTCGAGCGTTCATCATAAGCCATTCTTTTGATGCACCCTGTGATTTTCCTACTTTTTCTTTTATAAACTCAATGCCAATAGTAAGAGGATTATCGCAATTAATACCAACTACATTTTCATGTCTCATCAAATTATACATTGGTATAACCTTTTCTTCTATAATTTTTATATTTTCCTGTGTATTTGAAATTTTATATATTCCTGTGAAATTAACATTTTGTGTACGCATAAATTTAGACCTTTCTTTTAACGAAAGGTCTAAAACTTATAAATATAATTTTTTGCTATTTTAGAATATTTTCTAAAGTGTTTATCATACAAGATTTGAAACGATCGCATTCTTCTTTGTTTTTTGCTTCAAATCTTAATGTGAATACAGGTTCCGTATTACTCTGACGAATTAGTGCAAAACCACCGTCAAAAACTATTCGCATACCGTCAAGAGTTATAATTTCTTTAATCTTTGAATTAAACAGATTTGCATTATTTTCAACACATAGTTTCACTTTTTCCAGAGTTTCTTTTTTTAGCTCGTTCGGGCAAGGGAAACGAACTTCTTCGGACGAGCAAACTTCATCAAAAGGTTTCAATATTTCAGAAATAGAAAAATCCGGATTAGATTTTTTGTTTTTTGCAATAATTTCTATAATTCTGCATCCCGCGTAAATTGCGTCATCAAATCCATAATATCTGTCTTTAAAAAATGTATGACCGCTCATTTCTCCTGCAAGAATTGCATTTGTTTCTTTCATTTTATCTTTGATATAGCCATGACCGGTTTTACACATAACAGCATTCCCGCCAAGCTTATTTATTTGATCAAAGAGTACTTGAGAACATTTAACTTCAGTTACCACAGTTGGTTTTTCACCTTTTTCAATCAAATCCATTGCATAGATAAGTAATAACTTATCACCTGTTAAAAATTTCCCCTGAGCATCAATAACACCTATTCTGTCACTGTCGCCGTCATATGCAATACCGACATCGGCTTTATTCTCAACAACAACTTCTTTTAATGTATCAAGAGTTTTTTCAACACTTGGGTTTGGGTGATGGTTTGGGAAACGTCCGTCAGGTTCAGAGAAAAGTTCTATTACTTCGCATCCGAGGTCTTTATATAATTGCGGACCAACTACTCCGCCTGTTGCATTAGCACTGTCTACAACAACTTTTACTCCTTCTCCGATACGTCCAAATTTTTCTTTCATTTCATTAATATAATCAGGAATAATATCATATTCTTTAACCTGACCTACGGAAGGCTCTGTTTCACCCCAATGTTTGAAAGTAACATCTTTAACTTCAGCAATTTGTTTTTCTGTTAAAGTTCTTTTATTGTATGTCATTTTTAAACCGTTATATTCTGACGGATTGTGGCTGGCTGTAATAATAGCTGCAGCAATAATATTATATCCGGGGATGCCTGCAACTTCAGAATAATAACCGATAGGAGTTGGGGCTAAACCAAGATGAATTACGTTAGCTCCTGTTGATGTTATACCATCAGTTAATGCTTTTTCCAATGCAGGCGAATGCAGTCGTGCATCACGTGTTATTGTAATCCACATTTCATTTTCAGATTTGCCGGATTGTTGTTTTAACCATTCAACAAAGCCTCTGCCTGTATTATAATAAAGTTCTTCTGTGATATCATCGCCATAAATTCCTCTAATATCATTTTTTCCAAAAGCATGTTCATATCTTTTCATATTAATTCTCCCCTTTTATTGTATAATTATAGCATGAAAAAGTTCGTAAATAACCTTCTGAACTCAGAAAATATAGCCGCATGGCTATTTATTCTGCCGGCACTTGTCGGAACATTTATATTTATTATTATCCCTGTGCTGTGTTCATTTGGTCTTAGCTTTGCAAAATGGGACTTATTAAATCCTATACAATTTGCAGGCTTTGACAACTATAAGGAAATTTTCACCGAACCTTTATTTTATAAAATATTATGGAATACTATAGTTTTTGCATTTTCTACATCAATATTGGGGGTAATAATTCCTTTAATATTAGCCTGTATATTAAATTCAAAGATAAGAGGGACTGAATTTTACAAAACTGCATATTTTTTACCGTTTATAACACCTATGATTGTAATAGGAGTCATTTGGGAATGGATTTTTGATCCTAATATTGGGTTATTAAACCAGTTTTTACACATTCATGTTGACTGGCTTTACGATAATCACTTTGCTATGCCTGCACTTATTATCGTTTCGGTTTGGAAACTTATAGGATATAATATGGTTATATTTTTATCAGCTTTGTCAGGAATTTCGCAGAGTATGTTTGAAGCATCAAAAATTGACGGTGCAAATGCTTTCCAAACTTTTAAAAATGTTACCGTACCGCTTTTGTCACCAACTATATTTTTTGTTGTCATTATTACTGCAATAAGTTCGTTTCAGGTTTTTGATTTGATTTATTTAATGACACAGGGCGGTCCTTTAGACAGCACAAATGTACTAGTTTATGCAATATATAAAAATGCCTTTGAATACTTTAACGTAGGCAAAGCATCTGCTATTGCCTACGTTTTATTTGTTATTATTCTTATACTAACACTTATTCAGTGGAATTTACGTAAAAAATTAGTATATAATGAAGATTAAACTGTATATTCTTTCATTAAACTGTTAGGTGTAATATTTTGTTCTATTTTTGAAACACCTAGTAAGGATTTGAATTTTTTACCAAGCATACTCAGTTCTAATATGCCATCAAAAGTTGCCTCAGCTGGGCAGCTTGCTTCTGTAATATTATTCGGTACAGACCTTTTGCCTGTTGTAAATGTGGAATACATATTTCCATTCGGATTTTTACCATGTAATATACTGATTTCACCATAATTAGCTTTTTTTATTGTATTAAGCGCACAATCTAAAGTTCTCATACAGCCTTTTTCCTGTGCGTATTGAACAACATCTCTAAAACCTGCATTGTTTTTAAATCTGGCATTGAAAGCCGGTGAATAACATCTTTTTTGAATTTCCATTTAATATATCTCCTTTTTATGTTTTAAACCGTATAAAAATTTAATTTGTTAGTAAGTTAAGTATTGTTACAAATAATTAAAGTTTTAATTAATTATGCCGATATAAAATTTATAGGAGAGTGTGTATCATGTTTGAAGAATTAAAAAAAGAAAATATTATAATTGATATTACTAATCTTGTAGGCAATCTAGAAACAGACACTGATGCTTATTGTGAATTTATGAAAGGTGTAATATTAAATACATCAGGATTAAACTAATGTCTAATGTAATAATTTAATAATGATTTTATATTATTTGTATGAAAATTGTTATTTTGGGCGGAGTTGCCGCAGGAGCTAAAGCAGCAGCAAAAGCACGACGTATGTTGCCTGATGCTGTAATAGATTTATATACTGATGATACTCATATATCATATTCAGCATGCGGATTACCTTACTATATTGAAGGTAATTTCGAAGATTATAGAATGCTTTTAGTGCGTTCACCTGAAGAATTTGAAGCCAGTAATGTTCATATACATTTAAGACATCGTGCAGAGAAAATTATTCCATGCTGCAAACAGGTGTTGATACATGATTTAGATAACAATAAAGCGGCTCTGGTAGATTATGATAAATTAATTATTGCAACAGGTGCAAGACCTGCTATTCCACCGATTAAAAATATTAATTTAAAAAATATATTTACGGTAAGAAAAATTGAAGATGGTATTGCAATAAAAGAAAAGGCATTGCAGTCAAAAAAAGCTGTTATAATCGGAGGCGGCTATATAGGCATTGAAATGGTTGAGGCACTTGTCAAACAAAACCTTCATGTCACTTTGTTTGAATATTCCGATTATATTATGCGACATTTTGATCCCGATATGTCTAATTTAATATTTGAACAGTTAATGTCAATAAGTGACGGCAGATTTGAAATTTATACTTCCGAGCTGGTTACGGAATTTTCGGGAGATATTAATGGCGTCAACACAGTTAGAACAGGCTCAGGTAAATCTCTTGAAACCGATATGGTAATAATTGCTGCCGGTGCAGTTCCAAATGTTGAAATTGCAAGAGAGGCAGGAATTGCAATAGGCGTAACAGGTGCAATTAAAGTTAATGAAAATATGCAGACTAATTTTGAAGATATATACGCCTGTGGTGATTGTGTTGAAGAAAATCTGATAATTTCCAATACAAAAATTTGGATGCCTCTTGGTTCAAATGCAAATAAAGAAGGTCGAACTGCCGCAATAAATGCTTGTGGAGGCGAAGATAAATTTCATGGAGTTCTCGGTTCAGCTGTTACCAGATGCCTGTCCTTAACTATGTCATTAACTGGTTTAACAGTAGAAAAAGCAGAAAAGCTCGGCTATGAACCTGTATTTGTCAAAGTTACCAAAAATGACAAAGTCGGTTATATGCCTGATGTTAACAATATCACCTTAAAGCTCACGGCTGATAAAAAAACAGGTCTACTTTTAGGGTGTCAGGCTGTAGGTGCAGGCGATGCCGATAAACGTGTTAATATTGTCACTTCGGCACTATTGTCAGGTATGACGGTTGATGATTTCTTTAAAAATGATATCACTTATGCCCCGCCGTATTCTCCAACTATTGACCCTTTATTGAATGCTGCACAAATGCTTAGTGCGCAAATTGCCCATGAGTAGCAATATACTTGGCTGCCCCTTCACCCATTGAAAAACAGCTTGCCTGAACACGAAGTGCACCTTGCGCCATAAAATCTGCAGATAAACAGCGACCTGCCACAAATAAGTTATCAATATCTGCAGACATAAGACTTTCAATTGGCAGTTCATAATCTTGTACAGATTGTAAAGTTGACTTATTAGGTTCCTTAGAATGTACATCTACAGGGTAATTTGATATTACAACAGGATTAGCAAATTTTTTGCCGGATTTTAAATCATCTATAGTGTATATATATTTGCCTTTTATACGATTTGAAACCCTTACCCCCAGCATATCTGCGATGTTTGATATATAAGCTTTTTCAAATCCCGGCAAATACATCTTGCAGAAGTTTGATATTCTTAATATACTCTGTCGTGCATTTTGCAAAGTCTTCGTATAATCAAGCTTTTCAACTATACGCGGGCAATTAAAAGCTATAGCATCAGGCATTCCAGCTATTGTAAATATTTGAAAATAGTTCCTGTCATTGTCTTGGAGTACTCCTTTTGCAACTGCATCTTCAAATAATGGTGTTAAAGCCCATTTTTTACCATTATCCCACGTACAAGCAGTAGATAGATGTATTTCATTGTCTATATCTTCGATAGTAGTCACACTTTTATCTGTATCAAAGTCTTTAAGCCAATTTGAAAATTTATTTAAGTCTACTCCGCTCATTATAAAACGTAAACTAACAGGTTGTTCAAAATTTTCCAAAAATTCGCAGTTACAAATTTTTCCAATTTCACAATTTCCTGTTGCATCAATTACATATCTCGTGTCGATATTTACCAATAATGTATCGTATACCTTATCGATAGGTTCAGATAATATTTGCTGCTTTAAAGTTATTGACTTAATCTTCTTGTTCTCAATATATACATCTGCAACCTCAGCTCCAAAAAGCACATCTACACCCGCTTTAGCCATAAGATTATCCAAAGCAATCTTTGTAAGCTCAGGATTAAACCACCCTTGGTTGCCTTCATATGTTATTTGCCCTTCAATAGCGTGCAATTCGGCTGTTAAATCATCGTAAAAATCTGTATTTATCTGATTATCACCGCATTTCATTATTGGAACTACAAGACCAGATGTTATTGTTCCTCCGAGATGAATATTCTTTTCTATTAATAGTGCTTTTAAGCCGAGTTTGCAAGCGGTATACGCAGCAGCACAACCTGCCGTACCACCGCCTGCAATTATTACGTCATATTCCATTATTTCTCCTGTATTCTTTAATATATTTAGAACTAGATATAAGCCTCGAATTTTTGACTTCAATTTTATGAGCCTCGATAATAGCCCCATTATCGAGTGTTAAATCTTCATCACGATAAAATATACCTGCGCGTGTTTTAATCAGCCCTAAATCGTATTCTGACAGTTCATGCTTTATAAGCGTTTTATTTTTTACAGCAATAGTGCCGGTAAACTTCTGCGCACTTTCAGAATAAATTTTACCAACATAAAATCCGGCATTTATGAATGCGTTTCTAACTAATGCCGAATTCGAATATGTTAAAATCATTCCATCATCTTCAAGATGTTCATAAAGAAGTTTAAAAAAGTCAATTGTCCATAAACAAGGGCATTTTACAGGTGTAAAAGCGTCTAAAAATATATAGTTATATTTGTTTTTATCATTTTTAATTGACGTCCTTGCATCCTCAATACTAAGCTTAAAATTAAAATCAAGTAAATTAAGGGCTTTTAAAGCGTTTTTATAACATGTCGACAGGTACCTATAATAGATATTATGTAAAACCCTATATAAAGCCTTATAGGGGGTTGTTTTATATGTGTTAAATTTATAAAATCGATATAAACCCTTTAAATATTTGTCAAAATATTTATTGTATTTTTTTGAAAATAAAATGGTTTCAATTTCATTATCTATGTTATTAAATATCTTGTGGAGCAGCAAAATGCTAATTTCTTTCTTTAATTCAAAGTGAGATGTAAACTTGTCAGACATCATTCTCTGAATTTTATCTTGATTAAATTCAAGTTTGTTGTTTTTGGTATGTTTTTTGTTACTGATAAAAAACGGAGATAAATATGCTAAATTTTTATCTGTATCAATGGCGTGTATAAAAATTTTACGTTTAATATTATCGTCACCTAACTCATCGATATACTTAATATTATTGTCACCTATCGTTTCGTTATAGATAAAATTTAAAAAACTTTTTGTGTTGTATCCAATTCCAAAACAAATATCTAAAATTTTTATTTCATTATTTTTTTGTAAAAAATTTTTTAAATCAGATGGAAGAATAAATTTTTCATAAGCTTCGGTTAATGCACCATAAGTAGAATGATATATATCATTTGCATCAGGTGAAAATAATCCGACAGAACCGTCGTTTGTAAAGTAAGGATATAATTTATACATGTCCTATATTATAGAGTATAGTGTAATTGTTGGCAAATTTGTGTGTTTCTGTTATAATTGTATTGAAAGAATTGGGCCTGAGGCTCTGAGGGAATTATGAAAATAAGTGTAAAAGTGCCGGCTACAACGGCAAATATAGGACCGGGATTTGACAGTTTAGGTATGGCATTGCCGCTATACAATACAATAACAATCGAAGAAACTGTATTGCCCGGAACTGGTATAGAAATCAATGTTTTAAATGATACAGCATCAACGGATGATTTTGTATTAGAACACATTCCTATGGATGAAAACAGCATTATTTACAAAGCTGTTGAACTTTTATATAACTCTATAGGACAAAATCCAAGCGAATTAAAAATAACTGTTCAGTCGCAAATTCCGATAGCGAGAGGATTAGGCAGCAGTGCTTCAGTTATTGTAGGCGGTCTTTTGGCAGCTAACGAACTTTTAGGCAGACCTGCTGATGAAGTTGCTCTTTTATCTATAGCAACAGAGGTTGAAGGTCATCCTGATAATGTTACTCCAGCTATTGTAGGCGGTTTGGTTTTATCCTCACAAGAGGATGACGGCAGAATTATTTATACCAAGTTGGATTGGCCCGATGAATGGGATATTACTGTTTGTGTACCTGATTATGAATTATCAACAGATATTTCCCGTTCTGTATTACCGGTAGAAGTTCCCATGGCGGATGCTGTGTTTAATGCAAAACGCATGGGAATGTTTGTGCAAGCGGTTAATACAAAAGATCCCGAATTAATGAAACTTGCATTACAAGATAAATTACATCAACCATACAGAATGAAACTTGTACCGGGACTTGATAAGATTATTGAAAACTTAAAACATGAAGAAAATGTTTTAGGCTGTGTTTTAAGCGGTGCTGGACCTTCTATACTGATAATTTCTCAGAAAAACAATCTTGATAAGATTAAATCAATTGTTAAGGATACTTGGGAAAATTTAAACGTAAAAGCAAATATAATGACTTTACCTGTTGAGAAACAAGGTGCTCAAATTATTACTCAAGAATAACTAAAGAGGCTCTCCGTATTGGAGGGCCTCTTAAATTTATTGTCCTGTATAATTTGGTGCCAGATTTTTCGCGCCGTCTTTTTCTTCTTCTTTCTTCGCGTCGTATTCGGCTTTTGCGATTTGCAGTCGCGATTCCAAATTATCTTTTTCTGTTTGTAAATCTTCTTCCAAATCCTTGAGTGCTTGCAGGTCACCATCTCGCTGCATTTCGAAAATATTTTCCCACATTGTCATAGAATTCATATATTGCATTTGAGCACGTTGCATACATTGTGAATATATGTTCATCTGATTCATGTCAATTGCCTGGCTCGAAGGATTATTAAATATACCATTAGGATCTATTCCCATACTGTTCATCATACCATATGCGGCATACTGCATTTGGGACTGCATAGCTTGTTTCATGTTACGTTGCTGAGCCTGGTACATTTTTTCTTTTTGACCAATTTCTCTTGTAACACGACGCAAACGGCTTTGGACGCTCGTCATTTGATATTGTATATCTCTGACAAGTTTCCCGGCCATTAATTTTCCATATGCGCCATTTAAGAAACCCATTGCTTTATCCTTTGTGTTTAGTCCTCGTAATAATATAAAGTATTTTATTTTTTAATAATTGCCTATTTTGAAAAGTATGTTAAGTTTTCGTAACAATTATAATTTTTTTTACACAATATATTATTCTAAAATTGTTACAGAAGATTATTTACTTATGGATTATTCTTGATATAATGGGCTTAAAGGAGAATTTATGTTTAACAAAAGATTTTGGACAAGTAAAAATATTATTTTTATAATTCTTGTAATTTCACTTTTATTAATTTTACCAAAAATTATTGGTATATTAATGTTATTTTTTGGTTCATACGTTTTAGCGTGTGCTCTTAATCCTTTTGTTACAAAACTAATGAACAGAATGAGCAGACCGCTTGCATCTTCTATTGTAATGTTTTCCAGTATTTTGGCAATAATTGCTTTATTTATTCCAATCTTTTTTGTTGCGTTTAAAGAGATAAAAACATTTATGGTAACTCTGCCTGATAAAATTACGGGAGTTACTAATTTCTTGATGAATGTGAATATTAACGGACATAAAATCCCTGATATTGTTGATATAGATGCTATTCTAAATAATTCGTCTTCTGTTGCGCAAGGGGTTGTGAACCATTCTTTGACTATAACTGCCGGTATTGTGCAAGCAATAGTAATTTTAATAGCTTTAACTATGATTGTTTATTATATTTTGATTGATAAAGTTTATTTGAAAGAAAAATTTCTTGAATTTTTTCCGCCTGATTTAAAGGATAAAGCAGAAGGCATACTAACCACAATAAGCAATAAAGTAGGTAAATATGTTAGAGCTCAAATATTATCAATGGCAGCTGTAGGAATTATGGTGTCAATTGTACTTGTTATGTTTGGAGTTGAATATTCCACTCTTTTAGGTCTAATAAGCGGCATTCTTGATATTATACCTTTACTCGGACCATCAATTGCTTTAGGCGTTATACTTTTAGTTGCATATCCTCTTGGAATTGGGAAGTTAGTATTAATTATTATAGGTTTTTTGATTGTACAACAGATTTCAAATTATGTTGTAAGACCTCTACTATTCGGCAAAATGATGTCTTTGCATCCTTTGATGATATTTCTTGCCTTGTTCCTTGCCCAACAGTTTCTAGGATTTTGGGGAGTAATCTTGTCTCCTGCAATTGCTGCAACTATATGCGTTTTAATTGATGAACTGTATTTAAGACCAATAAACTTAAAGGGCAAAGAATAAATGGAAAAATATCTATATCAAAGGAAAACATCAAAAAATTCAGATTTTGTCATGTGGATGGCATTCCCAGGTATATATTCTTTTTCTATGTCGTCATTGGGATATTTATGGATGTTTAAGTCAATTGACGAAATGGACGGAGTAAATATTGAAAGAATTTGTTCTGACACTGAAAAAACAGTATACTCCAAACCTGATTTGATGGGGTTTTCTTTCTCTTTTGATATGGATTTTCTGACTATTTTTTCAATGCTTGAAAAATATGGAATTCCTTTAAAAGCAAAAGAGCGAGATATAATCGTGTTTGCCGGCGGTCCTGTAGTAACAGCAAATCCTGAACCCTATAGAGATTTTTTTGATTTCTTTATTATTGGTGATGGTGAAGATGTTAATATAAAAGCAATAGAGGTATGTAAAAATGCCGAAAATAAACAAGATGCCCTCAAGCAGCTTTCTAAAATTGAAGGGATTTACGTTCCTCTTTATCCTGAAAATGTAAAAAAACTTACAAAAAAACTTTCCGAGTGCATTTATACACCAATAATAAGCGATAATGCATTTTTTAAGAATACCTTTATTTTAGAAATGTCAAGAGGATGTGCTAACAGATGCGGGTTTTGTCTTGCATCATACTTAAATTTGCCTCTAAGATGTATTCCATATGAAGAACTTCTCAAAACAGTTGAATTGGGTTTGCAGCATACAAATAAAATTGCATTATTGGGTGCACAAATCAGTGCTCATCCTCATTTTAACGATATATGCAAGTTTGTTTATGAAAAAATACAGACAGGATGTAATATTGAAATGAGTGTATCTTCATTGCGTGTAGATGCGATTACTCCTGATGTTGTAAAAACTTTTGTATCTGCAGGACAAAAAAACACAACACTTGCTATCGAGGCAGGAAGTGAACGATTGCGAAAAGTTATAAACAAAAATCTGTCAGAAAAACAAATATTTAGTGCTGTAAAAATAGCACGCGATAATGGATTAAAAGGCATTAAATTTTATGGAATGATAGGTCTACCTACAGAAACAACGGAAGATTTATGTGCAATAATTGAGCTGGCAAGACGTTTAAAATCTGAAAATAAAGGGTTTGATATATCATTCGGATTTTCAAGCTTTGTTCCAAAGCCTCATACGCCTTTCCAGTGGTTTGGACGTGAAAATACAAAATCCTTAGAAGAAAAGAGTAATTTTTTGAAAAAAGAATTGCATAAACTGGGTATTACCGTACATATATCAAGTATAAAATGGGATTACTGGCAGGCAGTTTTATCGCGCGGTGATTCTTCATTAAATGATTTTATACTCGAAGTTTACAGACAGGGCGGTAAGCTAGGAGCATTCAAATCAGCAGCAAAAAAATATAATATTGATACAGATTATTTTGCATATGCAAATTGGGATTTTTCTCAAACTTTGCCATGGGATTTTATAGAACTTAATCCCGGTAAAGAGTTTTTGATAAAAGAAAATCAAAGACTTATAATGGCTTGTAATCACAATAAACAAGACTTGACCAGCGTTCAAAGTAACTGATTTGAGTAGCACTTCCTGATTTTATATATATTCTGTGCAATGAACTATAAGGCATATTTAAAGCTGAACAAATTGCTGCTTTTATTATATCCTTATGAGTTACAATAATGATTCTGTTACCAATATTATTTTCGATTATTTCATCAATTGATTTTTTTACTCTATTAATAAAATTTGTTACACTTTCTGCATCTTCAGGAATTGCAATATCAGGATTATTAACAAGTCTGTCTATAGAATCAGGATATTTTTCATCGATTTGTTCAAATGTTAACCCGTTAAATGCTCCACATTTTCGAGGATGCAAATCCTCTGCAATTTCAAACTCCTGCTTGAATGCCTTTGCAATCATAGCTGCAGATTGTACTGCACGGACAGCTCTTGATGAATAAATTTTATCGTTTTTAACACCGCGTTTTTTTAAAAATTCACAAATTCTTTCAATTTCTTCTTGACCTGCGTCACTCAACGGCGGATAATTTTCAACATCGGTAAATCTGTCATCTTCACTAAAGATTGTTGCACCATTGCATATAAAAGTTATTTTACATTTTCTGTTAAAATACATTTTTATTCCTTTTATATTCCATTATAACATATTTTGTAGTATAATCAAGACAAATAATAAATAGGGGAATTTTTTATGAGAGGAAAAGCTTTTAAATTCGGTGATAACATTTCTACAGACCATATTGCACCAGGAAGATTATTCCATTTGAGATCAAATCTGCCGGAGTTTGCAAAACATGTTCTTGAAGATGCAGACCCTAATTTTGCAAGTTCTATGCAAAAAGGCGATTTTGTTGTAGGCGGCTCGAACTTTGGGTTAGGTTCTTCTCGAGAGCATGCTCCCCAGATCATAAAAATAGCAGGAGTTGGTGCTGTTATAGCCAAGTCTTTTGCCAGAATTTTTTATAGAAACGCTATAAATATAGGACTATTAGCTGTTGAAGCTGATACTGATGCAATTGATGCAGGTGATGAGCTTGAACTTGATATTGAAAAAGGAATTCTTACAGATTTAACTAATGGTGCAATTATACCTATTGAGCCGTTACCGCCTGTAATGATTAAATTACTGCAAGATGGCGGTCTTGTTGAGCATATTAGGAAAAATGGCGACTTTAAATTGGTATAATATAATCATCTACCAGTTTTTTAGTCCGTTAAGCATATTTTGTGCCTCTTGAACATTACGTTTTTTAAGCTGTAAATACTGATTTTTAGCCGGATTGATAATACACATAGTTTTGCCGCAATTTGACAAAAAATTTGTAAGCATAGTGTAATCAGATGCTTTTTCCCTTACTTCATTACATTCTTCAAGATTTTTGCAAATTTTTGTTGCACCCATTTGACCGCTTCGCATATTATTAAATTCATTCAAGCTGTAAGGTTCAAAATTATAGTTTTTATACAATGAATTCTTAGAAATAAATGATGATACTGAAGAATGAAATGCATCACTTTTGTCATAAAGATAAAAAACAACTTTTTTGTTTGAAACAAAAATATTTTTCCACGTACCTGAAGATGCTGAGCCATTCAAAACCGCATTTGAAATATATCGGGGGCGATAATTTTTATAAACAGTTGTTTTTTTTCTGGGAGACCTTTCTTGATTTATATATTGTTCAATCCCTGATGCCTTGACACTGCTTACAACCCGATGTGATAAAGTTTCATATGATGTTTCTCTAAAAAAACCTGATAGATAACCGCTTACAAAAATAAAACCAATACATCCGGCGTAACAACCTATCTCTTTTAAAATCTCTTTCTTCATAAGCTAATCATACAACAATATTAAGTTATTTTCAATGTTTTATTGACAAAGAACTATGTCTGATATTTAATTATGGTACACAATGCCGATTTTCGTGCTGAAATATCGTTATTGTCAGGCAAAAATAGGACGTAGGGGTCGCATAAACTTTAAGGCTCGTCTTTTTTGATTGAAATTTAAAGATTTAAAAGCGGTTCGGCAGTCCCGTCATAATCGGAATGCGTAAGGGTTTCAGAATATGATTTTGTCGCAGATGTTACTAAATTAAAGGAGAAAAAAATGCCTACAATTAACCAGCTTGTACGTAGAGAACGTAAAAAGCTAATCGACAAAACAAAATCTCCTGCTTTGATGGATTGTCCTCAAAGACGTGGAGTATGTACAAGGGTTTACACAACTACCCCTAAAAAACCTAACTCAGCTTTAAGAAAAGTTGCAAGGGTTAGATTAACTAACGGATTTGAAGTTACTTCATATATTCCGGGTATCGGTCACAACCTTCAAGAACACAGTGTTGTTCTTATCAGAGGCGGAAGGGTTAAAGATCTTCCGGGTGTAAGATATCACATCGTTAGAGGCACTTTGGATACTGCAGGTGTTGCAAACAGAGCACAAAGCAGATCTAAATATGGTGCTAAGAAAAATGCTAAAGGAGGTAAGAAATAATGTCTAGACGTTCTAAACCAGCTAAAAGAATACCTTTAGCAGATCCCGTATACAATAGTGTTGATATTTCTAAATTCATCAACAGAATTATGAGACGCGGTAAAAAATCACTCGCAGAAAAAATCTTCTATGCAACTTTAACAAGATTAGAAGAAAGAACTGGCGAAAAAGCTCTCGACATCTTCCAAAAAGCAATGACTAACGCTACTCCGCTTTTAGAAGTAAAAGCTAGACGTATCGGTGGTTCAACTTACCAAGTACCTATTGAAGTTAAAGCAGACAGAGGTTTTGCTCTTGCTTCATCTTGGTTAATCGAAGCTGCTAAAAAACGTGGCGGTAAATCATTTATCGACAAGTTAACAAATGAACTTATTGATGCTTCAAACGGTTCAGGTGCAGCTTGCAAAAAACGTGAAGATACTCACAAAATGGCTGAAGCTAACAAAGCTTTCGCTCACTACAGATATTAATCACAAAAGAGGGGAATTAAATTCCCCTCTTTTGTTTCTAAAACAATTTAGCTAAATCCTCTTTTGGTGAAGTTATTTCTTTAATATAATATAACTTTGTAAATGCTTTTAACACCGCAGGATTTATAACTAGAGGAGGACAATCCGATAAAAACATTTCCTTAGCTCCGTTATTTTTTAGATTTATTATATTTGACAATGAATTAACATCGCATTTTGTTAAGAAAAAAGCAAATTTATCAGAATTTACAGGGATTTTTTGAAATATAGTATTTAAAACACTGTACAATAATGCATAATCATTGCCAATATTTATATGCAAAACATTTTCTTTTTGTGGATCATATGCAAAACTGATTGCAAAAGTATTCTCCGGCATTGAGCAGAAAAACTTTTTAAAGTAATCAACCTGACTTACAGATAAATGCGAAGGTCCGATTACAAATATTTTATCAGGATTTTTTTCAATTATATTATTTAATTGATTATTCAATTCGTTTTCATTATAACCTGCAATTTCAGGTTTTCTTTCCTGCCCTTTAGCAAACCCCTTAGCCTGCATTGCAGATGAGATAAGTGAAGAAAAGTCATTATTTTCAATTTTTACTACACCCTTAGGGGTAACTTCATCAGTTGTAAATAATCTTCCTCTGTAAAGGTACTCTACGTTTTGAGATTCATTTCTTGTCAAAAGTATTGCACCCGGGAAAGTTGCAAAATCTAAAATAGTATTTAAAACACCTGAGCCGAAATGTCCTTTTAAATTCTTGTATTCTCTAAATAACTGAAACGCATGTGCTATTAATAGATTTCCGTTTGTATAAACATCTATTTTCTCATTTTTTAAAGCATCCAGAAGCGTTTTTAAGTCATTTAAATTCGAACCTGATACCATAACAGCCTTCCCGGGACTTGTAGATGTAGAAACTGATACGCGTTCTATATTACCAAATTTATCAATTTGAATTTTATTTATTTGTTTTAATAACTCAATATCATATTTTGCAAGTTCATCAATGTATAGTTTTATTTTTTGCGGAGATACCCTGCTTGCATTAAAAAGATTAAGTGCATCTAATATTGAATCTGATGCAAATTTGCTGTAAACACCGTAATCATGCAGGTTAACCCAATTAACAGATACACTTTTTATTACTGCCGATAAAATTTCAGAATAATATTTGTGATTTAATCCTAGTCTTTTGTACTTTTGAATAAATTCTCTATCACCGCGTTTTAGAATTGATGAAAGATTTGTTTTTGCAGAAAACTTCAACAAATTTTTTAAATCTTCACAAGTTGTATTATTCTCTTTACAAATTTTCAAATACTCCTTACGGGTTTTTACAAGATTTACATATTGCTTAGAGAATAAATTTAAAATTTGAGCTTCTGAAAAATCCTTTAAACTGTCAATAAATGCAAGTTGAAACATTATATCATATATAATATTTTCCTTTTCAATGCCAAAGTTTTTTAATTTTAGTATGTAATAAGAAATTTGGCGCAAAAGTATAAACATAATTTCCTGCATGGAAGATATGTTTGGTGAAACTGAACACGCACCGCGTGAAACACAATCATTATATTCAAAACTGTCAGAAGAATTATAAAACATATTAGCACCTTGTAGTTAAATACTTAATTATCTCATCGCTTTCATAGTGAGAAACACCGTCGTCATATAAAAACGGTACCTGATCTTGTCCGCCGAGTTCCATGAGTTTTTTATGATTTTCAGGTATAGTTATATCTTTTTTTTCGTAACGAATACTTTCTTTATCCATAAAATCCATTACCTTACGACAATACGGACAAGTTTCTAAAATATAAAGTTCAATCATATTTTTCTCCTTATACTATTTGCTTTTCGTCCTTATTATAAACTATTAAATAATTTATAAATCACCCTTGTTATTAATATTTGTTTATATTAATATTCTGTCTATGAAAAATATTTTATTTATTTTCGGAACACGCCCGGAAGTTATAAAGTTAGCACCGGTTATTTTAGAACTTAAAAAATATCCCGACAGATATAATGTTATTGTGTGCAATACTGAACAACAAAAAGAACTTTCTAACCAAACTCTTGAATACTTTGGATTGAAAGCAGACTTAAATCTTGACTGTATGAAACCTAATCAATCTCTTTTGGAAATTCAGACAAGAATTTTGACTGCATTAAATAAAGTTTTTAATGAAAATAAAATTGATGCAACAATTGTTCAGGGTGATACTATGACAGTTTTGTGCGGTGCACTTGCGAGTTTTTATAATAAAATACCAGTTTATCATGTAGAAGCAGGACTTCGTTCTTATGATATTTATGAACCATTTCCTGAAGAAGTTATGCGTCAGATGACTTCACGTGTTGCAGAAATTAATTTTGCCCCCACAGAAAAGAACAGACAAGCTCTTTTAAAAGAAGATATTTCTAATGATAAAATTCATGTTGTAGGAAACACTGTAATTGATGCACTATTCTGCTTATCTGATGAAACTATGCAGAACGCTCAAAAATATTACAATGACCTTGGGATTAACATTAATGATAAATTAGTTTTGATAACAGCTCACAGACGCGAAAATCACGGTGAAAGAATTGATAGAATTCTTGATGCAATTGAATATTTGGTTAAAAAATATTCTGACCATACATTTGTAATTCCGGTTCATCCAAATCCAAATGTTAAAGATAAAATACATAATAGATTAGAGAAATATTCAAATGTACATCTTTTAAAACCGCTTGATTATCCTTATCTAGTATATTTAATGAAAAATGCAAAATTAATTTTAACAGATTCCGGAGGCATACAAGAAGAAGCTCCGTCATTTGGATGTCCGACACTTGTTATGCGATATGAAACAGAGCGTCAGGAAGGTATTGATGCAGGTGTATCAATTCTTGTCGGTGCAGATTATAATAAAATAGTTGAAGAAAGTGAAAAAGTATTATGTAAAACACGTTTCGAAACTCGTTTAAAAACTCTTAATCCATATGGTGACGGCACATCTGCAAAACAAATTGAAGAAATAATTAAAAGACAAGCTTAAACGCTTGTCTTTGTTCTATTTTCATAACTACGTATTGTTTCGCCTTTCAAAACATGTTTTCTATAACCCTTTAGCTTATAATTTATGCTTGGCATTGTTGCCGCTTCTTTCTGAAAATTACGATACAATTCCTTTTCACGTTCTTTTATAATTTCATTAATATCTTTTGTTTCGGGTTCTTTACTTAAATTTCTTGCAGAACCCATTATAACAAGTAATAATATGATAGAAATTATGCTCCACACAGCTTTTTCCTCATTAACTTTATTTATTACCGTAATAGGAGCTGAGTTTGGTGTTTCAAACACAATATCTGCTTTTGCAATCTCGGGAGCTTCAATATAAATTTTAAGTTCATTTGTACTTTCATTTTGTATAATTAGCCCGTATACATCAGATACATTTTTATATAGTGTATTAATATTAGGTGATTGAGAAATCCCTTTTAATGTAATAACGATTTTGTCAGAAGTTTCAACTTCCTTTTTTACTTTTGCAATTTCATCGGTACGGAGTACAATAGAAGTTTTACCGTCATTTTTAGAAACTACAACAGAGTTTAAATAGTTTTCTGAGGCAAAAGCACTCAAGCCACTAATTAATATTAGAGTTAATAAAATCTTTTTAAACATATCCTATAATCCTCTCCGTTTATACAATACAATACTTGTTGTAAAATACCATCAATCAAGAGTTTTAAGTTTATAAATCAATAGATTGATATACATGTTAACTAATGTAACAAAAGAACAGCATGCTGAAATCAGGCAAAATTGAAATTGTTTATATAAATGTAAGACACGAGATACAGGAGTTTTTTAATGAACGGTATTTTAGCCAAATCATCAGAAAATAAATTACATGGTGTTTTAAGTCCGAAAAATCCGGAGTCAGTTGAAACAGCAGGTTCATTAGCAATGAACACATTTCATAGTTTATTTGAAGTTAACAGTTATGATGAATTTTCATCAAGCAATCCATTTGCTGTTGATTATTCAATGTATTCAGATTGCGGAGATTATGTTGCTGACAGCGGATTTTTAAGCAGTTTTTCAAACGCAGTATCTGTAATAAGTTCAGAAGGCGGTTCATTCTCGGCAGGCGGTGATTGCGGATTTTCTTCCTGTGGTTCTTCCGGCGGTTTTACATCTGTATGCTAAGGTTTAAGAAAAAAAGAAAAAGAATACATTAAAAGGCGGTTTTTGCAACCGTCTTTTTTATTTATACATATAATATGTATTTTACTTATATTCTTTTAACAAAAAATAATACTTTATATTGTGGCTATACTGATAATGTTGAAAAGCGTTTCAAAAAACATTTATCAGGTAAAGGGGCTAAATATACACGTGCCAACAAGCCTGTAAAAATAGTATATAAACATAGGTTTCGAACAAAATCAGAAGCTTTAAAAGAAGAGGCTAGGATTAAAAAGCTAACTAAAAAAGAAAAGTTGAAACTTATTGCACATTATTCACGTTTACGTCTTTTACTCTTTGCTTTTCCAGCAATCTTAATTCTTTTTCTTTTTGTTTTTCTAATTGTTCTTGTCTTTTAGTTTCAAGACGTTGTTTAATATCTTGATATTTTTCTATTCCTTCATTTTCTGATGTTGAACTATTTATACGCTTACGTAAATTGTAGTCTTTTTGAGATTCTCTAAACTCGGCATCTAATTCTTTTAATTTTGCTTTATAAGATTTTTCAAGCTCTTTAAGTTCTTGTTTTTCTTCCTTTTTCTTTTGCTTATTTTCTTCTTTTTCTACTTTTTTAAGGTATTCAGCCTCTTTTTCAGTTACAGAAGGCGGTTCAATACCTGCTTTTACAAGTTTGTATCCATTCATACTAACATTAACAGCCGAATTATCAAAACTTACAAGTCTTGATTGCTCACCTGTATATGTAACTTTCCAGGTACCTAGATTTACAGGAGTTTCTCCGGTATATGCAACCGCGTTCACAATTACCCATTCCTGATTTTCCGCATCAAAGCCCAAAGGATAAATATCCCATCTTTTATCATCAAGGTCCAAATTTTTATATCTTTCCCAATAGTATACAATAGCTCCACGTACTTCAATAAGATTATAGGAAACTTTATTCACAAAATCATATACAATAGGTGTTGTTTTCCATATCCCGTCTTTTGAATTACCAATTTTCTCTTTTACCAGAAGTTTAGTTCCGTCAGAGGAAAAATCAACTGGTGTAAGGGTTCTAAATGTGTAATAATTATCATTGGACTTTTGAGTAGACAAAATAGGTTCAGAAACCCTATGAAGAACATTAGCTGTTAAAATCTTATCTTTATTTGATTTTGCTTCTTCCAAATTAATTACAAACAAATCACAAGCTGTAGATGCACTATTTGGATAGTAATAAATTGAAGGATAGACAAGTTTTGAAAAATCCGGAGAAACAATTCCCTGCGCATTCTGCTGACGTCTTTTATAGAAAGATGTCCCGATTGTAAGTTCCGGGCTGCCAGGCGGATTATTGTACTTTACAATCTGATAAGACGGTTGTGGCACATAAACCATATCAGCAGGCGTCGGAACTTTTGGAACTTCAACATCCATTGTCATTCTGTCTTTTGGAGCTGAAAGAAGTTCATATTCTTCAACAGTCATATACCCCGATGGATTACGCGCCATAACTTTTTTTTCATATTTTTCTTTTTCTTCCTGTTTTTTTACGTTATGGACATATTTTGCCTCTTTTTTATTAACATCACCATGAGGCAGATGAATTTCATCTCCCCATTGAATATAAGCACAAAATGCAGCTGCAATAGCCAACAGTGCAGGTATCATACCAAGCCCTCTTTCATAGCCATAGAAATAGCTTTGGAACGCGAGTTTACATATAATTTTTGTAAAATACTGTGAACATGTGTCTTTGTTGTTGAAATAGTTATAAATAGTTTTTCTGCAATCTGCGGATTTGTAAGACCGTCTACAATCAAAGCAAGAACTTCCATTTCACGTTCAGTAAGACCATAGAGATTTTTTCCTAATTTATAATTAATTTCTCCACGCTTTTCGGTAACATCTGACCCTCGTCTGATATTTGTCAGAACAACTTTTGCAATTGCAGGATCAAGCCATCCTGCGCCTTCTGAAACTGCAGTTACTGCTGCTACCGTTTGTTCCGATGTTGCTCCTTTGGTTATATAACCATCTGCTCCCGCTTTAAATGAGTCAAAAATATCATCATCACCTTCTCGTGAAGTATACATTAAAACTTTAGTATGTGAATTTGAAGATTTAATACGGGCTGTAGCTTCAATCCCGTCAATTGTAGGAAGCCCTATATCCATAATGACAACATCCGGAATTAAGTCCAGTGCCATATCAACACCTTCTTGTCCGTCTGCACACATACCCGCAATCTCTATATTTTCATTGTTTCCCAATATAACAGAAAGCCCCATGCGAGCCATATCGTGATCTTCAACAATCAAAACTCTGATATTTTTAGCCATTAGAAACCTGTCCTTCTTTAATCACTACATCAGTTAACAGAAAAGAAAATTCACTTCCCTTATCAACTTTACTATCCACCCATATTTTACCGTTATGAGCCTCAATAATTTGTCTGGATAGATATAATCCCAAACCGGTCCCGGTAGAACGTTTTTTTGCAGTTCCTTGAGAAAACCTTTTAAATAAATTTGGGATATCAGCCTGTGGAATACCGTTACCATTATCGCAAACTGAGAAAATTAAATCTCCGTTTTGAGCTTTCACAAGCACTTTAATCTCGCCGTCTTTATTTGTGTAATTCAACGCATTACCGCATAAATTTGTAATTACTCTTTTAATTTCTGCCCTATCAGCATTAATAATAGTATTATCATCGAGTTCAAATATAAGTTCAAATTTAAGATTTTTCTTTTCAGCAAGCGGTTTTAATTCAGCATAACACTGCTTTACTAAATCTATAACTGAAAATTTTGTCTTACAAAGTTCCAATTTTCCACTCTCAAATCTGTAAACTTCCAACAATGCATTGACAAGTCCGAGTAAATCCTCATTGCTTTGCAGCATTGTCGATAAAAGAACAGTTTGTTTGTCATCAAGTTCGCCGATAGCACCCTCAAGAAAGAATTTTAAAGTTTGAATTTGAGCTAAAAGTGGTGTTCTCATATCATGAGTAAGTGTAGCAATAAAATCATCTCTCAATCTTTCTGTTTCTTTTTGGACGGTAACATCTCTGATAACCCCTACATATTTATCAGGAGCACACAAAGCGAAACTAATTTCCACAGGAGTATGAACTCCGCTTAAAGTATTTATAACATAATAATCTCTTAATAATATTTCCGAATTTTCTTCATCAGGTTTAAATTGTGATTTATTGGAATACGCAATTTCACCGAAATTTTTATTGCATATAGAATTTGCAGATAATCCTACCATATTCTCGCAAGCAGGGTTAACCTGCTCAATTTTGCCTTCTGCATTAACAATAACAATACCGTCAGCACAGTAGTTTATTATCCCTGAGAGTTTTTTATTTGCCTCTGCAAGGTCTGCAGTACGTTCTTCTACAATTTTTTCAAGATTTTCTGAATATTCTTTTAATTGAGCTTTAGCTATTTCAAGCTCAGAAATTTTATTACGCAAACTTTCCAAAAGATTACTTCTCTCAATCCCGTTACGGATATTCATAAGTAAATCATCATTATCCCAAGGTTTTTCTATATATTTATAAAGACCGACTTCATTTATAGCTTTAATAGCATTTTCTTTGTCCGCATAGCCTGTCAGAAGTATCATACTCACTTCCGGATAAAGCTTTTTTGCCTCACGCAAAAATTCAAGACCGTTCATTTCGGGCATAATAAAATCTGAAATAATTAAATCAGGCTTATTAGTTTTTAAAAACTCAAGAGCTTCTTCAGGGTTATTAAATAAATTTATATCAGAATAGCCCTCGACTTTAAACAAAGTTTTAAAAGCCGAGGTAACCATCTTTTCATCATCTACTGCTACAATCATACTCATAATAGTATGATAAAATATTTTTATGAATAGGACAAATTCATTACAAATTCGCAATAAATAGGTTAATCACTTTCGCCCTGCCATAATCCGTGAAGACTGCAAAATTCCCTTGCAAGAGTTTTTCCGAGTTTTTCTTTTAGAAGCATTTTTGGTTCTTCATGTGGATGTAAAAATTGAAGTTGAACATGATTTCTGTCTTCTGAAATTGTTTCAATGAACATAATATAATGATTATCATCCATTGGATGAAGAACTTCTCCCACACGAACTTCTTCACCGCCGTCGTCGTGTTTAACAAAAACAGGAACATGTTTTTCCATCATTGCTTCTTCCTGATTTTTACCTTCAACTTTTAGCATGTGCTGCCCGCAGCACACTAATTCTCCTCCGCCTGCAATAATAACTTCAACTAAATTACCGCATATTTCGCATTTATACAAATCTAATTTTTCCATAATTTCTCCTTCGAAATTATTATGTCATTTTTTTAATAAAATTTCCATTAACCGCATGGCTAAATTTTATTGTTAAGTTATCTTAACAATAAAGTAAAAAATTTTTTTACGAGTTAAAATAAGAATATGAAAATATTACCGGTTTCTTTTAGTTTCAACTCCAAAAATGCGAGTGCAAATTTAGAGCATCAATTTTTTTATACTGTGCGCGAATTTAAACCAGTTAGAAAAAACATTGAAAACTTTAATTTATTTGCGGGTATGCTTGCACTAATTGCAGTTGGTATAACATTATTTAATATTGGTAAAGCAGGAATACCACTAAAAAAAGTTTTTGTGGTATAATGTGAGTAAGCCGTGCTCCACGGGATATTGCAAGTCCTTGACCCGAAGCCTATGCGGGGTGCAGAGCCTGTTATGAGGGTTTGGCGGTTAATTTTGAAAAATGAATTATTGTTGACGTTTAAGGATATGGCGGCGTAAGCTGTCGAACCGTGTCAGGATGGAAACATAGCAGCACTAAGACAATCCTTGCGGGTGTTGTACTCTTAAAAAGAGATAATTTATTTGGAAACCTTATCCGAAAAATTCGATAGACAGTGGCACGGTTTTTTTACTTTAACTCTGTATCTTTTATATATCTTGGTCTGCCTTTTACCTCTAAGAATATTTGTCCTATGTACTCACCAATTGTTCCAAGACAGAACATTTCAATCCCGCCAAAAAAGCAGCTCATAATAAAATCTATTACCCATTCATGCTGAAGATGTGCAAAAAATATTTTATTACAAACAGCAACAGACCCAAGAATTATACTTATTATTGTCATGGCAAAACCTAACAGGGAAACAAGCCTCAATGGAACGACACTGTATGAGGTAATGCCGTTAAGTGCAAGGATTGACAGACTTCTGAAGTTAAACTTTGATTCTCCGTGCATTCTGGGTTTTACATCAAAATTAACATAAGCTGTTTTGAACCCGACATCATTAAAAAATCCACGCAAGAACAAATATCTTTCATCATATCGAGCCATGATATCAAGGGCGTGATTGCTGACTAATCGATAATCTGAATGGTTTACAGGTATGTTTGCTCCAAGTAAATTCATTGTTTTGTAAAAAGCAAGTGCGGTGAATTTCTTAAAGAAACTATCTGTTTTTCTATTATTTCTTATACCTGATACAACATCAAACCCTTCCATATATTTATCAATAAACTGTTCTATGGTCCATTCATCCTGCTGTAAGTCCGCATCAATAGTTACAACACAGTCACAGCCAATATTTTTTACAGCTTCCAAACCTGCAATAAGTGCTTTTTGATTACCGTAATTTTTGATAAATTTTTGCCCCTTAACCAGAGGGTTATTTTTGTGAAGTTCCTCAATAATGTTCCAAGTGGAGTCTTTAGAGCCGTCATCTACCAAATATAAATAACTTTCAGGCTGTATTTTATTTTTATTAATTAAATCATTTATAACCGTAAAAAGTTTTTCCACAGTTTCTTTAATACATAATTCTTCATTATAACAAGGTATTA
>CATNBA010000020.1 GCA_950096985.1 uncultured Candidatus Melainabacteria bacterium
ATAATTTTAATATATATTCAGAGAAATTTCAACCCTGCAATAAATCTAAAACAGCAGAACCGAAAAGTATAACTCCAATAACAATTGCAGTTACAGATGCAAACATTACTGCTCCTGCCGAAATATCTTTAGCCATACCAACAAGTCTTGAATATTTATTATGAAAAACCGCATCAAGTGCAAACTCAACTGCTGAATTCAGCATCTCTGTAACAATAACAAACGCAATAGTTAAAAGCAATATACACATACGTTCAATACTGAAATCAAGAACAAATGCTAAGGCAATAACTGCCATTGCAACACAAAAGTGAACTCTAATGTTAATTTCTGATTTTAATACTATACGCATACCTTTACGCGCATTTTTAAAAGTGTTTGAAAATCCCTGTTTTTTAAATTTTGACATATCCCAGCGCCTTATTTTGTAAATCTATAATAAAATTATATTCTTCTTCTGTCTGGTGGTCAAATCCTAAAAGATGCAAAATTCCATGACTTATTAAAAATGCAAGTTCCTGCTCTTTTGTCACACCTTTTTTTACAGCTTCTTCAATAACTTTATCCAGTGCAATTATTACTTCACCAAGATTTACCTCGCCGTCAAAAATAAACTTTTCTTCACTGTCTGCAAAAATAGCAAAGGTTATAATATCGGCAGGATAATCTTTTTGTCTGTATTCCTTATTAATTTCATGAGTTTTTTTGCTATCGCAATATAAAAAATCAAAAGAAATTGTATCATATTTAAACCCGCTCAAACAGGACTTCTCAAAAACTTCAGTCAAATAAAAATTCAGTATTTTTTTTGCTACATCAATAAATTGTTTTTCATCAACTTCCCAGCCTTCGTAAATATTTTCGCTGAATAGATTAAGATTAATCATGTTTTTCCTCATCAGCTTGACCTTCAAGCTGTTTAATTTTATTTTCTAAATCTGCATCCAGAATAGGCATATTAATTTTATCCTTTTCAACTTCCTCAGGCAGATTTTCCTGATACTTAATCCTGTTATGCTGCATGCCTCTAAGAATACGAGAGAATGTTTCGGCAATAATTTTTAAATCTTTTAACGTCAAAGGACTGTCTGATAATTGACCATCATTAAGTCTTTCTACAATAATCTTATTAATCATAGCCTCAATTTCTTCGGGTGTAGGATTTTTTAAAGAACGAACAGCCGATTCAACAGCATCTGCAATCATTAAAATTGCAGTTTCTTTCATGTTAGGTTTTGGTCCTGCATATCTGAATTGTTCTTCTTTTACATTTTCCATACCTTCTTCTTTAACAGCTTGATTAAAGAAATAGCTTGCAAGCCCTTCACCATGGTGCTGTGTTATAAAATTTTGAATAACCTGTGGCAAATTATTTTTCTTTGCAATTTTTAAACCATCTGTAGTATGGGCAGTAATTATCATCTTACTTATACGGGGGTTGAATTTATTATGAGGATTTTCAATCATAAAATATGACTGATTTTCAACGAAAAACAAGGGTCTTTCAAGCTTTCCGATATCATGGTATAATGCACCCACTCTTGCCAAAATAGGATCGGCACCAACAGCTTCCGCAGCTGCCTCGCAAAGGTTTGAAACCATCAAACTATGATGATAAGTTCCCGGCGCATCCATCTGCAAACGTTTTAAAAGTTTTTGGTTATGGTCACCAAGCTCTGCAAGTCCGTAAGGTGTTATTATTTTAAATAAACTTTCAAATAAAGGTAATGACCCTGATGCGATAATAGAGCTAATAATACCGTTGAGCAGAATATATGCACAATTTTTTATTATCAAAACATTACTTACATCAATAAGACATTTTTCAAGAATATAAATACTTAAAACAAGAATTAAACCAGCAAGACCGATATTAAATCCTGTTTTAATCAAATCAACACGTTCTGCATATCTTATCTGCGAAATTGACACTATTGAAAATAAACTCAAAAGCATAAACGCTACTATATACTGAATATTATATTGACAGCCTACCGCCATTATTGACAGAAGAACAACCGATGCAACAAATGCAATCCTAGGTTTTGTAAATATAGCCATCAATATTAAAAATGCAGGAACAGGCAAAATATATGGCGAAACACCGGTAGGTAATAAAACAGCAATTAAAGTAAGCAATAGTGACAAAAATGCTGATATTGCCATATAACGGGGTTGCAAAAAGTCTTTCTCAAAAAATTTCATGTAACTTAAAAACAATAAAGTTCCGATAAATACAATTATATAAACAGCAAGAAGTCCATGCCAGTTAAGTTCATAAACATTGTAACCTGCTTGACGCAAAGCATCTCGTTTTAATCTTGTAACAGGCTCCCCTTCAAATAATATCTTGTCTCCTTTTTGAAAAACAACTTCATAAGGTTTAATTGAAGTTTGCGCATTTTTCTTTGCGATTTCGGTTGCAAATTCGTCTACAACAAGATTTGGAACTATGACTTGTTCCAACATTGCAGTAATAACAGATACTTGACGTTTAGAAACATTGGCAACCAGATTATTAAGTATAATTCTTTCAATATTATCTTTTTCATAATCACGCTCTGTAATACCTGAACGCAAAATATTTGCCAGTGTTAAAGTTGATTTGTCAAAAGCTTCATGAAGACTGTTATCATCTGCTTTTAAAAGGAAATTAATAATAAAATCCCGTTTTGAATTATTAGAAATATCAAAAAGAACTTCAATTTCCTGTTTTTTTTCAGTTTCAGGAACATTTTTTTTACGAATTTGTAAAACAGATGTCTGCAAAGTCTGAAGATTATTTTTTATAAAATCATCTTCAGCAGGAGCAAGAACAGGTTCAATTTTCTGTGCAACTTCTTTTCTGTGCTGTTCAGTACGCTTAACATCTTCTACAATTAACGTCTTTTGAGCAACTATGTCACGTTTACTTACTCCATTTTCAATAATATTTTGAAAAAAGAAATTTTGTGAAGCTATAATAGCTGTCATCAAAAATGTAAATGCGAAAAAGACTAAAGCTTTATGTACCTGAGAAGATGCAAAAAGTTCTTTTATCTTGGATATAAAATCTATTTTTATCATAATAATACCTGTTTTTCCTTTATATATTATAACTTACGGAAATTTATTTCAAGTCTTGAAGTTTTAGACGCCTTTGAATATCTTCAAGTAATTTTCTGTTTATCGATAGCAGTTCTGAAAGTACAGCAATAACTGCAATCTGTACTCCTGTAATAATCAATATTGCTGACAGTATCAATGATTGAATATGCCCTGCGCCGCTTGAAAATATATAATAATATAAAAATCTTAAACTCAATATTGTACCTGATGCAAGAAATAATCCTGCAATTATGGCAAAAAATCGGAACGGTCTGTATATAAGAAACATCCTGAGCATTGTAAATACAGAACGTCTTATATAATCAAACATATTTTTTACAAGTTTTGATTTTCTTAAATCAGGATTTACATTTATCGGAACACATTTTAAAACAAGCCCTTTTGCACGTGCCTGAATTATTGTTTCAAGCGTGTATGTATAATTATCAAATACATTCAATTGAAGTGCAGCATTTCTTGAAAAAGCCCTAAAACCGCTGGGGGCATCATCAACTTCAGTGGAACTGATAATTCGCATGACACCTGAACCCAATTTTTGTAAAAATTTCTTTAATAAAGAGAAATGTTCAATTTTTGCAACAGGACGCGAACCGATAACAATATCTGCATCACCTGATAAAATCGGTTTTATAAGTTTTTCGATATCATCAGCGCAATATTGATTATCAGCATCAGTATTTACTATAATATCTGCACCTTCCTCCAGTGATTTTTGCAAACCTGCAACAAAAGCTTTTGCCAAACCGCAATTATGAGGCATGATAACTATATGTTTAACTCCATAAGATTTAGCAACCTCAACAGTTTTATCAACCGAGCCGTCATTTATAATTAAAACTTCAATTTCGTCAATACCGTCAATCTTTTCAGGCAGAGCATTCAAAGTTACAGGCAATGACTTCTCCTCATTATAACAAGGTATTTGAATTACTAATTTCATTATACTCCTCAATTTTTCTTTTTATTATATAATCAAAGAGGGATTTTGACAATCGTGAAAAAAACTTTAGGGATAATCGCAATAGTAATTTTAGGTCTTATATTACGTCTGATGTTTATAAACAAACCGGAAGGCTTGTGGAATGACGAATATATAAGCTGGATGATTGCATCAACACCATTTGCAAACGGGTTTATAGATGCTGTTAAATCTCAATGCCACATGCCGTTTTATTATTTATATTTAAAATTCTTTATGACAATTTTCGGACAAAGTGATTTGATTTTAAGACTAACATCTGTATTTGCAGGGGTTTTGTCAATTCCTGCAATGTACTTTTTAGGTAGAGAAAAAGATGAACAAACCGGATTGCTATGTGCAGGCATGACTGCAATAAGTTCATTTCTAATATATTATTCTCAAGAAGTCAGATTTTATTCGGTATTATTCTTATTTTCAACACTGTGCCTGCTTTTTACAATAAGACTTATCAAAAATCCTTGCAAAAAGAATATTATATTATGTGTGTTGTTTAATTTTTTGATTTTGTTCACGCACACTATCGGATTTGTATTTGTATTTTTCAATTTGATTTATATAAGCATAAACAATAGAAAAACAGCTCCTTATATATGGAGTACTCTTGCACTTTGCTTTGTATTAACCTCACCGCTTGCATATAAAATAATGACAACAAAATCATTCTCGCAATGGTGGGGACATTTTTCAATATCTAAAATAGGATTTTTATTTACAGATTATTTCTCTCCGGTACTAACAAATCTTACCAATGCGCCTGATAATTTTTTCTACCTGCCAAAGCTTGCATTTTTTATGATTGTACCTTCGCTAATTGCAATTATATTTATAATCAAGTCATTAAAAAAGAATTATCAGCTTTTCTTGCTTGTTTGTGCTTATATATCAGTTCTTATAATCGCATCATTAACAGGTAAGCTTGTATTTATAACAAAATATTCAATAGAAATTTATCCAATTTTAATTTATCTGGCATGCTCTGGATTTTCTTCTCTCAACAATAAAGTTTTGAAAACCGGCATTATATTATTTTATTGTTTAATATCTGTAGGTTATATCCTTATAAATCCTTACTCAGCACCTAAAATGCGCCGTACTGAAGGACATAAAATACCGATGGAGATGATTACACGTGCAGAGATAAAAAAAGATGATATTATCCTGCTTGAATACTACCCGAAACAAAGATTTGAAAAATATTTTGATTTTTCGGATTATAAAGTTGTTCAAATTGACAAAGGTAATTTCCCTCATTATATGTCTGAAAACAGGGATTACAACGAGATTTACAAAAACGGCAAAGAAATTTATAAAGAAATTTTCCCAACCCTTGAAAATAAACACTTTGAAAACTTGCTTAAAAAATATGTTTTTGATAATATGAAATCAGACCAGAGTGTCGTAATGGTATTATTAGACAGTGTATCTTTTTATTCGCCTGATGATTTAGCGAAAATAACACATGATAAAAATCTGTATAATAGTCAGCCGTTATTGTTTTTAGTTTTCTCATATATTAAAAACAAAACCTTTGAGGATATGTTAGGTACTCTTACCATTACACGCCTGGAAAGACAGGGTAGTTGGACAGTTATTAAGTTCACAAAACTTCATAATTAATAAAAATTTAGCAATTTTTATTTTGTTCAAACCTCTATATATATAGAAGGTTCATAGCGTAGGTATTGAAATGATAAAAGTAGAAGGTAATTACAATCAAAATTATACCGGGATTAAGAAGAATGCAAAAATGCAGTCCCCCAGTTTTGGCGCATCATACACTCAAAAAATAACAGACGGTTTACACCATGCCAAAACTATTAAACACATGAAAAGCCTTGAATGGTTAAAAGGTGAAATCGGCGGTATTTTAATCACCGCATTAGGTACAGGACTGGTTGCACCTATATTTATTGGTTTTAACCCGTTTGTTAAAGCCCCTAAAAATGCAACTCCGGAGCAAAAAGAAGAAAATAAAAATACAAAACTTTATACAGCAATGAGACAACCAATTTCAGCTGTCTTGGCAATATTATTCCAGGCAAGTGTTCAAAAGTATATCGACAAAGGCTTAGATTTTGTATTTAATAACCCTGAGGTTTCAAAACACACAAGATTGAACCTAGACCAACAGGAAATTAATACAAAAACATATATCCAATCTAATATTAAAAAAGAAATGGCTTCTGAAGGAAAGAAAAAACCTTCTTGGATAAGTGCATTATTTAACTCTGATGCTAAGAAAAAACGTCAAGAGTATACCGTAGAATTGAATTCCAGAGTAAAAGCAAAACAGGATGAACAAATTGCTGAAGTTGCAAAAAAATTCCAAGCTGACGGCAAAATCCATATCGGCGAAAGAAATCTTGACTTCAACACTACATCAAAATTAATAAATAAACAAATTGACTCATATATAGCTGATGCTAAAAAACTTCAAAAAACACCTGAAGCAATTGCTAAACATCTTAACAGAGCTGAGGTGCTAATCAATAACGAAACGTACTTAAGAAATATATTCACTGAAGTTACAAAAGAAAATGCAACAAGCAAAGTCCAAGAATTACTGTCAAAAGAAAACAATAATGATGTAAAACAACTGCTTCAAGAAATTTTGGACAGACCCGAAGATTTACGTTACAGCAGAATTCAAAGGACATTAAAACGTATAAATTCTATTAAAGAAATGTGCAATGGAACTTTCTCAAGAGAAACATACAGAACAGCACTGCTTGACAGAAATAAAGTTCTTGCTGACAGAATTGTTGAATTAACAGCAGCAAAAATTACAGACCCGAAAACAGCAGATGCAAATACAGTAAAAAAAGCTATAGAAAGAATTGCAGCACAATGCAATTTTGAAAATACAGACGGTATAATAAAATCAGTTTTACGCGATACAGATACATTTGATCACAACTTAAGCAATATTACCAAAAAGATTTACAACGATATAGCAAAAGGGTACAAAAAACTTGTAGAAAGCAACTATAAGAGCTGGAACCAATTTACAAAAATCGGTGTAGGTGTATTTATTACTCTACCTATAACTTGTACTGCACTGAACTGGGTATATCCTCGATTTATGGATATCTTCTTCCCGACACTTTCTGGTAAGAAACAAGCAGCACAAAATAAAGCCGGAGGTGTTAAATAATGAGTGGAATTCAATCTATAGGCACTTCAATAGGTAAAGGAATTGCAAAAGCTACAAATGCAAAACCTGCAGCTTGGTTAGGTAAAAAGTTTGAGCAAGACCCTGAAAAAGCGTTAGCAATGGCAACAGTTACTTCTATCATACTAAAAGATGGTATCGGATGTGCAATGTACGTAACTCAGAGTTTGCATAACGACAAAATCCCTGAAAAGAAAAGAAAATTCGTTGCAGCACTGGACTTAACCAACGGTGTATTAATGATTGGGGCACAAATCGCTATGTTCTTTGCTATGAGAAAATACTCAGGTCCAATATTTGAAAAATTATTCAAAAAATCATTCAATCCGATAAGCAAAGCAAATACAATCTCAAGAATGCGTATGGAAGATGCCGTAAATGGTAAAGCCGGCAAAAAAATCAAATATGATAAAGCTTATGAACAAGTTAAAAAAGACGGTCTTGATTTATTCAAATTCGTTGCTGATATTGCAGCAGCAACAATTATCGGTAAACGTATTATCGTTCCATTAATTGCAACACCGCTTGCTAAAAAAGTTGAAAAGAAAATGGATTTGAAAAAAAATGGTCATACAGAAGAAACAGCAAAAACTGAAAAACCTGTACAAAAGCAAATTGAACAACCTGTTAAATCTGACATAACAAGCACAGGTAAACCAATAAACACAAATCTTTTATCAAAATTCAATAAATAAAAAAAAGAGCCTTTCGGCTCTTTTTTAAAATGGTTTTGTTTGATTAAGTTTCAATCTTAATTCTCTAAATCTTGAAATATCTTCCTGAGTTCTTCCTGATTCCTGGAATACTGCCTGAGATGACGGATGCACCATTAAAACATAATCCATGTGAATTTCTAAGAAATTATATTTTCTGGGAGCTTGATTTGAATTACGCGGATAAATTTCTGCATTTGTTACTGCAAGAAATCTACGTTCTCTATCATTTAATAAATCAGTAAGTTCTCTATTTGTATTTGTATATTTTGAAACGTGGACAACACCTTTTATATCATGGTCTGCTGTCAAAATACTTACTTCTATTGGTACTGTATCAATATTCTTCCCCATTTGTTCCTTCCTTTTTTAAATATATAATACTATATTTAAACAATCTTGTCTATATTGTTAAATTTTGTCAATACTTCCTCTTGTTCGTCCGCCATAAGCCTCATGTACATCAACAACTGATATAAAAGCATTTGGATCAATATTTTTGATAATCTCTTTCATTTTAGCCATTTCAAGACGTGATACAACACAAAAAACAATTGTTTTTTCAGCTCCGGAATATGCACCTACACCTTTCAAATAAGTTACCCCAAGATTAAGTTTCTCCAAGAGCTCCTGTCCTATCTCATAAGATTTGTCACTTATTATTCTTATTGATTTTGCTGAATTTAGACCCTCAAGAACTATGTCAATAACTCTAAATGCAATAAAATAAGTTAAAACAGCATACATTGCTTTATTCCAACCAAAAACAAGACCTGATGCGCCATAAATAAAGATGTTAAATGCCATTATCCATTCGCCGACAGAAAAGCCAAATTTCTTGGATAAAACTAAAGACATTATCTCTGTACCGTCTAGCGAACCTTCATTTTTTAAGACAAGTCCTACCCCTGTACCAAGTACTATTCCTCCAAATACTGTTGATAAAAGTAAATCATGTGTAACCGGAAGGTGATGAGAAGTAAATAAATTAACTGCTAAAGATAACATACCTATAGCATAAAAAGTCTGTATAACAAATTTCTTTCCAATTTTATTGAAAGCAAGAAAAAAGAACGGAATATTTATGACAAAAATCAATAACCCTAAATTTATCTTTGTAAGATAACTGAGAATTATTGAAACACCGACAATACCGCCATCAATAATATTATTAGGAACCAAAAACACTTCAAGTGCAAATGCTGCTATGAAAGGACCAAGAGTAAGAAAAAACATTTTTCTTAAAAATTTAAAAAACATTTCCCTTTTAGTTAATTTTCTTTCCAAAACTTACTCCGCGCTCTTTTTAATAGTCATAAAATTATTTATTTTAAAAATTGTTTTCTTGTTATCTTCATCAGCATCTTTAAGCCCCAAAATATTTTCCAAATCAGATTTTAAAGTTGTTAAATCTTCATATTTTTTTAGATTACCGTCAAGTGCTATTGAAACATCCCCTGTTTCTTCGGAAACAACAAGACATGCTGCATCACTGGTCTCAGTCATACCAATGGCAGCTCTGTGTCGGGTTCCGTATTTCCAGCTTAATTTCGGGTCTTCTGTTAAAGGAAGAAGTACTCCAGCTGAGATTATTTTATCACCGTTAATAACAACTGCCCCATCATGCAATGGAGTATTTGTGTGGAAAATGGTTAAAAGCAATTCTGTAGATAAATCAGCATTAAGCTTTGTTCCAACATCATAATAAGTGTTACTCAAATCACTCTGAAAAACAATTAAAGCTCCTGTATGAGATTTTGACAAATATTTAACACTTTCAACCAGTTCTTTAACAACATCAATTTTTCTTGTTTTATGCTTGTTATTGTTAGTGTTAAAAACTTTAGTAACAAAATCAGCCTGTCCCAAAAAGCCCAGAAAACGTCTTAATTCAGGCTGAAATATTACAATCAAACTCAAAGAAACAAGAGTTACTATTGCTTTTAAAAACATGCCTATAATATTTAAATTTATGCGTAATAATACTTCACTGAAAACCCATACGCATATAAGAATTAAAAGCCCTTTTACAAATTTTTCGGATGATGTATTTTTGATAAACTTTTTATACATAAATAAAAGTACACAGGTAAGAAAAACAATCTGAATAAAATCAGACCAGTTAAAAGCCATTTCTAAGTTACCTATGTAATTTAATATGTATGCAAAAATATCGTTTACCATCAGTCTATCCTAACGTCATGTGATATTAAATCATCTAATGTCTCTCTTTTTACTATAATATCAGATTGTGAATTATTTACAAGTACCATAGCGGGTTTTGGCACTCGATTATAATTTGATGCCATTGAATAATTATAAGCACCAGTGTTATAAACACACAGAATGTCGCCTTCTTCAAGTTCAGGCAGTTCTACATCTTTAATTAAAATATCGCCGGATTCGCAAAAACGTCCCGCAACTGTAACTTTTTCAGTATTTTCAGCATTCGGTTTATTTGCAACTTGTGCGGTATATTCTGCCTGATACATGGATGGTCTGACATTATCCGACATACCTCCGTCAACAGCGACATATTTTCTGCCGTTTGGAACTTGTTTGGAACTTCCGACAGTATATAAAGTTATGCCTGCAGTTGAAATAATACTTCTACCCGGTTCAATGAATAGAGCAGGGGGTTGAATATTATATTTTTCAATACATTCGTTTAGTCGTTTTTTAACAATTTCCGCAACATCATATACCGAAGGTGGACAATCATTTTCTGTATACTTAACCCCGATACCGCCGCCAATATTAATTTCATTAAGCCCTAAACGACCAATTTCTTTCACAAGAATTTCGATTTCATCACCATAGATTGAAGTTTCAAAAATTTGCGATCCGATATGAGCATGCAGCCCGTGGAGTTGCAGAGAAGTATAATCATTATTAATTAATTCAACAGCCTCATCAATTTGAGTTAAATCAAAACCGAATTTTGAATCCAAATGACCTGTTTGAATATATTCATGCGTATGACATTCAATCCCTGGTGTAATTCTTAAAAGAATATCTGCAACTTTATTTTGTGATTTTGCAATTTCATTTAAAAGCGCAAGCTCAAAGAAATTATCAACAGAAATTCTTCCTACGCCCAACTCAATAGCAAGTGACAGTTCATCATAAGACTTATTATTACCATTAAATAAAACTTTAGACATATCAACGCCCGCTTTATAAACAGTATAAATTTCACCAGCAGAAACTACATCAAAACCAAAACCTTCAGATGCAATAATTTGAGAAGTTGCGATTGTACACAGTGCTTTTGAAGCAAACATCATATTAACTTTCGGATAAGAATTAAAAGCATTTTTATAATCCCTGCAAATATTTCTTATCGTATGTTCATCCATTACATAAAGTGGAGACCCGTATTTTTCAACAAGCTCAACAGTATCACATCCGCCAATTTCAAGATTTTTATTAATCTTTAATGTTAAAGGTTTTAAATATTGATTAGTACTTTTCATATAATAAGAATAACATAACTAACATGAAAATAAAATAGTAAAAATAATGTATATATGTTGCGAGATTTGCAAAATTGTTTTATGCTATAAGCATGATAAAACAGTTAAGAATAAAAGATTACATACTAATTGACGAGCTTACCGCAAATTTTCATGACGGTTTAAATGTCATTACGGGTGAAACCGGTGCAGGAAAAAGTATTCTTATCAACGCAATTGACATTGCTTTTGCTCCAAGAGTTTCAAAAGATGTTATTAAACATGACAGAGAAAAAGCGGTAATTGAACTTGTAATTGAGAACACAAAACATGATTTATCTCAACTTTTTGAAGAAAACGGTATAGATAATTTTGGTTCTGAAATTGTTTTAACAAAAGAGATTACCCAAAGCGGCGTGCGCTCGCGCGTAAACGGCACGCTTGTAAATCAGGAATTTATAAAACAACTGAAAAACTATTTTCTTGACATTCATTCCCAACACCAAACATATGCGTTTATGCAGCCCAAATACCATATAACCTTATTGGACAATTACGCTTGCTACGGCGATAAATTGGCAGAATACAGAGAAAAATTTAAAGAATATCAAAATTTACAATCACAATTGGAATGTCTTAAAAATGCATCGGAATTGACAGAAAATCAGCTTGAATTTTTACAGTTCCAAATTAATGAAATAGAAAGCGCAAATATCACATCTGACACCGAAGATGAAGATTTAAACCGCGAACTTGAAGTTTTAGAAAACGCAGAAAAGTTAAAAGAATTAACAGGCAGTTCATATTGGGCAATAAATGGTGATGACGGCTCAATTATGGAAGCTCTCGGCAAGATTAAACAAAACATATCAAAAGCTGTATCCTATGACAGAAGTCTTGAAGAACTTGAACAAAATCTTATTGATGCAATAGAAAATTTGCGCCTTGCAGGGTCTGAGCTCAGAGATTACAGCCAAAATCTTGACAACGACACTCAGCGACTGAATGACATCCAAGAGCGATTATATCTTTTGGATAAGTTAAAACGCAAGTACGGCGGAACACTTCATGCTGTTTTGGAAACTTTTGAAAATCTTTCAAAAGAGCTTAACGCAATCGAATTTTCTACCCAAAATATTGACGAATTGGAAATAAAAATTTCTCATGCCCGTATAGATTTAGAAAAACGCGCATCAGAAATATCAGAAAACAGAAAAAATTACGCACGGGTACTGTCATCTCTTATTCAGGAGAAACTGGAGAAACTGGAACTTCCTAAAGCAAGGTTTGAAATATCTATTCAGCCTAAAGAATTAAGCTTGGACGGCTGCGATAATGTTGAATTCTTAATCTCTACAAATATATCCGAAGATTTAAAACCGCTTGCAAAAGTTGCCTCAGGCGGTGAAATTTCGCGTGTAATGCTTGCTATAAAATCTATTTTTGCACACAGCGACGATATCAATACAGTAATTTTTGATGAAATTGATACGGGTATTTCTGGCAAAGCATCACAAAGTGTTGCTGATGAAATTGTAGAGCTTTCAAAATACCACCAGATAATTTTAATCACCCATCAGGCAATAATCGCCTCAAAAGCAGACAAGCACTTTTATGTCAGAAAATCACAAGCTGATGAAACAAAAGTTGAAGTTTATGTTCTCACTGGTGATAACCGAATAAAAGCACTCGCCGAACTTGCCGGAGGCGAAATTAACGAACAATCCGTAGAATTTGCAAAATCATTAATTGTAATGTAAACTATCTTGGATAATTTTTCGGATAATTCCAACTATTAGTCTGAATTAAATACCCGCATTCATAAGCATTACCATTCTTGCAATTATTATAAGCATAATCGTAACCGTTGCCGTAAGTAAACATGCCTATTTTATTTTTTTTAACAGATATTACAAAAATATCATTTCCTATTTTATTAGGTTTTTTTAGCCCGTTTACATCAACAAGAATTAAAATTTGAGCTTTAGAAATCAAAACCCCGTCGCTATTTCTATTATTATTTAATGATATCTGATATCTTACACCATCACCGGTGAAAAAATAATAAGTTTCACCACCTGTCCATAAGTCGTCATCATCAGCTTTCTCACACTTTTCTGAATTAGCCAAACCGCAGTCTTTTGAAACACTTACATATTTTAGGATATGAGTTTGAACAAACTCTTTTAAAGCTTCTTTATATTCCGGTGTGCCTAAAGCAAGCCCGTTTACCATATCCCAATTATCCATATCGCCATTTTCAGCAACAGAATTCGTCAGAGCTTGAGACATAGCTGAATATGATTTTTTTAACTGCTTGAGTATAACATTTTTTTTATGATTTGCAATTAAAGAAGGTAAGGTTAGAGCAGCCACTATTCCTATAATTCCTAAAGTAATCAACACTTCAGCTAAAGTAAATGCTCTATATATACGTTTTCTATGAGCTACCCCCCCCCCGAAGGACGGAAGAAGTTAGTAAATAATTCTCTCATACTTAATTCCTTTCTTATAAAAATAATTATTTACGATAACTCCTTATTTGTCAACATTAATCCTCAATAAAATCTCTGAAGTGCTGCAATTCCTTTTTCTCTCTGATTTTTGTCAGTGCTGAATCTTCAAGCTGTCGAATTCTTTCTTTTGAATATCCCATCAATTCTCCAACCTGTTCAAGAGTTTTTGGCATTTCTCCATTTATCCCGAAACGACAATTTATAATTTTTCTTTCTCTCTCTGATAAAGATGCAAGTAAATCCTCAACACTTCCTTTTAAAACATTATTTCCCGTCTGAATTTCAGGCGAACGGTAAGATTTATCTTCAACATAGTCTCCGACATTCAAATCATCAGTAACAGGAGTTTCCAAACTTATCGGCTCTTTTATAATTGATTTTTTTATTGTCAAAAGCTGTTTTGGCGTAATCTCAAGCCTTTGCGCAACCTCTAAATCAGATGGTTCTCTTCCGAGTTCAAACGATAAGGTTGTATAAGCTCTCTTGTATTTTCTGATTTTGTCTGTCATATGTACAGGAATACGTATTGTACGCGAGTTATTAGAAATCGCCCTTATAATAGTCTGTTTAATCCACCATGTCGCATAGGTAGAAAACTTAAAATTCTTAGAATAATCAAATTTTTCCGCAGCTTTTATAAGTCCTAAAGATCCTTCCTGCACCAAATCCATAAACAAAACACCCTGTCCGATATATTTTTTTGCAATACTTACAACAAGACGTAAATTTGCTTGAACAAGTTTTCGTTTTGCAATCTCAGCCTCATTTGATTTCCCCTCTTTAATTTGTTTGCCAAGTGCCTTCTCCTCTTTAGAATTCAGCAATTTAACTTTCCCTATATCTTTTAAATACATCTGTAGAATATCGTCATCATTTGAGATTGAATTAAAAGTCTTAGGTTCTTCTAAATCTTCATCAATCTCAATATATTCAACAGCTTCAGTATAATCGTTTTTTAAATCCTGATATAAATCTTCTTCTAAATACTTCTCTACAGTCATATAAATCCCTCCACTACATTTCTTGACGAATGTGGTTTAAAATTGTTTCAATTTTGGTGTAAAATAAAAGTATGGGAATTTTAAGCGAAAAAGATTTTATTAAAAAAGTAAAAATTTTAAACGAAATCTCATATAAAGCAGGTGAAAGACAAAAAGCTGATGTTATGGACAGTCATGATATGCGCTATGTCGAAAGTGGTGATTTTTGCGCGAATTTGCATATTCACACAAAACACTCTGACGGCATAATGACAGTCGAACAACTTATTCAAAAAGCCGGCGAAATACCAAACATGCTTATTGCAATTACAGACCATGACACAATAGACGGATGTAAAACAGCTCTTGAAATTCGCCCCGATAATATCGATTTAGCACTAGGGGTCGAGATTTCAACCGTAGCAATAAATTTTCCCAAACAACCCAAACCATTGCCAATTCATTTACTCGTATATGGCATTAATCCGGATAACAAAGAATTAAGCCAATTTCTTGACAGAAAACGTGACTTAAAACTACAACTTGCAAAAGATACAATAATTAATCTGAATAATGCACTGCCGGAGTATAGCTTTACATTAGAAGAGGCTGCATTATGCCACCCGATGATTTTAAAAGGTCAGGATGAAATTGCGCATCCTATGAAAAAATATACATGTGGAAAAATTCTTTTAAACCATTTTTTCCCGAATGCCGATTTTTCGTACGAAAAACCGTTTTTCAAATATAAATATCTTTTCGGACAAGATCCTTTTGCAATATGTTATAAAAGAGCTCTTGAAATGTATTCGGGATGTTCCTTGCCGCTAATACCGGACTATATATCCGAAAAAATTCAAATTGCTAAAGATATTTATATTCAGTCACATCCGTCAATTGGTAAAATGCTTGATGCGTTTTCCTCATTTGAAGAAACTGTTGAATTTATTGCATCGTTGGATTGCGGGGTTATGTCCATTGCACATCCTGCAAGAACAAGAGCATATACGCCAGAATTTTATACTTATTTATTTAACAACTTTAAAAAATTCGGTAAAGATAAAGCCATGTTTTTTGAAAAATATTATCAATCGTATGAAGGCAGATACTTTCAGGAGTGGAGTCCATTAATCAATAGAACGGCGGAAAATTTCAATTTGTTGAGCACTGGCGGCATGGACAGTCATGGTAGCAGTGTGACATCCAGATGTCCCCATTATTAGAAAGGAAAAAATGAAAAGATTTATAATTTTAACTTTAATATTCTTATCAACTAAAGCACTCGCATTTGACAATTATGTAAGCCCTGAAAGCTACGCCGTTAACGAGGCAGATTTGGTTGACTACAGATACGTTCCGCCATCTCCAAAATTAAATTTGGAAGTATTGGAAAGCTTGGAACATCCGACTGTTGAAGTTGTTGTTGAAAAAAAACGTCCTGAAAAAATAAAGAAAACAAAAAAAGTAAAGGTTCAAAAGGAAGAAGACCCTGAAGCATATAAAAAACGTCTATCATACAAAATGGCAAAATGGTGGGTTGATCAGCGTTATAAACGCGAAGAAGTACACCACGGAACAAAACACGAAATAAAGATTAAAGCCCGTGAAGAATATGAAAAACAACTTGAGGGAAAAACTAATTAAAAAAAAGTGTTGACAATAAAAAATGTTTTATGTATGATTAATCTTGCTGAGGGCGTTTAGCTCAGTTGGTAGAGCGCCTCCCTTACAAGGAGGATGTCAGAAGTTCGAGTCTTCTAACGCCCACCATAAAAAAGAGGTCATTAAGACCTCTTTTTTAATATATAAATATTTTAGAAGGGGCGTTAGCGCAGTTGGTAGCGCATCACACTGGCAGTGTGGGGGTCAGGGGTTACAGTGTGTCAGGGAGTTTGACATAAAGTATCGCGAGTTTGACATATTTAGTCGGAAATCTTTGAAATTTTGTTATGCGTATCCTCGCACAACAAGTCATTTAAAATTATTCCGTTTTCACTCATTTTTTTGATTTTAAATATTCCGGTTAAATTGTTTATGCAACAAATCTCGCGTATAAAACGAGTTTTACCAATTCCTAGCTCATTTGCTAATTCTTTATAATCAGAAAAACTCGGATGTTCTAGATAATAATCAAGAATACGAGCTTGAAGCTTATTGACATAAAAACTTTTACCACTTAATTCAAATTTATATTCAATATTCTGAATTTCATCTTCCGGTGTTATTGAAACTTTATTTGCTGATTTTTTCTTTTGCTTTTTTAATCTCTTTTCTCTTCGCTTTTTCCTTAAATATGACATTTTTAACGATTCGGATAAAACTTCCGAAACAGCATCAGAATATTCACTATTTCCCATTTGATAATCAATCATATTAAGATAGTTATAAAAACATTCTGCTTTATCAAGATGATCTTCTAAAAAATCATTTATAAGCTTATTACCTTTGAGCCCATTACATTCTTGACAACAGATAACAATGTTCTTTACTTCGGTTTGTCCGTTTGCACATTTTGGAATAATATGATCATTTGTACGTTCATCCATTGGCATAACTTTATTACAATATGCACAGATACAACTTAAGTGTTTTAATTTTTGCAGATTTAACATACTTCTATTCTCTTTAAATAGTTGATTTTCTTGAATTATATCATAATATTTTTTAAATGATGTTTTGTAAAATATTTACTATAAATTGATACGTGATGTTATAAATTATGCAAAACAGCATAATTGTAGCGTAAACTTAAGTTCCAGAGTTGGAGATTTCAAACAAAAACAAAGTGCAAAACCTTATTTGGAATATTTAGCAATAGATTATTCACATTTGAATATTTTTAGAAGACTTTTATATTTTTTATTTATTGAAATAACGAACAAAATATCATTTTATTTGTTGAAAAATTTTGATACGAAGCTTTTTTAATCAAAGTTATCGCAAACACAAACCGGAACTACCTTACCGTCTCTGACGGTTATATCGGGACAGCTTTCGCAAAACTCAAGATTCCCGTCACTGTTAACAGAGGCCGGTTCTTGGATTAAAATACGTTTTATCTTTTTCCATTTATCCCAGCTTTTGAGCAGATATTTAATATTTCCGAAAAAATGTCCTCCGCAAAAAGCGTTAAGCAGCACAAATACACTGTTTATAATGCAATCTTGTTTTGTGAAAAACGGATAGACTCCGGTTTTTTCTTTCATTCGCTTAAGGTAAAACCGCTCAAATTTTGAGTTTTTAAGGTTTTGAGTGTGTTTCAAAGTATCATGTTTATAACTTGCTGCGTAATTATAGCAAATCCATCTTGGAAGTTCCTTGTTGTAATGCCCCGTAAGATATGTATATGGTTCCAAATTCCGCTTGTCAAAATATTCCATAATCTCTTGCATAGAAGGTTCTTGCGGATTTTCTGATTTAGCCTCAAGCCCTGTTACTTTTTCATTCAAAACCCCGTTTAACTTGCCGTAATTATTTATATCTCTATAAAGAGTTATCAGGAAATAATTTATAAATTTTGTTTCTTTAAAGTATTTTAAATAATTGTCAAGATTTTCGCCAAAGTCTTCTTTTTTAACCGTAATACTCATAGCAACTTCTATACCGTAGCTATAGAGCATTTTGGCTTTTTGGGTTCTTAAATTGTCGATGTCATTAACAGTATAGTTTTCCGGTAAATCTTTTCTTTTTTGACCGATATCTATGTGCAAAAATACCAAATCAACTCCGGCTTGGGCTAATTCATTGACTTTAGCTTCATCCAAAAGCAAGCCGTTGGAAAACAATTCAACAGACAAGCCTTCTTGTTTTAGAAACTTGATTATCTTGATTAAATCAGGATTTAATAAAGGTTCCCCACCAATGAGTGCGATTGAGGAGATTTTTCTTATTGCGGTTATTTTTTTGTAATCCTCTATAACTTCTTCAAACGATTTTATTTTGCATTCGGCGCTATTGTAGCAGGCATTACATTTAATGTTGCATCCACGGATTATGTCGAGAATTGCATGCGGAGCATCATTGTATTTCCAAGGAAGGTTATAAGCGTTTTTTAATATTTTTTTCATAAATTTAAAATCTTTTCTGCATTTTTAAACATAGTATCATCAAAACCGATTTTTTCATAGAAATTATAAGAATCTATAATTGGATTGCCCGTGGCTTTTACCGAGAAATCGCAAGGGAACCCCGGATAATCACTTCCGAAAATAACTTTTGATTTTAATTCACGGCTTTTGAGTATTTTTTTTAGGTCAAAAATTTGAACGGGAGTAATCATTGCACTCAAATCGCCATAAACATTTTCGTATTTCATTGCTAATTTTGCCCAATTTTTGAAATAGTTTTTTTCATGAAGAAAAATTCTTGTACCACAGTGAGCACAGATAATTTTCACTCCTATTTTTGCGGCATTTTCAAGCAAATCAGGGTTGTTCAAGTTTTGGAATTTTGTTTTCAAGGTATATTCTTTGCCGGTATGAACAAGCAGCGGAAGATTATATTCTTTTAGAAGTTCAAAAAACGGGATACACCCCTTGTCTGATAAATCAACATTCTGAAAAGACGGCAATATTTTTACAAGAACGACTCCGTTTTTATGGGCATTTTGAACTTTCAAATCAATATCTTTATCAAAAGGATTCAAATTAACCCCATAAAGGAATTCAGAATGATTTTTACAAACCTCCAAGACCTGCTCATTATTTGCACAGACTTCGCTATTTTCTATTGCAATCAGAACGGTTTTGTCAAGTTTAGAAGCATTAATAATCGAAATCAAATTTGCAATATAATTTTTGTAATTTGTATAATTTGTCTTTTTTAAGAAAAGGTTTATTGCAAAATTAGTTTTGCCCTCTTTAATATAAAAATTGGGATTAACAAGATGTGTATGGATATCAATCAGCATTTTTTATTCGAACTCCATCTTTCCAAGTTGAAAACGGAGGAGAAATCAAAAAAGATTTTGTTGCTTGATTGGATTTTATAACCGTTCCGCAGGTCAAAAGAGAGTATGCGCCGACAACTACATTGCTTTCGATAGTAATCGGAGCAATTAATAATTTATCTTCAGTTTGAACATGCGCATTAATTCTTGTATCGGCTGCAAAAATTACATTATTACCTATGTTTAAAAAGTTTCTCTCAAGTATTCTTGTCCCCGGCGCCCAATATGTAAACCGTCCGATTTTTGCGCCCCAAAATATTCGAAGCCACATACTGTATAACCCTGGTATAATCCTTAAAACTTCTTCTAAAAACTGGAGCCTTAAATATATAATCTGTGCGCAAAAAGTAAGCCACCAGATGTAGTATTCTTTAGAAAATAATTCATACTCCGTTTTGTTTAGGGGGCATATTAACAGCGCAATTCTTGTTATTAAAGGCGGGATAACATAGATTATTACCGCAATAACTCCGAACATCAACGGCATATTATTGTGAAATTTCCATATCGCAGCTAAAACGCTACATAACAAGAAAAACGGTATGTAATTAAAAAATAACATTAAAATGCGATAGAAAATTTTCATATCTCAAATATATCACAAATATTGTTATCAAGGGATTTTATTTTAATATCACCCAATTTTATGCCTTTAGATAAGTAATATTGCTGAAACTTTTCGTTCCCATTTACTACTTTTTGAATGGTACAAGGTTTTAATTGCCCAAGTTCTATACAATTTTTGTAATGATAATTTTGTTCGAGTAGAGTTTCCAATAATTCCGAATCACAATCCCTGTCAACAAAAAGGGTATATTTATCTTTATTAAACCCCAGTACTGCAAAATTTGGTTTTTCAAGAAACAGTTTTTCAAAAACTTTATTGACAAAACTTTCAGAAATCTTTTCTCCAAAGAAGTCCGAAACATTGTTATCTCGCCCGATAAATTCTATAATCGGTAGGTTATGGTAAAATCCGGTAACTTTTATTATATCGTGGGTATTGTAGCGGTATAATCCGCCGGAAGTGGTTAAAATAACGGTGTATTCCTTACCACTCTCTAATTCGTTTAGTAAAAATATATTTTCTTCCTTATCAATAAATTCATAAAAATGTGATAGATAAGATACAACGCAACCCTTATTCCAAAGCGGAAATGAAGTTATTCCTTCTGTTGCGAGAAGTCCTTTGGGTTGAATGATACTTTGGGGGTATTTTTCGCAAAGTTGTTTTGCATAAGGTTTTGATGTCGAATCCGCCCAGCAGCTGAGAATTTTTAAGTTTTTGAAATCTATTTTTTCATTATTTAAAACCGACTCAAGAAATGTAGGCGACCAAATTGAAATCAGTCCGATATTATCTTTTTCTTTTAATAATTCTTCCCTTGTATTTTTGCGAAAATCTCCTTCCAAATCAGGCTGTACCATAATAATTTTTAAGAATTTTTGTTCAAGATTTGAAAAATACTCCTCATCTTTCTCAAACCCGATTTCAGGATTTTCGGTCTTGGTTTTGGGACTAATCGACCAGTAGGATTTATAAAATAAAAGCTTAGGATTATAAACATACAAATCAAAAATCCATACTTTTATACCATTCTGAAACTCTTGGCGTAATTCCTCCGTATATGGGATTAGTTTTTGCACCCCCGATGACCCCGAAGTAGGTTCATAGATTTTTATTTTATTTGAAGTTAGAGAATTTTTGTCCTTGATATATTGTTCAATATCTTCATAATCTACAATTGGAACATTTTTCTGCCAGTTTTTATAGTCCTTAATCTTGGAGAAATTATATTTTTCCCCGTACTTGGTATTTTTATTTTTATTAATAACCCTTTTTAAGAGGTTTGCTTGAGATTTAGAAAAGTTTCTAATACAAAAGTGAAATTTCAACCATGCCGGAAAACAACACAAGATAAAAAAGAAATTAGCGATAAAAACTTTAATTCTCATTTATCCATTTACCCCATGCAGAAGCCTTAATCCGGCTTTTGTAAGGTTAGAAACAGAAAGTTCTGCAAGACAGACAAGTTCTTTACCCTTATAAAATTCCGGATTTTTTTCTAAGAAGAATTTTACATCAAAATCTGCTGTCCTTTTTTCGGGAATATCATATTTGCCTGATTTCAACATATCGGGATCTTTTGGAATAACCAGTCCGTTTTTGTAGCAATCTCCGAATTTTGATGCCGAAAGCCTATCCATAAAATCTTGGATTTCTTTTGGGGTATCGTATTTGTATGTCGGGTAGATTTCTTTTAAAAACATCGGGAAAAATTTGTATGTTCTCCAGCCTTTCGAAATAAGAAACCATAAAACTTTTTTATCAGGGTGTTTTGTTTGAACAGTGTACGAAAACCGCCACCATGCCCGCATGAGTTCAATATCCCCTCTGGAGTTCTCGTCGACCACCGTGTCTCCTGAATATATAATAATTTTTCCTTCAAATTCAAACACTTCTATAGTCGTAAATCCTGCAATTTTTGAGTTTTCATCATAAAGTACAAGCGCATAATCCTTTTGGCTCATATCTGATAAAAATCTATCCCAATTTTCCCCGTAATAAACTTTTGTCATAAGTTCATACATATTTTTTTTATTTTGCCCAGTAAGTGCCGAAATTTCTATAACATTGCTTTTTAAACTCATAAACTTGCAAGCTCCAAGTATGGAATTCTGGTATCGATTAAATCTTTTATTTCGTTATCTTCCAAGAATTCTGCAATATACAATCTGCTCTTATATTTTATATTAAAATATTTTTTTAGTGAAATATTTAATCCGTCTTTTGAATGCAAAATAAATGAGAAATACTTATAATTTTTATTGTCATTATAAACTCTATTTAACAGGGCTTCAAAAATCTTATTATCATTATTTTTTATCACCACAAAACTTAAGTAAAACTGTTTAATCGGCTTGTTTTCTTTTGGTAAAAATTTCCCTGTTAACCTCTTTATCCAAACCCATTTCCCGTTATATTTTTTGATAACCACTTGCTTAAAAGGAGTTTGTTCCCATTTTGCAATAACTCCGATTATTTTTTCATCTTCTAAAGCTATATAAAAATCATTCGGACTGAAATTTGGCAAGTTCAAAAAATCTTCCTTAGTATAAATAGGGAAAAACTGTTTTTTTCTACCCTCAGCGTTCAAAAACTCCACAATCTTGTCCAGCACATCACCAGAACCATTAATAATTTTAATCTTTTTATGACAAAATTTTGGAAAAATCGGTAAGATAAAATAAGTGTTCATCACTCCTAAATCATAAAAATTAGGAACATTTGGGCTTTTGTTTTTCCAAGTGAGTGCAACCTTACCTTGTCTGTTATCTTCAATGATTGTTGCGATATGAAGCTTTGCTCGCTTATCGTCCATCAGCGTTTTCATAAACTCAAACCCTTTTGAAAGTGCCTGAATTTTCCTTGCTCCGGACGAAATTTTCAAATCGCTCAAATATCCCAAAGTCTTTTCTTCACCGTTTATGTAGGCTTTTTTTAAACTCCTTGAGCCAAGAACTTCTACCTTATTATTAACCTTACCAACAACAACTTGAACAGTATCTGCCAATATGTTCATCGCATCAAGATAATTTGGCTCTTTAGAAAAAAGAACTTCTATTTCTCCTTTAATATAAGTTGAATTAATTAACTCCAAAACGCCATCATTGTCAGCCTCAGACATTATGCCGAATTCGATATTATTTTTCTTTTCCAATAGCAAATCCCCGACGTTTTGTAGTGTCTATATCACTCATAATATTATACTTAAAAAAGTCCAGCATCATAGTCCAATGTGAAAGCAAGCATTTTCTAAGCCCCCAAGCACGTTTTAGCATAGAAGGGAATGAATAGAACTTTTTCTTATACACATAGCAAAGCTCAGAAAGCTTTTCTGGAGTAAGGTTTTTTGGTTTAAAAACCACGTCTGCAAAACTGCAGTTTTCATTCAGCCACCACTTGTCGTAGAGCATTCTATCTTTTAAAGTATCGTACAAAGGCGTTCCAGGAAACGGCATTAAATGGTTGAATGCCGCAAGAATAAGGTTATTTCTCATCGCAAAATCAAGTGTTGTCTTGAAGGTTTCCTCCGTATCCTCGTCATATCCGAAAATAAAGGTTCCATATACAAAAATATTATGGTCTGTAAGTTTTTTTAGGATTCGTTCATATTTTTTGATACCGTTGTTCCAAGTTTTGTTCATCTGTTTAAGGTTTACTGGATTAAAACTTTCAAACCCGATTAAAACCCCAAGGCATCCGCTCTTTTCCATTAATTCAACCAACTCGTCATCTTCAAGACAAGCGGTCGCAATCTGGCTTATCCACTTGATTTTGTAAGGGATTAAAGCTCTGAAAAGCTCTTTTGCTCTTTCTATATCAGATCCGATATTATCGTCTATAAAAAATATAGTTTTGTGCTTTGCATTTTTAACCTCAAAAATCACATCTTCTATTGGTCTGTAGCTACAATGAGATTTATGAAAAGCCGCAATAGAACAGAATTGACAGTTAAATTTGCACCCTCTGGAGTTTTCGATTAAAGTTACAGGCATGTAATTTTTACCTTCAAAAATATCACGTCTTGGGAAAATTCCTTTCAAATCAACATTACTATCGCCACAGTAAACTTTTTTCAGTTCACCTTTTTTCATATCTTCTATGATTTCCGCCCAAATGTTTTCAGCCTGACCGATAAGAATACTGTCTGCATACTCCATTGCCTCATCACTTACAAGGGTCGGATGAAATCCCGCAAAAAGAACTTTTTTACCACGTTTTTGGAATTCTTTTGCAATATTGTAAGCCCTCTGTGCTGAATACGTTTCAACACTGATTGCTACATAATCTGTTTCGGTGTCGTAGTCGATTTCTTCAACTCTGTCATCAAAAAATTTTATCTCTACATCATCCGGTGTTAACGCTGCTGCCTGTGCCACTCCAATAGGCTCCATCTGCCATGTTTTTATGTATTTTTTGCAATCATTCATTGCAGCCATTATAAAAGTTATTATCATAAATCTCCAAAATTATTTTTTATATTTTAAAAAATATGTAGTTTGTACTTTTGAATATTCTTCTATTATTTTGTACTCGTTATTTTCTTTTTTTATTATCATATAACTGTCAAAGCACCTGTTCATAACTGTCGGACATCTTTGTGCTGTTATTTTGTAAGTGTTATTTCCAAGCTCGATTATCTTTTTGTCTTTGTAATTGTTTTTAGTATTGGCCAAAAGTTTTTTATGTTCGCTATATGCTTTTTGTATTTTCTTATGTTCTGAAAAAGGAACAATAACAAGCGCCCCGTTTTTTCCAATAACTTCACGCTTTATAATCGGATTTAGAGTATAAAAATCCAACATTCTCAAATCATATTGGTTAGATAAACTCACAAAGTTATCAAAAAACTCCAACACCTCTGAATTATTATCGGCAGCAACTTTTACGCCAATTAAAATGCAAATTAATAAAACTAAAATCTTTTTCATATTCAATAATTTCATATATAGGTTTATTATATAATAAAAGCTATGAAAATATTATTAATCTTAGCGTCGGATTTAGTATACAAATACGAAAATATATTTTCTTTAAATAACGGATTTGCACCTTTGTCATTAACGACTTTGGCAGCATCTGTCCCTGAAAAATATAATGCAGAAATTAAAATAATTGATGAAGGAATGCAAAAGCTTAATTACAACAAATTAGATTATGATATTGTAGGAATTTCTTGCTGCGCATCATCATCAAACAGAGCTTATGAATTAGCTGAATACTGGAAAAATCGTGGAGCTTATACAATAATTGGCGGATATCACGCCACTTTGAATCCTGAAGAAGTTAGCAAGCATTGTGATAGCGTTATCTGCGGATTTGGAGAAAATGTATTTCCGGAAGTTTTAGAGGATTTTGTAGAAAATAAAACCAGAAAAATATATTATGCCGAATGCAAGCAAAACACTCCTTTGCCTTTACCAAGACGGGATTTAATTAAGAATATCAACTATGGGGCAAAGAATACGATATTTGCGACAAGAGGATGTATCAATAAGTGTAAATACTGTTCTGTTAATAAATTTACTAATTCAAATCTTATAAAACGTCCCATTAGTGAAATTGTTGATGAAATAAAACTCTGCAAATTTAAAAAATTATTCTTTTTAGATTCTAATTTTACGGCAGACAAAGAATATGCAAAAGAACTTATGTCTGCACTAATTCCGCTAAAAATAAAATATTATGCAGACGTAACATATGATATTTATAACGACTCTGAATTAATGCTCCTGCTTAAGAAGAGTGGTTGTTTTGAAGTTTTTATAGGGTTTGAGACTTCCCAAAAATCTAATCTGAAATTTAATAATAAAAATAATGAAACAGAGAAATATAGGGATTGTATAAATAGATTCCATGAACTTGATATTTCAATCACCGGCGGATTTATGCTCGGGATGGATAATGATACGGAAGAGGTTATACTGAACTTGCCGGAATATGTTAAGGAACTTGGGGTTGATGTTGTAAGATATACCATTTATACACCTATTCCAGGTACAACGCTTTTTGATGAATATAAAAATAATAATCGCCTTTTAACTTTGAATTATGATTATTATGATTATATGCACATAGTCCATAAACCTTTAAATATTGAACCGCAAAGACTTCAAGAACTATTTGCGAAAATTTGGAAAGAAACTTATTTGCATAAAAATATTCTAAACCGTATATACGGCAAAAAAGATTTCTGTTATTTATATATGGTAAATCTGTATTTTAAACTTTTACAGAGAACTATTCCTACAAAACTTCCCTATTAATTCCCGATTACTCTGTGCGTATATTTTGAAAAAATGTTAATAAGCAAGATTAATAAACGAGTGCTAAATTTGTAGCGTGATTTTATAAATCTTTTAAAAATATTTTTATATCTGAAATATTCTTTCGTTAATTCAAGTCCTGATGGCAAATTCTTTGGATCAATATTTTTATTGTAAAAGAGAGGGTTATGATTATATAAGAATTCATCCTCCAACCACCATTTTTCTGAAATTAGCCTGCCTTGACTTTCCAATTCCTTATAAATAGGAGTATTAGGAAAAGGTAAGAGGTTATTTGTCATAAAATTAATAAACTGAAATGAATTCGCATATTCAAAAGCTTTCCAAACCTCATCTTCTGATTCTTCGGAATAACCATTTATATAACCGCAAAAAATAGGAAGATTATACTTTAGACAATTATCCAATGTTTTTTTCAGAACTCCAAGATTAGAGGTTTTATTCATTGCTTTAAGAGTATCTTCGTTTATTGTTTCAAACCCTATAAAAACATAAAAACAATTACTTTCTTTTAACAATCTTACAAATTCAGGATCTGTTAAAGAATTTAGCGAAAATTGTCCTACCCATAATTTTTTGAGCGGTTTTAATTTTTTTACAAGTTCTGTTGTTCTTTTAATGTTGTTTCCCAAATTTTCGTCTAAAAACGCTATAAATTTTTCTTTTGTGTTCTTTATTTCTTCAATTACATTATCAATATCTCTGTATGTAATTTTTTGGTTATACATCGGAGCAAGCGAACAAAAATTACATTTAAAAACACAACCTCTGCTTGTTTCCATAAAATGCAAAGGGAAATAGTGCTTACCTTTGTAAACAGATTTATCTATTTTATAATCTTTAAAATCATACCGCCCTTCGGCTTTGTATTCCGGTTTTAAACATCCGTTTTTTACATCTTGTAGCATTTGAGGAAATGTAAGCTCGGCTTCTCCTATCAAAATACTGTCAGCATGTAATTTTGCTTCTTCGGGAATTAAATTCACATGAATCCCGCCTAAAATTACTTTCACTCCACGTTTTCTATATTCATCTGCAATTTCATAAGCATATTTTGCCCCCATAGTTGTAATCGACATAACAACAAGATCTGTGGGTTTGGAAAAATTAACTTCCTCAAACCTTGTATCTACAAAGCTGCAAGTAAAATCTTTAGGAGTCAATGCCTTTAAACGGGCATAGATTAACGGCATTATATTCTGCCAAGCATATTTTGTCTTTTTTGCCCAATACATTTTCGGATAAATAAAAGTAATATTCATACTTCCTAACCCCCTAAGACTTTAAATGTATATTTAAAATAAATATTTACTAATAGTATAAATAATCTCAT
>CATNBA010000021.1 GCA_950096985.1 uncultured Candidatus Melainabacteria bacterium
AGGTTGAGTATATTAAGATTTATTAAGTAGTTTATACAAAATATATACTAATTACGCAATTTTTCGTTAATAATTTCCTTTATATAAATACAGGGGATAACACTAAGGGAAATAATAAAGGAGTAACACAATGGCAAGAGTATTAATATCAATGCCCGAAAGATTTTTAGACGAAATTGATCAAGTAGCAGGTAACGAAAATCGTTCTAGATCAGAATTAATCAGAGAAGCACTCAGAACATATATGTACAGAAATCAAGTTCGTAACACTCAAAAAGCTTCAAGAAACGCAGAAATACTGGATGCATTGTTAGGCTAATCATCAAAAGGCAAAAGGTTTTATAAAAAGGGGAAAACGGGAACAAGCAAAGCGAAGTTCCGGACGGTAATCTAAAAAATAACAAGATAATCGTCAGAAAGGGTGAAAAAGAAATGGAAAACACAGAATACATAATGTCATCATTGGAAGAATATTTTGAAATACTTGACAGAGAAAATAAAAAACGTTCAGAATTAGTTGCAAAATCATTAGTTAAATACTTGCAGAAATCAAAAGAGACTAACAAATTTGAAAAAATTCAGTTAGCAAAATAAGGTCAAGGGAAATATTTGGTTTATAGGGGAAAAAGATTGTAAAGGACTGCTGATAGCAGTCCTTTTTGTATATTTTAATAATCCATTTTCCAACCATCATTCAGGATTTTGGCAAAACAAGCACCATACGGAGATTGATTTGTTGTGTTTCCGCAATTTGTTGAAAAATCAGAAGCAAGTTCTTCTACATCTCCACCAACAGCGATAGTTCCATCATTATTGATTACAAAATCAAACAAATCTCGACCCAAAATATTCGGACCCTGTTTACCATTAACATCTACAACAGTATAAATTCCTGATTGATAGTATCTACCACCATTTGAGATAAAATAAACAGAAGCACCATTCGCCAATATTGCACTTGCACAATAACCATCTTTTGGATTAATAAAATTCCTTATTCTAACAGTTCCGCCATTAATATTCTTATAGCTGTCAGCAAAACAATCTGATGCACTACGAGTACTACATATCTTAGATGTCTTGAAATAATTTCTTACAAAATATTCAGCACCATCAATTTCTTTTTTGGCTAATTCTGATTCTCCTAAAGATACAGCATTACTATCAGTAATAACCTGTTCAACCGCCTGCGATATTTCATTATAAACTTTATGCAATTGAGTTACATAAACTTGACGCTGATGATTTTTAACAAGCGTAGGCAAGGTCATAGCTGATACAACACCAATAATACCCAAAGTAACCAATACCTCAGCAAGGGTAAAAGCCAAGCTTGCCGCTTGACCCGCCACATGGGTCTCGAACAAACTTTCAAGAAACGGAGATTTGCCTAGAGTGCCCCCCCCCCGAAAACACGATTAAGTTTTAAATTTTTCATAAATCCTCCTTTGTACATAATTATTTTAACATATTCCAATAAAATTTTCAAACAAAAACGAGCCTGTTTCCAAGCTCGTTTTTAAATTTTTACAGTCTTGCGACAATTATTAAATCTCACCAACACCTAAGTGGTTGGTGGAGCGACACGCTCCTATTCAATAATTTTGTCAACAACACCGGCACCAACTGTGTGGCCGCCTTCACGGATAGCAAATCTCATACCTTCTTCGATAGCTACAGGAGCGATAAGTTCAACTTCCATAACTACGTTATCACCAGGCATTACCATTTGACCTTCAAATTTGATTGAACCAGTTACGTCAGTTGTTCTGATGTAGAACTGAGGTCTGTAACCAGGGAAGAATGGAGTGTGACGTCCGCCTTCTTCTTTAGTCAATACGTAAACGTTAGCAGTGAATTTAGTGTGAGGTTTGATTGAACCAGGTTTAGCCAATACTTGACCACGTTGAATTTCAGTTTTATCAACACCACGTAACAAAGCACCAACGTTGTCACCAGCTTGACCTTGGTCAAGTGATTTTCTGAACATTTCAACACCAGTAACTGTAGTTTTCTTAGTTTCGCCTAAACCAACTAATTCTACTTCGTCACCAACTTTAACGATACCACGTTCAACTCTACCAGTTGCAACTGTACCACGACCTGTGATTGAGAATACGTCTTCAACAGGCATCAAGAATGGTTTGTCCAAATCACGTTCTGGAGTTGGGAAGTAAGAATCGATAGCATCCATCAATTCCCAAATTTTATCAACCCATTTATCTTCGCCACGAGCGATTGTTGGGTTAGCTTGAGCAGCTTCTAAAGCTTTCAAAGCAGAACCGTGGATGAATGGAATGTTGTCACCATCGAATTCATAAGAAGATAACAATTCTCTAACTTCCATTTCAACCAATTCTAACAATTCAGGGTCATCAACCATATCACATTTGTTTAAGAATACTACTAAGTTAGGAACACCAACCTGACGAGCAAGCAAAATGTGTTCACGAGTTTGAGGCATAGCACCGTCTGTTGCTGCAACTACAAGAATTGCACCGTCCATTTGAGCTGCACCTGTAATCATGTTTTTAACATAGTCAGCGTGGCCCGGGCAGTCAACGTGAGCATAGTGTCTAGCTTGTGTTTCGTATTCTACGTGAGCTGTAGAGATGGTTATACCTCTTGCTCTTTCTTCAGGAGCTGCGTCGATTTCATCGAATTTTTTCATTGCAGCTTGACCTTGAGCAGCCAATACTGATGTAATTGCTGCTGTTAATGTTGTTTTACCGTGGTCAACGTGGCCTACTGTACCTACGTTAACGTGCGGTTTGGTACGTTCGTACTTTTCTCTTGCCATGAGATTAATCTCCTTTTTTGTCTACTTTATACTACAATACTATTTGGTATTTTAAGCCATACTATAATGATATGCGCTCAATATTTTTTGTCAACAGCATATAAAAAAAGGGCTCAAGGCCCTTTTAAATCTATTCTTCAATATCTTCGACTTCATCTACAGTTTCTTCAACTTGAATATCTTCTTCGTCATAAGCCTGTTGATTCATTTCTTCTTCAATTTCCTGCTGAAGCTCGTCTTGCTCATCAATATCTTCTGAATATTCTGGTTCTTCATAATTCTGGAAATTTGCCGCTTCGGCTTTTTCCATCTGAGAAACACTCTTGATATCTATTTTCCAGCCTGTCAATTTGTGAGCAAGTCTTACGTTTTGACCTTCTCTACCGATTGCCAGTGACAATTGATCATCCGGAACAACAACCATAGCTTCATGAGCATATTCATCATTAGCAAGAATATCTACAGATACAACTCTTGCAGGAGAAAGTGCATTAACAATATACTCAACAGGATCTTCAGAATATCTTACGATATCAATTTTTTCGTTTTTCAGTTCAGAAACAATCGTTTGAATTCTGCTTCCGCGAGGTCCTATACAAGCACCTACACTATCAACTTCAGGGTCATTTGACCAAACCGCGATTTTAGTTCTGTAGCCCGCTTCACGGGAAATTGACTTGATTTCAACAATTCCATCTTCAATTTCAGGGACTTCAAGTTCAAACAATTCTCTAACGATTTCGGCATGTGCGTGAGAAACGATTACCTGAGGCAATCTGGTTGTTTCTTTTACGTTAAGAACGAAAACTCTTATTCTGTTACCAGGTTTGTAATATTCACCAGGAATTTGTTCTTTCTGAGGCATAATCGCATCAGTTTTACCAATGTTAACAATTACATTTCTATTTTCAACACGTTGAATAATACCTGTTGTCAATGTACCTTTTTTATCAAGAAATTCGTTCAATACAAGATTTCTTTCAGCTTCTCTGATACGCTGTGTTATAACTTGTTTTGCAGATTGAGCTGCAATACGACCAAATTGTTCAGGTGTAACTTCAAGCTTAATTTCATCACCAATTTCTACATCTTCGGCAATTTCTTGAGCTTCTGCGAGCGCGATTTGCAAATCATTGTCTTCAACTTCATCCACAACCAGTTTTGTACTGAAAACACCGATTTCGCCGGATTGTTCATCTAATATAGCTTCGATATTTGTAACTTCTTTACCAATTCTCATATGTTTTTTGTAAGCAGCAACCATAGCATCACATAATGATGCAATAAGAACTTCTTTAGAAATTCCTCTTTCTCTTTCAAGTTCTTCGCACGCTTCAAAAAGCGCAGTACCGATTTTAATCATATTTATTCTCCTTTTGTGTTATCAATCAATATATAATTTTGCTGATTGTATGTTTTCTCTTGAAATTTGAAGTTCCTGACCATCATCAAAACGGAAGAACTTTAAGCCGTCTGTTTCATTAAAATCAAGAATTTCACCTTTAAATATTTTTTCTTCTTCACCTTCAAGCGGATTTTTAAGCTTTAAGCTTATCCTCCTGCCGTTAAAATAAGTAAATTCTTTATCAGACTTAAATTTACGTTCCAAACCTGGTGACGAAACTTCTAAGTAATATTTAACCGGAATAAGTTCGTCGAGAAAATCCGAAAGGCTTCGTGTAACTTTTTCACAGTCATCAAGAGTAACATCTTTTTCTTTTGAATAAAGATAAATTCTCAAAAACCACCTGTGATTTTCTTTAACAAACTCAATTTCAATGGGAATGTATCCGAAACGCATAGCTGTATTTTCGATTAACGGAGTAATCTTTTCTAAAATATCATGCCTGTTGATTTCGTGTTTCATAAAACCCTTCCTATATGTAAAAAAGAACGAGCAAACTCGTTCTTTTTGTCTGTGGCAATACTGCCTATGTGTTTATTATACCGTACTCAATTATAAAAGTAAAGTTTATTGTAAAAATATCTTAAGATAAACCAAGTTTCTTATTTAATGGATTATTTTCATTTTGCATATGTATTTCCATAAGCTCAAATTCGGTAAACACCTGTCCTAAATCTGACGTAAAGTTTCCATCAGCGCCTTTAACATAAGTATTATTACCTAAATCGATAGCCTGACCAACTTGACAATTTTTGATATTATTAGTAATTGCAGTATTATTTTCCTGAATGTTTCCTGACAAATTCAAATCTGTACCTGCACCTCGAATTGGAATTGGAGTAATTGGTGCAGTATAACTAGCATTTTCATTTGCATTTTTTATTGTATGTTTTTGATTTTTGCTGTTTGTAATTTCAGAAACACCTGCATCTTTCAATGATTTATATAGTGTCTTCATTTCTGTAGCCAAACCATTGTATTCGCCTATTTTTTTATTTAATTTGTCTAAATTAGAATCGCCCTTTTTAGGATCTGTTGTTTGACTTCTAAGAGTATCTATCTCTTTTTTCAACTTATCCATTTTTGTTTGATTTTTTGTAGCTTTTTCATCTTGTTCTTTTGCCAAATCGTACTTTTTATCCATCATTTCAGCTTTAGTTTTTTTCAAATCATTCAATTCACTTTTCTTAGTATCTAATGCTTTTGTGATATCGCTAACCTGTTGCTTAACAGTAGTTTCTAATGCTTCTTTTGCTTTTTCTACCTCTGCTTTTTCTGCTTTTAATTTTTCAATATCTTGTTTTATTTCTGCGATTTGAGCATCTATTCCAGCATCAACAGATGCATCACCTGTTTTTTTGGCTTCTAGTGATGTTATTTGCGTATCTTTTCCCCTTATAGAAGCATCTAAAGCTTCAATTTTTGTTTGACAAGATGCAACAGCTGTCTTAACTTGAGTATTCTGAAATTCTTCTACAGCCTTTTTATCAGTATCTATTTGACCAACAGCTGTTTCAATATCAGATATTGAACTTGTTTCAGTAAGTGATATTCCGCTTAATGTTAATTTGCTATAATCTATAGTTACACCTGCAGATTTTAAACCGGCTTGAATATCTTCATTTTGCAATGTTTCTTGAATTAATGTTTGGCTTCCATCCGCAGATTTACCGATTTTACTATATTCTGCCCCAAAACCTGATAACTTGTTATTTAATTCTAATTCAATATTTTTAATATCACTAAATGATTTAGCAGCATCTAACCTATCATTCAAAGATTTACCTTGAATAGAGGCATTATTATTATTTTTACTATCAACAGGCGATGATTTATCAGCTTTATTCGATTTAGCACTATTAATAGTATCAATTGTCTGTGCAGTCAATTTTGCCATCATATTCATTGCCATCATACCGGCCATGAATTTATTCATAGTATTATCGCCATTATTATGATTGCATTTGTGAGGAGCAACACCTATGTTGTTAAATAATGCAACTCTGTTATCATTCAAAGCATGTCGTGTTGCACTTATTGATGCACTGTTAAAGAGCCTGTTATTCAAATGAATACCACTGCCAGTCAAAGAACGCTGCGCAAATATACCATAAGAAACTCCGGTACTACGGCTTGCATTTCCAAGATTTGCAGCTATTGCTGCTTTTGGAGATGCTGTTTTGGGCATATTCAGTTTTTGTAATCCGATATTACCGGCTGACATGATATACTCTCTTATTTTACTCTCTTAAACATGTAAACACTTTGAAAATCGGCTGATTTCACATGTTTAGAAATCCGTTACAAATATTAATATTTATAATTTCATTAATTATATTATGCCCTGTTTATTAACAACATTCACAATTCAAATATCAGATAATACTCAGTATTTACGACTATTTCAGAAGTACGCAAGAGTTTTTAACAATTAGTTTACAAAAATTATGTAAATTTTTCTCTAAAAAAAATTTTTATCCTAAAACCTTCCCAAATGTCATTCTTTACTTTTCATAGTAAATTAATTGTAAAAAGATTGGCATGGACTGTTAGAAAATCATTTATTTTTTTTTGTTTTATCCTATTATAGATATACAAATCTTGGGAACGGGAATAAATCCTTTGCTCTAGATATTTATCCACCCTTAGAACGATTAAACCCTTTGGTCAATACGTTAAAATGAGGATAGAGGAACTTTTTTTATTGGAGGTAGTGAATCGTGTTAGAACATGGTTATATTCAAATTTATACAGGTGACGGTAAAGGAAAAACTACGGCATCTTTAGGTTTGGCTCTAAGAGCACTCGGACATGGATGGAAAGTTCTTATTATCCAATTTACCAAAGGTGACAGCGCAACTTCTTACGGCGAACTAGCTGCATCTTCAAAATTCTTACCGAATCTTGACGTTGTTCAATTTGGCATGGACAGAGTATGCTATTCTCACAATGTTTGCATGGAAGACTTTAAAGAAGCTAAAAAGGGTTGGGAATTTGCGAAAAACGCTATCAACTCGGGAGAATATCAGTTAATTATTCTTGATGAAATTAACATTTGTACGGCTATGAACATGATTAAGGTTTCTGATGTTAAAGAGGCACTTCTTAACAAACCGGATAACCTTGAAATCGTTCTTACAGGACGTTATGCTCACCCTGAATTAAAAGCTATGGCACATCTTGTAACAGAGATGAAACCAATCAAACATTACTTTGATATGGGTGTTATGGCAAGACAGGGCATTGAGTATTAGAGGAGATTTTAGGAAAGTTTTAATGTAAATCCTTTTTGTTTCAGAAAATGAAATAGCGGGCAATCTGTTTATCAGAAAGCTCGTTTTTTTTAGGGTGAGCAGAGGTTGTATAGTGCGAGTCCTTAGTGCTACCCCATACACTTTAGTATTTTTGCAACAATTCCTCTTTTTAAATGATGCAGTAAAATGTATATTGTATAGAATAGATATGTAAGAACAATATTTGGGAAGTTTATGAGTCAAAGTTTTGATTTTACATCATACAATAATATAAAAAGAATGTCGGAAGATGAACTTACCGCCTTGTGGGGAAACTATCTTAATGACAGGAGCAATAAAACTGCCCGCGATACGTTAATTGTTCAGTACATTTACCTTATAAGATACGTTGTAGGACGTGTAAAAGTTACTCTGCCTGCAACTATTTCTATAGAAGATATTGCAGGTTATGGTGTTGAAGGTTTAATCAACGCTATTGAAAGATATTCGCCTCAAAAAAATACACGTTTTGAAACCTATGCACTTATAAGAATAAGAGGTTCTATTCTGGATAGAATTAGAGCTCAAGACTTTTTACCAAGAAGTGTTAGAAAAAAAATCAAAGATATCAAAGCTGCTCAAGAGCATTTGAAACAAGAATTAGGCAGAATGCCGACAACTCAAGAAGTTGCTCAATATGTTGATATGGATCCGGAAAAAGTTATTCAACTGCTTTCTGAAGACACAACAATGACTTCCATTTATGACAAAAAAGGTTCAACCGAAGACAGTGTAGAAATTATCGACACAATTGAAGACACAAATAAACTTAATCCACAAGAACATGCTGAAGAAAAAAATGTTAAACATGAGTTGGAAAAAGCATTGTTGAGATTGCCTGAACGTGAACGTATCATAATGGTTTTATACTATCAGGAAAACATGACACTTAAAGAAATCGGTGAAACAATAAGTATGTCAGAATCCAGAGTTTGCCAGCTGCATGCACAGGCTATCATGAAGTTGAAAAACATCTTGAGCGAAAACAGAACTACAAGACTTCGTCAAAGCATCATCGCTTAGCTTCATACTCTATTATCACGAAGTCAATTCTCTTATCCATACCGTTTATTGCGGCAACATTATCACGAAATGGCATAAATTCACCAAACCCGAGTGCAAATAATTGCCAATTTGGCAGATTTTTATATTTTACTAAATATTCTACAATATTTGCAGACCTCGACATTGAAAGTTCCCAATTTTCTTTATAATCGCTGTTTTCAAAATTATTATTTTCAGTATGATCTTCCACTACACAATAATTAGGCAATGTATGAAGAAGGCTTGCAATTGTATCAAGAATATAAAGGGAACTTTCTTTTATTCTTGCCTCACCTTCATTAAAAAAACATTTTTCGTCAATACTTATAATAAGTCCACGGGGAACTTTTGTATAAATAATCCCGCATTCTTTCGGCAATGCTGATTTAAAAACTGCCTCAATTTTATCAACATTAGGCTGATATGAGATTGTAACATTAAATCCCGAACAAAAAATTAATATTAAAATCAATATAATTAAGTACAGTTTTTTCACGGCATGCTCCCAAAATATTATGCAATATTTTGAAGAACACCTGCATTACCCGACTAGGGTTTCAAAACAGACAAAACAAATTTGTCATTAAAGTATTTATTTGCACAGTCTTGAATATCTTTAACCGTAACTTTTTTAATCATTTCAACGGCTTTTTCTCTAAAATCAAATCCAAGACCCAGTATAGCGTAATGAGCAAGCCAATGAGCCTGCTGAGAATTTGTTTCACTAATAAATGCCCATTTACCAAAAAGATTATTTTTTGCATTCTCCAATTCTTCTTCATCCACAGGGATGCTTTTAATTTTTTGAATTTCTTCTTCAAACCCTTTTAAAGATACTTCAATGTTTTTAGGTTCTGTTGCAATATAAATAGAAAAATTAGCAGCAGATTTTGCCGTATCGTAAGCACTTCTTACAACATAAGCAAGACCTTTTTTATCTCGAAGTTCCAAAAATAATCTGGAAGAAAGTCCGCTTGCACCTAAAATAACGTTTAGAAGTGCAAGTGCAAAATATTCTTCACTATTCATAGTATCAACAAGCCAACCTTTTAAAATATGAGCCTGATTTAAATTTTCCTGAATTATTTCTACATTTTTTGCCTCATTAAGAACAGGCTTTATTTGTTCTGCTAATTCTAATGAGTCCTGAATATCTCCGAAATTATCATCTAAAAGCGAAATAACCCTTTCATATTGTATATCGCCAACAAATGCCATAACTTTTTTACTATTTTTTAAAATATTGTCATAAGCATTTATGACATCTTCTTTTTTAATATTTTTAAGATTATCTAAGATTACAGTATTTGTATAACCATATCTATGCCCTTCATAAATATTTTTGTAATAGCTGTCAATAACTTTTGCACGCGGCGAATCGAGTTCAGCTATAATTTCACCTTCAAGTTTAGCTTTTTCTTTCTCAAATTCTTCAAATGTTGTATTTTTTATAATATCCGCAAAAATATCAAGAGCCTTTTCAAAATCTTCATTAAGACATACAAACTTGAATTTTACATAATCCAACTTTAATTCCGCAGAAAATTCAATCGCATATTTATCTAATTCTTCGGACAACTGCTGAGCTGTATATTTTTTTGTGCCCTGCATGAAAAGTCTTGTCATCAAAGAATAAACACCTGCTGAAACTTGAGTTTCATGAAGTGACAAATTAAAATACATCGCACATCTCGGAGTATTTTTATTCCTTTTATATGCAAAATCAATATTATTTTTCAGTTTAGTAAAATTTTTATCCATCAACGCTCTCCTCTTGCGTAAATTTTAACATGCAAAAAGATAAAAAAGCAAATGTTTTTGTTATAATAATATTATGGGAAAAGGTTTATTCATAACATTTGAAGGAGCTGACGGGTGTGGTAAAACCACCCAGATGAAGCTGCTCGCACAGTATTTAGAACAACAAGGGTATGATGTGGTTCTTACTCGTGAACCCGGCGGCAAAGGGTTGGGAGAAAAGGTTAGAGAAATTTTACTTAATTATGACGGTGTAGTATCTGACAGATGTGAATCATTTCTTTTTCTTGCAGACCGGGCACAAAATATTGATATCATTGTTAATCCTGCTGTTAATGCCGGTAAAATTGTTCTTTGCGATAGGCATACCGATTCTACCGTTGCATATCAGGGTTACGGCAGAGGTTTGGATATAGAACGCATAAACAAGCTTAACTATATTGCAACAAACGGAAGAAAGCCTGATTTGACCTTTGTGTTCGATATTGATACTGAAACATCAATGAAGCGCGTAGGTAAAGAAAAAGATCGTATGGAAAGCGCCGGACTGGAATTTCATAATCGTGTAAGATATGGTTATCTTGAAATAGCTAGACAAGAACCTGAAAGAATCAAAGTTATTGATGCCTCAAAATCTATTGAAGAAATTCATAAAGAAGTTTTAAATCAACTAGCAAAAAAATTTATTCAGGAATTTTAAAACCTCAAAAAAGAGGTAATATAATGGTAAATTACGATGCACAGGTAGGACAAATGCCTGTTCCATACAGTACAATTAGCTCATCAGGCTCACGAAAGAGAAAAATCGGAGCTACAATGGCAGGAGCTATGATTGGAATGAATGCCTATTATTTGCCTATAAAAAAAGATACATTTATTAACAGAGCATTTGATATTACTCAAAAAGAAGCTGAAGACCAAATTACCGCGTTAAAATCTATAGCACAGGAAGTTGTTGACAATAAGGTTTCCACTGAAAGCAAAATGATTTTGCAAGACTTGGGATTAGCAGAAGATGTAGTATCAATTACAAACAAATGTACAGCTCTTGACCGAAAAGTTTCAGACCCTGCATCTGTTAAAGCATTAAAAGAAGATTTCAGCAAGAATTTCGCAAGCTACAAAAAAAATATAGCATTAATGGATAATACTTGTGCAAAAGCTTTCAAAGCGATTAAGCAGAATAAATTTAAATGGGGCGCAGGCATAGGTGCTGGTATAGGCTTAGCTTTAGCATTAATAGCAAGCAGAGATTAAGCTTCTTGAATTTATATCAATAACATTAAAATCTTTAAATGTTGAAACTATTTTAACATTCTGAGGATTTTTTGCATTTTCTCTTGCCAATAATGCGCCGACAATCGCTTCCAACTGTGACATTGGCATCATATTAGAAGGCAAATCCAACCCCCATTCATATCTTAAAGTTTGTTGCAAAAACTTACAATCAGCAGGAGAACGTTCTTTATAACATGAGTTCAAATTCATACTTTGACGGGTTAAATAAAGCTCAAACCTGTTAACCTCAATACCTTTTTCAATTAAAGATTTAAAATATTCACATCCGCGTGTAGAATATCTTTGTGTCCAACCTTCACGATTTGGCATCAAAGGGTTGGTAGAAACCATCTGATAAGGTTTACCAAGTATGCGCCACTTCCCGTTCAGCATGGTTCTATCCCAAACTAGCGAAACACATATTTTTGAATATTTTAACATAGGATAATTATCAAAAAAGAACATAACATCATTCATTGTGTATAACTTATCAACAAGAATTAAGTTATTATCCTCGTCCAGAACAGCAACTCCGCTGTCCATTCCCGAAGATGCCGATAATGCTAAGCCAATATAATAATTCATCTCTACTCCATTAATTGTGTAATAATTAAAGGTTCATCATCAGTTGCAAGAACAGTATGTTCAAAATGAGCAGACGGCTTACCGTCTTTAGTGCTCACTGTCCACTCATCGTCCGCAACGACTACTTCATCACAGCCCAAATTCAACATAGGTTCAATAGCAATTGCGTAACCTGATTTAATCAAAGTTTTATCACCAACTCTATAATTAAACAAGAAGGGATCTTCATGCATATCATGCCCAACACCGTGACCGCCATATTGACGAACAATTCCCATACCTTCGCGAACTGCAACAGCCTCGACTGCTCCTGAAATATCATCAAGAACACTTCCTGCCCTCATTTGTGCAATTCCGGCAAATAATGCCTCTTCCGTTGTTTTTAAAAGTCTTTGAACATCATCAGAAATTTTACCCACAGGATATGTCCAAGCACTGTCGCCAACCATTCCTGCATAAGTTGCACCGACATCAATACTTATGATATCACCCTCTTTAACTGTGACATTTTCATGAGGAATACCGTGGACTACCTGTTCATTAATTGATGCACAAATGCATCCCGGAAAACCATGGTATCCCAGAAAAGTAGGAATAGCACGTTCGGCCTTAATAATTTTCATTGCAATATCATCAAGTTCTTTTGTACTGATACCGGGTTCAATAACCTCTTTCATTTTCTTATGAACTAAAGCTACAATGTGCCCGGCATGGCGCATTCTTTTTACTTCATCACGCGATTTTTTATGTATCATTTGATTACCTGTAAAAGTCTTTCCCAAACTTCGTCAATAGTACCGTTTGCATCAATTGATTTTAATACACTCTTGTTTGTATAATAATCTATTAAAGGCGCAGTTTCATGCTCGTATGTATCAAATCTTGATTGAGCGATTTCTCTTGTATCATCTTTTCTTTGGGTTAATTCTCCGCCGCATTTATCACAAACACCTTCATGTTGAGGAGCTTTAAATGCGAGGTTATAAATTTCACCACATTTTGAGCAAGAACGTCTATTAACAATTCTTTCTACAAGAATGCCAGTATCAATATCAAAATAAATTGCCATAAATCTTACAGGCGTTGAACCGTTAATTTCATCATTAATTTTAGTTAACTGTTCAGCTTGTTCAAGACTTCTTGGGAAACCGTCTAAAATATACCCTTCTTTGCAATCATCCTGAGATAATCTGTTTTTAATAATTCTTGAAACAAGTTCAACCGGAACAAGATTTCCTTTATCAATAAATTTTTTAGCTTCAATACCTGCTGGTGTTTCAGCTTTAATTTCTGCTCTTAGTAATGAGCCGGTGTCAACATGCGGTAAATTCAAATATTGCGCAAGCATAGTTGTTTGCGTACCTTTTCCGCAAGCCGGTGGTCCTAAAAAGATTAATTCAGTCTTCATATTCTGTCTCTTTTCTTCGTTAATAAAATTATTTACCATATTAACAACATCAATATTTTTTGTTTCGTTCATTTTATAATGTCCTTTAAATTAATAGCGGTATAACTGCTATGTATCAATATTTGTTGCATAAACCGCATTGGATTCAATAAAGTTTCTGCGCGGATCTACTTTATCACCCATCAAAATATCAAACAATTGGTCACATAACATAGCATCTTCGATATTTACTTTAAGCAATGTTCTTGTTGCAGGATCCATTGTTGTTTCCCACAACTGCTGAGGCATCATTTCACCAAGACCTTTAAAGCGTTGGATTGTCATACCTTTTTGACCTCTGTCATCAATAATTTTCTGAAGTCTGTCAAACGAATTGATTTCATATTGTTCAGTATCTGTTTCAAGGATTAAGTTTTCTTCCTCTTCAATCAAATAATCTCTGATTAATGGGTAAGCTGATTTTAATCGTTTATATTCAGAACTCTTGATAATATTTTGGTTAATAACCACATGTTCTTCTTCATTCAAATTCAATTGAATAGAATATCTTGCACTTTCTGCATTATATTTCAAAGAACAAACATAACTTGATGCCTCTGAAATATTATAGTTTTTAGCATGGTCTTGTAAATAGTGATTTAAATATTCAACGATTTCGTTCATCTTAGCTTGATCTTCAAAGTTTTCAGGTGCAATATTTGAACGTACAAGACCTCTTAAAACAACAGCAGGATATAAGTTCAAAATCGGGTTGTTGTATGAATTATAGAATGTTGACATGTTTTTAATTAATTCCAACAATTCATCACCAGTTTTTGTTCTTGATTTAGTTTTATCAGATAAACTCAAGTTTTTAATACCACGTTCTTTAAGCATCTTATCAAGAGCATGCTCATCATATAAGTAATCAATGTTTTTACCTGATGTTATTTTAAATAAAGGTGGCTGGGCAATGTATACATAACCGTTTTCAATTAACGGTCTTGCATATCTGAAGAAAAATGTTAATAACAATGTTCTAATGTGTGCACCATCAACATCCGCATCGGTCATGATAATAATTTTGTGGTAACGAAGTTTTTCCAAATCAACTTCATCAGGATTTCTGCTGATATTAATACCAAATGCCTGTACCATTGATTGAATTTCGTTGTTACCATAGATTTTATCTAATCTTGCCTTTTCTACGTTAAGAATTTTACCTCTCAACGGCAAAATAGCCTGAAACATTCTGTTTCTGCCTTGTTTTGCAGAACCGCCCGCAGAATCTCCCTCAACAATATATATTTCACATTTTTCAGGTTCTCTGTTTGAGCAATCCGCAAGTTTACCTGGCAATGTAGAATTTTCAAGAACAGATTTTCTTCTTGTTAATTCTCTCGCTTTTCTTGCAGCCTCACGAGCACGTTGTGCCTGCAAAGTTTTTTCAATAATAATTTTAGCAATTTTCGGGTTAAACTCTAGCCATTCCTGTAATTTATCACGAACAGCATCCTGAGTTGCCCCCATAGCCTCAGCATTACCAAGTTTTTCTTTAGTCTGACCTTCAAATTCAGGGTTAGAAATCTTAACGCTGACAATAGCTGTCAAACCTTCCCTTACATCATCACCCGAAAGATTTTGATCATTGTCTTTTAAGATATTATTTTTTCTTGCATAATCATTAAATACACGGGTTAAAGAGTTTCTGAAACCTGTTAAATGAGTACCGCCGGAATGCGTATTGATATTATTTGCAAATGACAAAACGCTTTCACTGTATGCATCTGTGTATTGCATAGCAACTTCAATCTGCATACCATCAACCATTTTATCGATATAAATAGGCTTATCGTGTAAAACATTTTTATTTTGGTTTAAAAACTCTACGTAACTTCCAATCCCGCCTGCGTAGTGAAACTCTTGAGATTCATTTGTGTTACCGTCAATAAACACAATTCTCAAACCTTTGTTCAAAAATGCCATTTCACGCAAACGATTGGCAATAACATCTTTATCAATCACTGTTGTTTCTGTAAAAATTTCAGGGTCAGGCCAGAAAGTTGTTTTTGTACCTGTTTTATCAGTAGCCTCACCTTTTTCTACTGGAGCAAGAGGTTCACCTCTCATATATTCCTGACGCCATACAAAACCTTGACGTGAAACCTCAACGCGATATTTTTCGGAAAGAGCGTTTACAACAGATGCACCAACGCCGTGAAGACCGCCTGACACCTTATATCCGCCGTCACCAAACTTACCGCCTGCGTGAAGAACCGTGTGAACAATTTCTAATGCAGACTTCCCGCTTTCAGGTTTAATATCAACAGGAATACCACGACCGTTATCTTCTACGGTTACACTATTATCTTTATTAACAGTTACATATATATCTGTACAAAAACCGGCAAGCGATTCATCAATAGAGTTATCGACAATTTCATAAATACAATGGTGCAAGCCCCTTTGGGAAGTTGAACCGATATACATACCGGGTCTCATTCTGACAGCTTCCAAACCCTCTAAAACTCTGATATTACTTGCATCATAAGATTGCGAGGTCTTTGTTTCCATACTTTCATTACTGGCAGGAAGGTCTACCACTTCTATCTTTTCAACAGGCTGTTTATTTTGCTCATTAGCTACTTCTGTAATTCCGTCTGCCATATATTTAAATTCTCCCCTTTTAGTCATATTCCCTTGACATTATTGTAACACAAACACATTTTTTTTGCTAATTTATAACAAAAAGTTAACCATTCAGCGAATTTAAAAAAATACAATTCATTTTATACTGCCAATGAAAAAGGAGAACTTATATGTCAAAACATTTATTAAAATCAATTGAAAAAATCATTCAAGAGGCAGGCACTAACAAAATTACAATATTTACAAATCATCTAAAAATAGACGGCAATTTATTTTTACCTGAAGGCAGATGTGAAGAATGCCACGATGATTTTATTACGCTGGAAAACGCAATGACTTGCAGATTATCTGATTATTGCACATGCAATGAAGACGATTGTAAATGCAACGATTATGTTTGTTTTAAATATGATTGGTTAAATGTTGCAATTGACGAAATAGTTGCTTTTAGCATTGTTCAGTAATCAAAAAAGAGCCGTCCATATAACCGACGGCTCTTTTTTATATATTATGGATGCTTATTTTGTAATTTCCGTCAGTGCCTGAATTACTACAGGATCCCATTTAATACCGGCTTCTGACTGCATAATTTCTATTGCTTTGTCTGCTTCCATAGCTTTTCTATATGGTCTGTCCGATGTAATAGCCGAATACGCATCTGCGGCTGCAATAATTCTTGAACCGAACGGTATTGACTGTCCCTTCAAGCCTTCGGGAGTGCCCGAGCCGTCAAATCTCTCTTTTTGATATGCTATATAAGGAACAACTTCTGAAAGGAAGTTAATATTCATCAATAAATGAACTCCGAGATTTGAATGCTCTTGTATTTTTTGGAAATCTTCAGGTGACAGCTTACCGCTTGAAGTAAACAATTCTTGTGAAAGCGCAATCTTGCCGATGTTTTGCAGCAAACCTGCGTAGTATATCAAATCGGTAGTTTTTTCATTCAAGCCTATTTGTCTGCAAATTTGTCTTGCAAGGTTAGCAGTATTTTGAGAATGTGAAACTTTATAGCCACCCTTTGTATCAACGGCATTTGCAAGATGTTCTACAAAGCTTTGCTGATAATCACATAAATCACCGATTATCGCAGTTAATTCCGCTCTTATATGCTGCAAATCTGATGCTGATGAACTTTCATCTTCAATCAGATGATTTGCTTCGTCAATAGTTTTTTGCAATGTCATTGAAGTTGCAAAAAGCACTGCCATACTTTCAACAAGCTGTAAATATTCTTCATTAACCGCGTTTTCTGTCTCCAGCAAAATTGCACCGACAGATTTAACATTACAGTGCATTGGAACAGCTATAAAATCCTCAAATACGGTTTCTCGTGTCAAAAACGCTTTTTTAGCAGTTTCAATACCACATCCGTTTGATGTAGTCCCAACAAGCTCAAGGTCATTATTTTTATCAAGATAAATATGACAAGCTTTGATTTCAAGCATCTGTACAACAGAATGAGCAATTGATGTATAAATAGCCTGCTGTTCACTAGGATTAAAGCTTAAAACACACAAAGTATTTTGTAGTGAATATATAGAAATCAACTCTTTAAGCTGATTAATTAAACCAGCCTTTTTATCTTTGACATTTGTACCAATTTTTCTTGCTAAATCTTCTGATATAAGATTTTCAGCTATAAAGTCACCAAGGTTAAGTGCAAAAATTTCTTCAATAGGATCTTGATCTATTAAATATTCAGACTGCGAAAACAGTGAAACACCATTATTTTTCTCTTGTTTTTTCATGGAAATTTTCCTTACTATACATGCCTTCATTTTCTATTACGGCAGAATATAAAAAAAACTTTAATAAATTTTACAAAAGTTCATACTTTAGTATGGGAAAATTCAAACTTATGTATAAGAAGGTATTAGACAGTCGTAAAATAAAAATTGGACATTCAGCTAATTGCACAATGTCCGTTTATTACGTTAAATATAATCATTAAATCTTTTTCATACTTCCAGCTATTCTTAATTCCAACGGACTCTTCGGAGTCCTTTTCTTTTTATTAATAACCGACAGCCCAGTTAAAAGATGCCGTTTTTTGCGGTGCACTGACAACAGGCAAGGTTGAATTTACCGCCTGTACTTCAATAACTTTTTCAGCTTTGGTTAACATACTGTTTTGCATCATTTTTGTATCAACATTATTAAAAGATTTTAACCTGTCTAAGCTGTTTTGAAGTTCTGCATTTTCATCATTCAGAGTTGTAATCTGACGACTGAGTTTATTTAAAGCAAGTTCATTTGACATTGCAAAATAGTAACTTATAAAAGCAAAAACAACTGCAACACCTAAAAGAGCACATAAAGTTTTATTTACCTTTCTGATTGCCATAGCTTTTTGCGAAATCTCCTTCTGAAAATAACCTTCAATAACATGATTTTCTATCGGATTGTTAACATAACCTGCTTGTTGAATTGTAATACTTTCTGCTGTTCTTACTCTTGCCGTATTCAAATCTTTTTACCCCTTAATACATCTTGCCACTCGAAGTTTTGCACTTCTTGATGGCGGATTTATCCTTATCTCCTCTTCACTCGCAACTATCGGTTTCTTGTTTACAAGTTCTAGCTTTGGAGGCGGACAGTGGCAAATCATCTGTGATTTATCGCAATGACACCTCTGCGAGTGGTATTTGAATAAGTGTTTCACTAACCTGTCTTCTAATGAATGAAAACTTATTACACTTATTATAGCACCAAAGTCTAACAAATCCAACACATCATTCAGAGTATTTTTTACATTTGTTAACTCTTGATTTACTTCAATGCGTATTGCCTGAAAAACACGTGTAGCAGGATGAATAGAGGATTTTACATGAGGTGTGCAATTAACTATTAAATCTGCTAATTCGGTTGTTGTTTCAAGCTTTTTAAGCTTTCTTGCATCAACTATTTTTTTCGCAATTCTTTTAGAAAATCTTTCTTCTCCATACTCGGAAAAAATTCTGACCAAATCATCTTCCGAATAGGTATTTACAACATCATAGGCAGAAAATTGTGCATCCTGATTAAATCTCATATCTAAAGGAGCTTCTTTTGAAAAAGAAAATCCACGTTCGCCTTTATGAAACTGATGATAAGATGCTCCAAGGTCAAAAAGCACGCCACCAGTAATTTTTTTAATACCCAGTTGATGTAAAACATTCTTAATATTTGTATAAGAACTTTTTACGATAGTTAAATTTTTATACTCTTTTAGGCGTTGTGATGAAGCTTTTATGGCATCTTCGTCAACATCAAATGCAATAAGCCTGCCGTCAGGCTGAATACGGCTTAATATAAGTCCGCTATGACCGCCGCCGCCAAGTGTGCAATCAACATAAACTTTACCTGATTGACATTCCAGCGCATCAACGGCCTCATTTTTCATTACCGTATAATGTGTAAATTCTTCCATATAAAAATTGTAGCATAAAAAAAGCCCTTTAAAGGGCTTTTTTATTTAATTGCATCTTTAACACGTTTCAATGATTTATCTTTTCCGAGGATTGCAAGTGTTGCTGTCATATCAGCTCCGCACAGTCTGCCTGTTACGGCTGCTCTTATTGCCCACATTGTAACTTTCGGCTTAATTCCTTTTTCTTTATAAAATCCGCGGAATGCCTCGAGTTTTTCGTGTAAGTTTTCTTCTGTCCATTCCCAATCTGAAGATTGTTCCACAAAAGTTTTTAAAACATCCTGAGAAGTTTCTGTTTCAAGTGTTTCTTTTGCTTTTTCATCGAGTTCAACATCTTCACCAAAGAAATAAGGAACTGCATCTGTAATATCTGATAACAATGTTAACGGTTCATATGTAATTTCAATCATACGAGTATATTGTTCATCTGTTAATTCTGCCAAATCGTATTTTGTCAAATACGGTTTTAATCTTTCTTTCAACTCGTCAATAGAAAGCTTTTTGATATAATGGCTGTTCATCCAGTTCAATTTATCATATTCAAAGATTGAATTTGAAGATGAAATTTCACCAATTCTAAAATCTTGAGCAATTTGTTCAACAGTTTTAATTTCTTCGCCGTCAGAAGGTGACCAGCCCAAAAGTGCTACAAAGTTTATCAATGCATCTGTCAGATATCCTTTTTCAACAAATTCAGAAACAGCAGTTGCCCCATGACGTTTTGAAAGCTTACTTCTATCAGGAGCTAAAATCATACCTAAATGCCCGAACTTTGGAACTTCTGCTCCCAAAGCCTCAAAAATCAAAATTTGCTTAAATGTATTTGATATATGATCTTCACCTCTTATTACGTGGGAAATCTTCATAAGCATATCATCAATTACAACAGCGTAGTTGTATGTAGGCGCACCATTTGATTTCATGATTACGAAGTCACCTAAAAGGTCTGTGTCAACATGAAGTTCACCTTTTACCAAATCGTCAAATATTAACATAGAAGTTTCATGGAAAGCTTTCTGAGCTTTTGCAATATTAAACCTGATAGCAGGTTTTCTGCCTTCGGCTCTAAGCTTGGCTTTTTCTTCTTCTGTTAAATTTTCACATTTTCTTGTATAAACATAAGGTTTTTTATTAGCTCTTGCTTCTTCTTTTTCCTGCTCCAATTCTTCCGGAGTACAGAAACATTCATAAGCGAAACCTTTATCTAAAAGTTCTTGTACATATTTCGGATAAATATCAAATCTTTCTGATTGTGTATAAGGGCCGTACGGACCACCCACATCAGGACCTTCATCCCAGTTTAAACCTAATGCTTTCAAGCTGTCGAAAATATTATCAATATATTCCTGACTTGTTCTGTCAGCATCTGTATCTTCAATTCTTAAAATAAATTTCCCGTTATTTTTCTTTGCGAACAAATAATTAAATAAAGCCGTTCTGGCTGTCCCTACGTGTAAATTTCCGCTTGGTGACGGAGCTATTCTAACTCTGACTTCTGTCATATCAAACCCTCGTTTCTATTTATATTTTTGCAAAATAAGAATACCACGCTCAAAATTTATTTTCAACAAATAGTTTATTCATACGATTTGACTAACACATATAATGTTTTAAAATATAATATATGAAGAAAGCTTTATTAGTATTAATATGCTTAATAGCTTTTCATCCTGCATCATACTGCTCAAACAAAAAAATGATGCCGGCAGTTTCGGATGGAAAAAATATACTGCCGAATATTTTTATATATGCAGTTCCTGATGATGATAATCAAGAATTTAATGAGGAATTAACTGAATATATTGATGAAACACAAAAAGAAAATGAAGAAGAAATCACTCTTCAATACGAAGACAATGTAGTTCTCGGCGCAACTACACTTAAAGGTTATGCTCAATTTGTCGAAGACGATGCTGTTATTCATCTTAAGGATGATGATAATAATTATGTTCTTAATATAAAAAGTCCTCAGAAAATTTCACAAGACAGCAGTTTAAATATTATTCGCACTCCACATAAGCAAATCCCGCAATATCAGGATGCCGAATATATGATTGCACCCAAAAATATTAAAGCTGCTGAAAAAGCAGGAGATTTCACATTTGGAGCAACATACGGCAACGAAATCGACAACATTGCCATGCTTGAAACAGAAACCGGACTTTTTACCAAATATGAAAAAAGTAGATTTGCATTAAGTTCATCATTTAAAAAGTCATTAAACACAACCTATGCATCTGATTATAATACCATTTCAATTGCACCTGAACTTAAATTGAATAATTATATGTCATTAAAAAATGTATTAAGTGCTGATATCACAAGAAACAGGCGTTCTACAAAACTTGTATTCCTGCTTAATCCCTTTGGCAAACACGACCATGACAGACTTGAATTGGAATTGGGCGCAAAGCAAACTGTTTATATGGATAATGATTTTACAAAAACCGAATTCAGTTTTTCGACAATATTTAAATTGTAAACTTGTTGTCTTAACATTTTATTTTGTTTATAATGATATTGTGAGGTTTTATGGCTGAAAATAAGGACGAAATTACAGTATCAAAATCAAAAACCGGTTTTTATTATTCGTTTTTAACGATTGTATTATTGTTCTGTCTTATTCAAATAGGTTTCGGAGCAATTTTAAACATTTCCAAAACTATTTCATATCGTGGCAAAATCTCAATATTAACAAAGATACGAGATCATGCAGAGGCACAAAACCATGAACTTAAAGAAAATATAAAATTATTCTCATCAACATCAAGCCTTGAAGGCATTGCCAGAAATAACCTAAAAATGGCCGGAGAAGATGAAGTTTTAATTTTAATAAATAATAATCAGCCTCAACCAACATCTAAGAAAAAATTTAAACGTAAAAAACACAAAAAATAACGGAAGTGCAGATGCAGGAAACTATAGATTATATCAAACAAGCTTTTGAATTAAAATCGCAGCAATGCTATAAACAGGCAATTGAAATGCTTTATAAAGCTCTGGAATTAGAAAGCGATAATATTGAAATATTATTCCAGCTTGGTGAATTATATTTCCTGCTTAATAATTTTGCCCGTTCACAACAATATCTTGAAAAAGTCCTTTCTCAAAACGAAAATCATACAGAAAGCTTGGAAATACTAGAAAAAATCTATGTATACTCAAATGAACTTTCTAAAGCTTTTTCTGTTGCTGAACGTATTTATAAAATACAAAATAACAGGCAGAGTATTATTAAACTTATAGAAATTGCATCAAAACGAGGAGACTTAGATACTATTAAAGAATTTGAAAATTCAAAAGACGATAAAATTTTATACGGAATAGCAAAAGCATATTACAACAACAAAAAATTTGAAGATGCGAAAAAAATACTTGAAGAAGCACTTGAGATTAATAACGAGAATGAAGATGTTCTTGTGCTTCTTGGAAAAATCTATTTTGATAACAGTGAATTTGATAAATCGCGCGAAATATTTAATCAATTTTCAAAAACTTCAGATAACCATGAAATTTTAAATTATCTGGGTTTATTTGCACTTGAAGATTTAAACTTTATTGATGCCATAAAATATTTTTCCAAAGCATCTAATATTGACAAACAAAATCCCAAATATCATTATAACCTTGGTAACGCTTATTTCTACAACGGCTGGTTTGATGAGGCATCAAAATCGTATTTGAAAGCTGTTTGTTTTAATCCTGATAATGAAGGCTACAGATATTCACTGGCATATCTGTACTTTGAGCAGAAAAATTTTGATAAAACCCAAAGGGAAGTTGATTATATTCTTGAACATAATCCCGAATATGCACCTGCACATGTTCTTAACGCTTTATTAAGGTTTGAAAATAAAGACTATTTAGGGGCAAAAAACGAACTTGAAACAAATTTGAAAAATAATAATAATGACAATTTTACATTGGTATCACTGGCAAAAGTCTATACAGAACTTTCAATGTTTGAAAAAGCGGAAGATACATTGCAAATTGTTCTTGAAAGAACTCCGCAAAGCTTAAATTATAAATGTCAGCTTGCAAATATTTATATTGCCCAAAAGAATTATGATAATGCTTTGAAAATAATTGATAGTATAATTTGCGAAAATGAAAATTATATTTATGCTTATGCACTCGGCGCAAAAGCATCATTAAGCAAACAAGATCTTGAACGGGCGAAGGATTACGCACAAAAATCGATTTCTTTGGATATGAATTTTGCAGAAGGTTATTATTATCTTGCAATGGTAAGATTTGAACAAAAAGACTTTGAAGAATCTATAGAATGCATGAAACGAGCAATAATGTATGATATTAATAACGCATCCTATTATGGTAAAATGGGCGAAATTTATAAAGCAAAAGAAGATTACAAAACTGCTCTTGAATACGTAAAAGAAGCTGAAAGTATTTCAAACAGTGAAGAATACAGGATTATGTACAAAGAACTTGCAGTTTTGACAAGAAAAAATATATAATTATAATATTATTACAAACGTAATAATATAGGGAGAGAAGATTAGTGGATATTAAGAAGATAGCAAGTATTACTGCATTAGTTTTTGCAATCGGCATACCGTCATTTGCGGCAAAAAAAGATGATGAGCTGATTGAGATGCCAAAAACATACCCGGCAAAATATACGGCACAATATGTAAAACAAATTACCCCTTTGTATAAAGTAACAGGAAAAGAAGAAGTTATTTATGTTGCTCTGGATATGCTTAAGGGTACAAACGGCGAGTTTTCCAGAAATGCACTTTTAGGCAATAACCTTTCAGGACGTCCTGTTAAAATAGAATTTAGAGATTTGGGAACTATTAACCCTGATTATGCAAAATTTGATGCACTAGGTTGGAAAAAGAACAAACAGTTATTTGTTTTCATTAACCCGCGACATAAAGACGCTCCTCCGGGCGCACTCGCCGCACTTCTATCTCACGAGGCACTCCATCAGGACGAATACAATTCAATAGCAGAAGAAACTTATGCTTGGACAATGGAAGCATCTGTTTGGTATGAGATTGTAAAACTTTACCCGGAAAGCAACGACGAACTTCACCCGCTTGTTGTGAGAGAAAATATGCTAAAAAAACTCTTTGAACGCGGGAATTATTCTAATAAATATATTAAAAAGACAGTAATTTCAAACGAAGGTTACAAAAATCTACCGTCAACATCACCGGGCTTTGAAGATTTATAATACTTAATTACAATATTTTTTAAAATTTGAATGGATAATCCTTAGGGATTTTCCAACCGTTCATTTGAATAAGTGCTGTACAATATGCCGGCTCATTGGTGGCATGGTCATTACAACCCAGTGAAGAATGCGTATACAACTGAGTGGGAGATCCGTTCCATTGCTGTTTATATGGTTCAACACCTTTGCCTTTATGATTTATATCTCCGCTAGTTGGGGCAAAATGAAAGGTAAAAATTCTTTTTCCTATCTGAGATTTTTTGTCCTGTAACTCTAAATCTTTTTTATTTAAGTAATAATGTATTGCTTCTGCGTCAAAACTAGCAATAGTTCCATCTGCAAAATAGACAAGCAAAATTGAATTTTTTTTACCATATAAAGTATCAATTTTAATTATTTTTAGATATGGGGCAAAATATTTATTAAAATATTCAAAGTTAGGAACTTTTTTTGTCTTATCAATATTACCATCATTATCAACTGCATATTTAACTTCAAACTTTTCCCAATACATTTTATCACCATAATCAATTTCAGCACTTCGTACTGCTTGATTCATGACGGAATAAAATTTTGCAAGTTTAGTTTCAACTTCATGTTTTTTATGATTTTGCACCAACGATGGTATTGTTAATGCAGCAACTACTCCAATAATCCCTAAAGTTATTAAGACTTCAGCCAATGTAAATGCTGAATGCGGGTAAAAGCCCCCCCCCCCGACAAGATTTAAAATTTAAAACTTTCATTCCACTTCCTTTTTAACTCTGTATCATTATTATAAACTATATTATAAAAATTTTCAATACTAATCTGTCCAGCTACTTACAAAGTATATTGATTATAAAAAATTCTTGATGTTAAATAATCTTATGAAGAGAAATCAGGTATTATTTTTCATATTTGCGGTTGCTTTGCTTTTGACACTTAATAAGGTATTTATGGGCAATAATACCGAGATTTCGGAAGCACCCGAAATGATTGACCATGACTATATTACATCCCAAAAACTTTTTGATAATACATGGAAAATTATTAGAGATAATTATTATGATGCCGAGCTTAACACACAGGCTTGGGGCAGATGGAAAGAGCATTATCACGGTAAAATTAAAACCGATGAGGATGCAAAAGTTGCAATCGATACAATGCTTGCAAGTCTTAATGACCCTTATTCAAGATACATGAATAAAACAGAATATCTTGACCAGAATAATTCTATTAACTCTAAAATAACAGGCATAGGGGTAAATATATCATCTAATGCAGGCAAAATCCATATTGTTAATGTAATGGAAGGGACACCCGCACAATTTGCCAATCTTTTACCTGAAGATATAATTTTATCCATTGACGGCAAAGAGGTTAACGGTCTTGCATTATCCGAAGTTGCAGACCTTGTAAGAGGTCCTGAAAACAGTTTCGTTAACATTACAATTTTACGCAACAAAGACAAGCTTACAAAACGCGTTATGCGTAAAGAAATAAAAATTAAAACAGTAAAAAGTTCAATTGTTGATAAAAACATAGGTTATATTCAGATTACAAGTTTCATTGGCTCAACAACCCCTAATGAATTTCTTGAGGCTCTGGAAAAAACAAAAGATACAGAAGGTTTAATTCTTGATTTACGCGGAAATACAGGTGGATTATTACCAAATGCCATATTTATTGCAAATCTTTTCATCCCGCATGGAAATATTGTAAGTATTGTGGGACGAAACGGTTATAAATATGATATTAACGCTCAAGATACGGAACTCAGCATAGAAAAACCTACAATAGTTCTGGTTGACGGTGGTTCTGCAAGTGCAAGTGAAATTCTCTCGGGCGCATTGAAAGATTATAATAAAGCAAAACTTCTAGGCACAAAAACTTACGGGAAAGGTATGGTACAAAAAATAATTCCAATGCCTAATGAAACCGGATTAAATCTTACTATAGCAAAATATTTAACTCCTAAAGGTACAGATATAAACAAAAAAGGTATCAATCCCGATATTAAAGTTGAATTTAGCATAAAAGATGTTAAAAACAATAATGATGCGCAATTGCAGACAGCGAAAAATATTTTGTCAAAGATGCTTATAAGCAAAAATTAATTTTTAAATATATTTTTGTCTTTTAAATCCTTTTTATTAACAACAAGACCACATTTAGAACATGCCAGAAATTCACCTGTACTATCAACCGGCAGAAAAATATGCTCACAAATTTCATCTATTGTTTCATCTTGAGCAAACGGATCAAAATCACATTTACGGGTATATTTTTTACCTTTAATATACTTTGTAATCAATTCAAACAGATACATAATTTATAAAACAAAACCTTCAGGCAAAAGCTCGCTTATAGGATGAACCCTGATACCGTCATCGCATAGAGTTATTATATCAAGTCCGTCATCAGACTTAAATTCATCCAGCACCTGCCTGCAAGCACCGCATGGGGTGCAGTTTTGCATATTAGGAGAAAATATTGCAGCAGCTTTTATTTTCCTTTCGCCATTTGCAATAGCCGTGCCAACCGCGTTACGTTCTGCGCATATTGTCAAACCGTAACTTGCATTTTCAAAATTACATCCTGTATATACTCTTCCGCTTTCAGCAAGAATACAAGCACCTACAGGGAATTTTGAATATGGAACATACGCATTTTTTGAGGCTTCTTCTGCCAATTTTATCAATTCTTCATAATTCATAATTATAATTTAAACCTTTTTAACTAAAAATCAATCCCTTAATTATATGAATTGTGGTATGATTATATTATGAAAATTCTGGTTAAATTATTTTTTATTTTTTG
>CATNBA010000022.1 GCA_950096985.1 uncultured Candidatus Melainabacteria bacterium
AAAAACAATAAACCTTCACAGAGAAATGAACATTCAATAGTTATATGGAATTCTATATATAAAACAGAATTTTTACGCAAAAATAAAATTGATTATTTTGATACAGATTTACCAATGTGCCATGACGTAATGTTTTGTTCGAGAACAGATTTATCGGCAAGTAAAATTTTTCCTGTTTACGGAACTTTTTATTATTACCGAAAAGGCAGATACGGACAACTGATTACTCCGTCTCTCAAACGTATTGAACTTGCCTTGAAAGCCACAACCATGGTGACTGAATTATTAAATTCTTCGCAAGATTTGGAAGAAAAAATATATAAAGATGCTTACAAACGGTGCATATGGAGACTGGATAAAAATTTCAAAGAAGGTCTGTCTTTAACATCTTTTGATGAAGAAAAACAAACTGAATACTTAAATGCATTTGTTTCTTTATTAAATAATTATCGCTATAATGATTATCCTTTGAATGTTTATTATCTTTTAAGAAATAACTTTAAATCTTATAAAGAAACAAAAACAAACAAATTTAAATATCATATGCTCAAGACAAAAAAATATATTAATTTTGAAAATGACAGTGTATATATGAAATTTTTATTGTTCGGGCTTAAATTAAAATTCAAACTTAGAAAAAGCCCCCCCCCCGAAAAATGGAATTATACTTAAAGAAATGGTATGAGGAAAAATTTGGTTGCTGCCTGGAATTAAGTAAAGATTTGGTAAAAAATTTGATTAAAGATGAATATATTCTCTGCTGCAGCTGAACATGAAGTTGAAAATATATCACAAATCAGTTTCAAACCACTCAATAAGCGGCTTTTTCTCACCAAATTCTATTTGAAAATTCTTTTCAATTTCTTTGCTTGTCAAGAAAGAATAACTTACATTATATGCCAAAGGTTCTTGAGTTAATCCCAGTTTGTCAAACTTTTCCTGTGAAACAATTTTAGTTTTCGGATCAATTACGTTTGAATAATTCAACCCTTCAAAAGCGCAGAAAGGAATTTTTGACAGCCCGCCCTCATTGTTTATAGACATTAAACCGAAACTTCTGCAAATTATACCGCGAAAATCATACACTGAGCAGGTATTGTTAAACAAAAATGGGCACTCATAAGTTTCTGCTTTTGCTTGTTTAATCTTTTTAACTTTTGCCGTAATCTTTTCCTGAATTTCCACAGGCAATTGTAAAAATCCTACCATCAAATAGTCAAATTCTATTTTAGAAAACGGATATTCACCGTTTTGGCAACATTTTGCACACCCTTTTTTACAGCAAATATAAGGAGATTGCGTTTCAAAAAATCCTTGCAGTTTTCGGTTTAAATAAGCCATATAAAACATGTAGTTACTAATATTAGTATTTTCCGGCATCAATTTTCTCCATCAAATCTCTGTAGGCATGGTTATCTGAATTTTTGGCATACCGCTCAAGTCTTCGTTTTGCAATTCTTTTCATATACTCACGTTTTTGCGGATTGCCATTTTTAACAAAAAACAGCATTGCCTGTTTTCGATGTTCAAAAAGTTCATGTTCAGGTTGTTTTGCAAGCACGTCACCAAAAGTTTCAGGTCTGGTTTTTCTGTCCCACTCATAAAACGGTGTCTTTAAAAAACAAAACTTATCTGCATACGACAATATACAAGGTGTCCAAGAAACATCTTCATATTTCAACTTTCCTAATGGATGAGCCTTAACCATTGATGCCCTGTAAAGTTTATTCCATATCGCACAGTTATAGTATCCTGGAGTATACATAATTTCCAAATACTTATCGATATCAAGAGGTATATCCTCCATGAAAGGCAAATCACAATGCACGCTGTAACCCTTATCAGTAATTCTGTATAAAGGGGCAATTGCAACATCACAGTTATTTTTGACAGCAGTTTTGTATAATGAACTTATCATATCAGGACGGATTAAATCATCATTATCCATAAATGCTATATAATCGCCTTTTGCAGCTTCAATACCAACATTCCTTGTATCTGCCACACCACCGTTTGCTTTTTGAATTGATACAACATTTTCAAAATTTTTGTCATACCAGTCTATAATTTTTTGGGTATTGTCTGTACTGCCATCATTTACAATTATAATTTCAAGATTTGCAAAGTCTGAGGCAAGAGCACTGTCGATACTTCGTGCAATATAGTCTACTGCGTTATATGCCGGAATAATCAATGATACATCCGGTTTTGAGTACTTTCTGATACTCAACCCCGAAGGTTTTGATTGTGCAACGGTTAATCTGCCGTTTGGAGTGTTAACAAAAGCTTTTACAATAAATTTTGTAGTACCTTTAAAATCAAAAAGTTCCAAATAATGTCTTAACCCGTCATTTGTTTCAAAGACAGGTGTTTTGGAATTTTCGCTGAAAACTTCAAATCCGTCTGCATAACCGCTATAATTCCAAGACAAAAACAGATTGTAGTTAAAAGATTTATATACAGTAACTGATTTGAATGCATTATCAGCGGGTTTAAAGCCTTGAGAAGATGCAAGAAAATTTCTGCCTTCACTGTCTTTAATAAAAGGTTTAATCTTATATTCGGTATTTTCTGATTTTTCTATAGAAACAAATTCTGCATCTGAGTTCTTACATCCGCCAAATCCTTGCTCTGCTTCACTTTTATATAACCTGTAACCTTGTGCACCATCATATTTACTGTAGAAAAATTTAATATGATTTTCACCTTCAAAACGGTTTACAACATCAATAGTATCAAAAGTAAACTGACGGATTGATGACTTGTCTATAATTAATCCGTCTTTTACAGCAGCAACAAAACATTCTCCATCACCATACGGGATAAGAGATATTCTGATTTGGGTTTCGTCACCTGCAACCCTTGCGCATTCAAAAAAATTACCGTCATTTTTCAAGAAAACTCTATAGCAGTCAGCTTTAACATCCTGCCATTTTATAACCAATTTTGAACCTTTAATTTCCAAACCTAAATCCATAAAAACATTATAGCAGAAAAAGTAACTTTCTGATATAATACAGAAAGAGGAGGCTATAGCCTCCCGGCAATAAACGGCTAAATACCACAAATATCTGCTTATGTCGTAAAAAAAAGGAGAAATTATGAGAAAACTTGTTCTTATGCTTGCATTACTTACGTTACCTGCAATGGCTGATGATATTAATATGACACCTCAAAATACTTTTTCGGGTTATTCCAACAAATCTAATGTACGTCCCATGTATCCTCGCTTAAACACTCCGGTTGACACAAGAGCAGAACTTATGAAACCAAAATCCGTAAAGGATATGGGTGATACCTCTCATCCGAATGACGGCAAAACACCTATGACATACAGCCAGTTCCCTAAAAATTATGACAGCTCAAATATGATGCTCCAGCAGGGAATTCAAAATGGTATGCAAAATATGTACATGGGATTATAATTTATCTTATCTGCATTGTAGTATTGAGAGATGCACTATTGTTTCCCGGACGCGGACCGCTTGGATAAGCACCAGGACCTTTACCAACAGCAGAATATGAATAAACAGGCTTACGGTCAGATTTATTACCTGCACTGCCATCGGTCCAAACATGCTTTGTCGGATAATATCCGTAATTTTTATTATGGTAAATTGTTATTTCACGATTATGATAAATAGTCATTTTACCGTTTCTGCATGTTCTTGCTGATACAGGCATTGCACAAATCAAAAATAAAATTAATAAAACCGCAAATTTTTTCATTTTTCTTTCCTATGTTATTATTGTACGTATGATAGTATTTGGTAACAAACTTTTTACAAATCCTGTTGAGGTAATTATAGCCTTTGACAGTAACGGCCTTTTAAAAGCTTTTGAACAAATTGAACAGTTAAAAAACGAGTTTTACATTGTCGGTTATTTGCGTTATGAAGCTTTTGAGTGTCACAAGTCTGATTTTCCGTTATTGTATTTTGAAGTTTTCAAAGACTATAAAGAGTATAAAAATAAATTTTTGCCATCTTCAGTGGAAATCGTTACAAAACCGCTGGTAAGTTTTACAGATTATGCAAATGCTATTCGCCAAATTAAAGATGAAATCGCAAACGGAAATACCTATGAGGTTAATTACACATACGATTTTGACATTTTTTACGACGGAGATGATTTTAAACTTTTTGAATACCTTTTGCAAAAACAAAAAACCCCTTATAATTTCTATTTAAAAAACGCATATGACACCGTGCTTTCCTTTTCTCCGGAATTGTTTTTTACCCTAAAAAATAATCACATTATAACAAAACCAATGAAAGGAACTGTTAAACGCACTGAAAATATTAAAGAAGATATTAAATTTTTGCAGCATGACCCCAAAAATCGTGCTGAAAATGTTATGATTGTGGACTTATTAAGAAACGATTTAGGTAGAATTGCAAAAACAGGGTCGGTAAAAGTTTCCAAATTGTTTGAGGTTGAAACCCATAAAACACTTCATCAAATGACTTCGCAAATTGAAGCAGACTTAAAAGATGATGTAAAACTTTATGATATTTTTAAAGCTATATACCCTTGCGGCTCAATAACAGGAGCTCCAAAAGTAAGCACAATGCGAATTATCGAAAAAGTTGAAAAAGGCAAGCGTGATATTTACTGCGGTGCAATAGGCTTAATTTCACCTGATGAAACAGTTTTTAGCGTACCAATAAGAATTCTTCAAGCAAAACAAGGTCAAAATTTCAGATATCGCGTCGGCGGAGCAATTGTCTGGGATTCTGACATACAAGACGAATGGGAAGAAACCCTGACAAAAACGAAATTCCTGACCGAAAATTTCAAACTTATAGAAACAATAAAAGTTGAAAATGGTAAAATGCTTTTTGAAAACGAACACTTTGACAGAATGCAAAAAAGTTCAGAATATTTCGGATTTAAGTTCAAAAAACCTGACATCCAACCTGAAAAAGACGGAATTTTACGTATACTGTTCAGAGATGAATTTGAATTTGAATATAAACCGCTTGACCCTGCAAAAACAAATAAAATAAGAATTTCGCCTATAAAAATAAACAGTCAAAATGAATTTATTTACCACAAAACCACCTACCGTCCATGGTTTTATGACAGTTATCAAAAAATAGCCGAGGGAGAAATTTATGACGAAATATTTTTCAATGAGAAGGGTGAACTTACAGAAGGTGCAAGAAGCAATATAATTCTGCAAATCGGAGGAAAACTCTATACTCCGCCGGTTTCTTGCGGAATTTTGGACGGAATATATAAACGCCAAATGAAAAACGTAACCGAAAAAATTCTATACAAATCAGATTTGTTAAATGCTGAAAAGATTTTTTGCGTAAACTCTGTGCGCGGAATGGTGGAGGTGCACTTATGATTTTAATTGATAATTACGATTCTTTCACATACAACATCGTCCAATACCTTCAAGAGCTTGGAGTTGAACCAAAGATTTTTGAAAACGATAAAATTACAATCGATGAATTAAAACATATTGATTTCAACAGCATAATTATTTCCCCGGGAGCAGGAAATCCCGATACTGCAGGAATTTCTATGGATATTATAAAAGAGTTTTATAAAACCAAAAAGATTTTGGGAATTTGTCTGGGGCATCAATGTATAGCGCAATTTTTCGGCGGAAAAGTTGTCAAAAGCCCAAACCCAACCCACGGCAAAACCTCAAAAATATTTTTTGATAAGCAAAGCAAACTGTTTAAAGGGCTGCCTCAAGGTTTTGAGGTTACCCGCTATCACTCTCTGGTAGTTAAAGATGTTCCTCTAAAAATTACCGCTAAAACAAAAGACAACATTATTATGGCAATAGAACACGAAAAATTACCAATTTATGGTGTACAATTTCATCCTGAGGCAATACTAACACAGTATGGACACGAATTGTTTTACAACTTTATAACAGCACAATGACGCAATTTTGTACCGTTTTCTTTTCTGTAAGAATAAAAAAGCTCATTATTACAAACCGTACAGTATGGACAAACATCAATTTCTTTTATACCTGCTTCCTCTAACTGACGTTTATTGATAGCTTTCAGGTTAACAAAAATATCACCGTTTCTAATTTCTGCTAATCCATCTTGATTTTTTACTGTCGCCATAAGTTGTCTATATACATCTTCCCCGACATTATAACAGCAAAAACCGATTGCAGGTCCGATTGCACATTTGATATTTTCACATCCGAACTCATTTCTCATTTTTTCGACAGTTTTAACTGCAATCAAGCCTGCAGTTCCTCGCCAGCCCGCATGAGACACTGCTGCGATATTCTTTTCAAAATCATAAAAAATTAAAGGGGTGCAATCCGCAAAATTCAGATAAAGTGTCTGTTCTTTATTTGTCAAAATCATTCCGTCAGTATCGGGATAATCAGATTTTCCAATTTGTGCAATTTCAATATGGGAAGTGTGGGTTTGTGTCGGATGAACAAGTTCGCCTGACACAACATCACTCAATGCGTAACCTCGTGTTGTGAAAAAATGGTTTGCACCATCCAACAAAGTACTTTTTAAAACTTTTTTCCCATTAATCTCGTCAAAATAAAACATAAAATCTTTATACCACAAAGATAATATTTTAATAGCTTACCCTAAACGGATAATTTTTGGGAATTTTCCAGCCATTATATTGAATAAGCGCAGCACAATAGTGATTTGGAGAAGAAGTTTCACAATTATTCAACAATTTACTTTCTGAACCATCCCAGCCATATTTGTATGGTTCAAATGTCCGTCCAACATATTCACACTCAGCAAGACTACATGTAGGTATATATAAAAAATAAAACGCGCATGCTCCATAAGAAACATTTCTTTTTAAGCATTTTTCTCTGTCAGTTGTATAAAAAACCCAATCATTAAAATTAGATGTAGCAAAGTGATCATTTTCGAACACTGACCCGTCAGATAAATAAATAATAGGATTATTACCTTTTTTAGAGTTCAATTCAACTTTCAAAACTTTCATATATGGAACAAAATATTTATAAACAAATTTTTCTTTAGGATTTCGTCCATTAACCGGCTTTCCGTCTTTATCAGTATTTACATCATCAAGATTATACCAGCCTTCTCTCTCACCATAATCTAACTCAGCCATTTGAATAGCCTGATTTATTTCAGAATAGAATTTTTTAAGTTTATTTTCTACAACCTGATTTTTATGATTTTGAACCAGTGAAGGTATTGTTAAAGCTGCAACTACTCCTATTATTCCTAAAGTTATTAAAACCTCAGCTAAAGTAAATGCTTTTTTCATGCTTAATAATCCTTAATTAATTGGTTACAATACGTTATTTTGTTAATTTATAATTAACAAAATAACATCAAAAGCAAATAATGTCAATATATTAACAAATTACATATAATATAAAAAATGGCAATAAATATTGATATAGACAGACAAACAAATATAAACGAACTTGTACGGCTTCTTCTTTTGCGCAAACGTATTACTATTGCAGAACTTGCAAGACGTATGAGCGAACTTGACGAAAAAGAATACTCAAGATTTAATATTCGTGCAAAAATTGAAAAAGGTTCATTAAAATTTTCTGAAATGATACTAATATGCGAAATTTTAGGTTACAAACTTGATATTAAAGAAATTAATTAGTCTGTTATACAGTTGTACATATTAAAAAAAAATGTTAAAATACTCTAGTCTCAAATGGTAAATTTAAAGAGAGGGTAAAAATATGTTAAAAAAATTATTGGTTGAATTTATCGGTACATTCTTTTTAATCTTAACTGTAGGATGTACGGTATTTTCAAACGGCAACGGGGTAATTCCCGCAATCGCAATCGGTTTTATTTTAATGGTAATGGTTTACGCAGGCGGTCATGTTTCCGGCGGGCATTATAATCCGGCTGTATCACTGGCTTGCGCAATCCGCGGAGCATTACCTTGGCGCGATATGATTCCTTACTGGATTGCCCAATTAATCGGCGGTGCTTTGGCGGGACTTTTAGTTGCATATCTTGTAGTTGTTCAACCGGCAGATACGCAAACTCAATTTAACGTAACTGCATTAGTAATTTGCGAAATCTTATTTACATTTGCACTTTGTTATGTTGTACTGCATACCGCAACATCAAGAGATAATGAAGGAAATTCATTCTACGGGCTTGCAATCGGTGCAACGGTAACCGCAGGTGCATTTGCAACAGCAGGAACTTGTTTTGGCGCATTCAACCCGGCAGTAGCATTGGGTTTAATGACTATGGGAACAGCTTTATGCAAAACAGTATGTATAACAGCTCTTGCAAACCTCGTTGGCGGAGCACTTGCAGGCGGTATTTATAAAATAACTTCAAACGATTAAACAGAGGCTTTAGCCTCCGGCAATAATTTATAAAGTTCATAAAAAAGGGCTTTCGCCCTTTTTTATGTTATTATAATTGCGGAGGAAATATGAAAGAAGTAAAATTTGATCCCGGATTTATTCAACACATGTCGGCATTTGTTCCGAATGTAGAATATGTTTACAATACCCTTTCACAGTTCAGAAATTTTAATCAGAAAAAACAGCATTTCAAAATGTTTTATCCGAAAATTCAAACATTATTGAAAAACTATACCGGATTTTATCTGGGGTGTATGTTATGGGCTGTTTATATAAAACAATTTGATAATGCAAAAATATTGAACAATCTTTGCTATGGCGGAGAATATGATGAAAAAGATAGTCTGTACGAAGTTGACTTCATTAAAGAATTTATAGGGCAACTAACAAAAGATGCTAAATATTATGCAGGACAAAATTATACACTTGATGAAACTTCTGCCAAAATCATTGATATATATAGAGAATTTTTAAAAGCAAATGAAGGTTTTGTAAAAACTCAAACTACAAATGATATTAAACTTCCTTCAAACTTAAAAACTCCTCCTGATTTGGAAGAAATTAATAAAGCAATTGAAAAAGTTTGCGAAAACGGTAAATTGAATGAATTATTACCGCTTGCAGGACAGATTTTATGAACTTAAAACAAAAACTATATCAAATGTTTATTTTAGGCTGTGACGGTAACGGCTATGAACAAGCTCTCAAAGAAGGTTTGGGCGGGATAATCTTTTTTACGAAAGATATTCAATCCGTTGAACAGTTTTGTGCTCTGACTGAAAAAATTAAGTCAGAAGCGCTTCTGCCACCGTTTTTGTCGATTGATCAAGAAGGCGGACGGGTTGAACGCACAGAAAATATTCACCATGGGAAAAAGTATTTGTCGGCAAAATACGCACACTCAAAAGGGATTTTGAAAGAACAGACTAAAGAAATTGCACAAGAGCTCAAAAGCTACGGCATAAACCTGAACTTTGCCCCCTGTATTGACGTAAACACAAATCCTAATAACCCTATAATCGGCGAACGCGCGTTTTCTGATAACGCAGATGAAGTGATAAAATGTGAAAAAATAGTTTCGCAAACGTATCGCGAAAACGGGATTATTCCTTGTGTAAAACATTTCCCTGGTCACGGTGATGCAAACGCAGACAGCCATTTAACCCTGCCAAGAATTGATTTGACACTTGATGAGATGCAAGAACATATTGAACCTTTCAGGGCTTGCGCAAAAACAATCGAAATGGTTATGGTAGCACATCTTCACTGCACATGTTTTGAAAAAGACGTTATCCCGACAAGTTTGAGCAAAAACGCAATTTCATATTTGCGAAACCTTGGTTTTCACGGGATTGCAATATCAGACGATATGATTATGTCAGGTGCTGACATTGAAAACGCTTGTGAAAGAGGAATTCGCGCAGGGTTAAACATGTTTATTTACAGAAATTCCACTCCTGAAACAATCGAGATAATAGAAAAAATTGCAGAAAAAGCCAAAACCGACAAAGAACTTCAGGAAAATATCGAAAAATCGTATGAGAAAATAATTAAACTGAAAAAACTATTTAATATACTTCTGTAAAATAAGTTTTTTCAATGCTCTTGAATATACGGCATTAGGGTCAATCGCAAGCGCTTTATCAAGGTTTTCCAATGCTCCTTTGTAATCCCCTAGTTTCTTTTGAACAACGGCAGAATAATAAAACGCATCTATAAATTTCGGGTCTAATTCAGCCGCTTTTTGAAAATCATTCAAAGCCATATTAAGCCTGATTTCACCGTTATTTTCTTCTAACAAAATTGTTTGCGCACGATTAAAATAAGCATCAATCATATCAGGATTAAACTCAATCGCTTTTGAATAATTATCATAAGCCGCCGCAAGCTCATTCATGTTATGATAAACTATTGCCAGAGAAAAATATGAAAGCGCATCATCAGGCTTTAATCCGACCGCACGGCTCAGTGAATGCAAAGCCTCATCAAATTTACCCTCGTTTGTTTCCTGTATTCCTTGATCTAAATAATGTTTGTAGTCCATAATTTCATAATATCCCAAAAAGATTTACAAGACAAGCCAAATGATTTATAATAAATTTATGAAAATTCTTTTTATAACTGACTTATATCCGATAAAGGATAATGAAAAAACTACACCAAAAACTCTTTTGAATTTTGTCAAAGAATGGCAAAAATCTGGACACGAAGTCGATGTTATAAAACCTAATTTTATTTTGAATTCTTTTTTGAGAGGTAAACCGTTCTATAAATCGGGTCAATACGGAAATGTTTTGAATTTGAATTTTCGGACGCCATTTTTGAAAGTGCCGCCAATAAAAGAAAAATATGATTTAGTTATTGCGCATATGCCTTCAGGAATTTTATATGCCGATAAATTGGGAGTGCCCTTTGTTGCAGGAATACATAATTCTGATTTGGAAGTTTTGACAAAACCTTTATATAAATTCCATTTTAGAAATCGTATGAAAACCGCACTGCATAATGCAAAAGCAATTGCGTGCCGTTCTTATGTAATAGAAAAAAAACTCTTAAAACTTTTTCCGCAATTTGTAAAAAAAACATTTGTCGCACCGTCAGGGATTTGCGCACCACTGCCACCCAAACGTGAAGAATACGATAAAATCAAGGTTTTAACCTGCGCAAATTTTAAAAAACGTAAAAATATAGATAAAGTTATTAAAGCTTGCAAAGGGAATTATGAACTGACAATTATAGGTGACGGCAAGTTGAGCACAGAACTTAAAAAACTCGATAAAAACGTAACTTTTACAGGTCGGCTTAATCGGGAAGAAGTATTTGAACACATGCAAAAAAATGATGTTTTCATACTTCCAAGTGTAGGCGAAACTTTTGGTATGGTTTATTTAGAGGCAATGTCACAAAACTGTATTACAGTCTGCACAAAAGATGATGGCATTGACGGAATTATTAAAGACGGAGAAAACGGGTTTTTAACAAAACCTGATACGGAAAGTATAAAAGCCGTGCTTGACAAAATTAATTCACTCAATATAAACGAACGAAAAGCTTTGTTACACAATGGTTTAAGCACTATTAAAAGCCTTACCCCCGAACATTGTGCAGATAGTTATTTGCAACAAATCTTTAACATTTCACATGAAAACACTCTCTAAAACCATGTTTCTGCTACAATAATAAAAGTTGGTTTTTTACCCTATTAAAAAAGCCGGGTATATTTAGAGAAGGAAACAAATTAATGAACAAATTTTTAATCGTACTTTTGACACTTTTATTTAACATCCAGCAGGCTAACGCTTTTAACGTGGATGCTTTTATGGATAAACACATTGCCCCTGTGTCTGACGCGGTCGCCAATGTTATTTTTTATCCAATAAACTTTTTTGGGTCAAATGTACCGATTATTATTTTCTGGATTTTATTCGCTGGTATATTTTTTACAATATTTTTCAGAGGAGTTTCTCTTTGGGGTTTGAAACATGCTATTGATGTTGTTGCAAAACCGGCAGACAAAAACTCTGATGATTCAAATGGTGAAGTTTCTTCATTTCAGGCACTTGCAACTGCATTATCAGGAACTATCGGAATAGGAAGTATTGCAGGTGTTGCAATTTCGATTTCAATAGGAGGTCCTGGTGCTGCATTCTGGATTTTTGCAGGCGCATTTTTAGGAATGTCTATAAAATTCATTGAGGCTTCACTTGCTGTTAAATATAGAAGATTTAACCTTGACGGCACTGTATCAGGCGGACCGATGCACTATATCGCTCACGGTTTAACACGCAAAAAAATGAGATGGTTAGGACAACCTCTATCTGCAATATTTGCGGTTCTTTGTATAGGCGGAGCTATCACAGGCGGTAATATGATTCAAATTAACCAGTCTGCGCATCAGCTTATTTTAATTACAGGCGGCGAACACAGTTTTATGAACGGCTATGCATGGGTATTCGGTGTTTTGATTGCAGTACTTGTATGGCTTGCTGTTGTTGACGGAATTAAAAGTATTTCTAAAATTACAACAATTCTTGTTCCTGCAATGTGTTTCTTATACATTGGTGCAGGTTTAATTGTAATCCTTGCAAACTTTGTTCATATACCACATGCAATTTCTTTAATTATAAGAGAAGCATTTTCACCTCATGCTGTAGCAGGCGGTGTTTTTGGAACAATCATTATAGGTTTAAGACGTTCTGTACAGTCTAACGAGGCAGGTACCGGTGCTGCAGCTATTGCTTATGCAACAGTTAAAACAAATGAACCGATTTCTCAAGGTTTTGTAGCATTGCTCGAAACTTTATTAACAGGTATTTTATGCTTGTTAACTTCATTTGCGATTGTGTTCTCAGGAATTTTAGACCAGACACAGGTGGGACAGATTTCAGGTATTGAACTTGCAAGTTCAGCATTCCAATCAGTAATCTCATTCTTCCCATACATTTTATCTGTTGTTGTAATTCTGTTTGCTTTATCAACATTAATTTCTTGGGCTTACTATGGACAGAAAGCTTGGACATTTTTAGTTGGAGAAGGACACAAACGCAACTTATCATTTGATGTAATCTACTGCTTATTTATTATTGTAGGTTCTGCAATGAACGTAGCATCAGTTATTAATATTACGGATGCAATGATGATTGCAATGTCTGTTCCGAATATTATTGCATTGTATTTATTATCTCCTGAAATCAATACTGATTTCAAAGATTACTGCAAACGTCATAAAATCGGTAAATTAATTGTAAGATAAGACAGGTATATAAAGATGACAAATCAGATTATAATTACCGTACAAGGTGTAGATAAAATTGGTATCGTAGCAGCTGTAGTAAATATACTAGCTGAATATGAAGTTAATATCGAAGATATTAAACAAACATTAATGCAAGGTCATTTTGTAATGTTCATGTTATGCGATATATCAAAATCCCAAAACAGTTTCAAAGACATTAAAGATGCTCTGACCCAAACAGGTGAGAAATTGGGGTTGGAAATATGGGTTCAACGCAAAGAAATTTTTGATAACATGCACAATGTTTAGTCTTCATTATCAGCTAATTCGTTTGCATCATACTCATTTATAGTATTTGCAATAAATTCAAATGCTTTTGAAGGCAGATTATATTTTTCCATGAGTTCATATGAAATTTGTTCAACACTTACTCCGTCGCGACGTCTGTTTAATTGTTCAACAATTTCTTCCATAGTACTTTTTGTTTCTTCTATTTCATCATCATCATCGTCGTCATCTTCATCTATTCGACCTTCATAAAATTCATCGCCTTCCAAATCATATTCTCCAATGATTTCACAAGCTATGGCTTCATCTTTAGCCTGCTCATTCATCAGAGCAGTCATTTTCCAAGGATAAATCCCTTCATGACGAGCTTCATCATCTTTCTCTGACATTAAGCCAAAATCAATTAACAAATCTGTTGCTAAATCATCACTGAGATGTAACTGAGCTTTTATCAAACTCATAAGAACTGTTGGTTCATTTTCCGGTTTAAACAAATCAAAAATCGTTTCACCACCCAAAACATCAGCATGCATTTTTATTACATCAAAAATTTCAGCCTTTTGTGTTTCGTCTATTCCATATTTATCCAGAATATGGTCAACTACTTCATAATCTTTTTCATACAAATCTACTTCAGGTACATACTGTTCGTCATAAAACATTCTATTATTAAAAGCATTTGAAAGAATATTATAGTCAAAATCTGATTGACAAATATCGTTGCCCAGTTCGGAAATAAAATCGGCTTGTTCTTCAATATGTTCCATACCTGCTATATCTTCAAGTGATTTATAATTATTTTGCTTTAAAAAATCTGTGACAAAATTTCTCATACAATTTTTATCTTTTTCAGATAGTCTTAAATTTATTGCTGCAGTGTCAATAAATTGTTTGTCATATTCTTCAAATTTTTTATCTCTTTGAGCTGTAAAATTTACTTGACTCCTTCCCAGAATTTCAGAAGGGTTTAATTTTTCATTATAATCAAACTGCTTAAATTCTGTATTTTGCGCATAATTGCCCCTCCCCCGAACTTGAGGCATAAAATTATTAAAAAGATTTAAACTATTAATTTTCATAACAACCTTAAACCTTGTAAAAATATTTTTTGCTATTTAAACAAATTTTTGTTACAATCACAAGTATAATGATGAGTCAAAATAAAAAGTTATCAATCGCATTCTACTGGCATATGCACCAACCTGTTTATCAATTAACACCGCAAGGTGATTATTTGATGCCGTGGGTAAGACTTCATGCTGTTAAAGATTATCTTGATATGGTGACAATTGTTGATAAGTTTAAAAATCTTAAACTCAACTTTAATCTTGTACCCGTTCTTCTTGATGCTCTAATTGATTACGGAGAAAATGGATTGCATGATATTCATTCACGAATTACAATAACCAAACACCTTACAAATGATGATAAAGAATTTATTATAAATAACTTTTTTGATGCAAATTATCATTCCATGATTTTACCAAATCCTGAATATAACAGGCTTTATCAAAAATATCAAGCAAGCTCCGGAAATGACATTACAATATTTTCCGAACAGGAATATTCAGACCTGACAGCACTTTTCAATCTTGCATGGTCAGACCCTGTTTACAAAAACAAATACCCCGAGCTAAAAAAACTTTTCAAAAAAGGTAAAAATTATACACTTCAAGACAGAATTAAAATTATTGATATTCAAAGAGATATCATTAGGCAAATTATTCCTGCATACAAAAAATGTCTGGAAAAAGGTAAAATTGAAATTACTACAAGTCCTTATTATCATCCGATATTACCAATTTTATTAGATATTAAAAGTGTCAAAAAAACATCAACAAACGAACTTCCGGCTAATTTAAAAATGGAACTCGACGGCAAATTACAAACAGAATTGGCATTGGATAGAATTGAAGAAATTTTTGGCAGACGTCCGAATGGTATTTGGCCTTCAGAACATTGTATAAGCCCTAAGGTTATGAATATGTTCAAAGAACTTAGTGTGACCTGGACTGTTTCTGATGAGGGTATACTTTCCGATTCCATTAACTTTGAATTTGCAAGGGATTTTCGCGGACACATGGAAGATCCTTACCATTTGTTTAAAACTTATAATTATAATGATACAAAAATAATATTTAGAGATTCTCTTGTACCAAGCCTTATTAGTTTTGAATATCCCAACCATACACCTGAAGGGGCAGCAAATGATTTGTATGACAGAATTAAAGTTGCACAAAGCAAATTATTGTCATCTCCTGATGAAAACCATCTTCTGACAATAGCAATGGACGGCGAAAACTGTTGGGAAAGATATTCAGCCGACGGCGCAATCTTTTTAAATACATTATATAAGCTGATCGAAGACGATGATACTTTAGAAACCGTTCTAATCAGTGATTATCTTGAGCATGATACGCAAAAACCTCTTAATAAAATATGTTCAGGGTCATGGGTAAACAGAAACTTTAAACTTTGGATTGATGAGCCTTTAAAAAATCTCGCATGGACTTATCTTAAACAAGTAAGGGATGATTTTTCTGCTTATGTAAAACAAAACCCGCTCAACCCTAATATTGATGCGGCAAGACGGGAATTATTTATCTGTGAAGGCTCTGATTGGTTCTGGTGGTATGGTGAACCGAATGATTCAGGACGTGATAATATTTTTGATTATCTGTTTAGAGAACATTTGAAAAACATTTATCTGTATTTAGGTTTAAAAACTCCTGATTATTTAGATACACCACTTTTATCAGCTATTGCAAAACCTTCAAGATATCCAAAAGGTGAGTTTACACCAATACTTGACGGAAAAGATCATGATGACGGAAGCTGGCTTAATGCCGGGTGTATAAAAATACCTGACGGACCTGTACTTAAAGAAGACAAGTTTTACGACAAAATTTGTTTCGGCTATGACAAAGACAACCTTTACATAAGGTGTTATATTAATGAATATATTAAAGATAACATTTTATCCAAACAAGTAAATCAAATGTATATTTATATGCGTAACAGAGATAAAAAACAGTCACTGTCGCCTATAAGAATTATTCAAAAAACAGAAAGCATTCTGCCTATTTGCAAAGAAAAATTCCACAACGAATTGCAAGTATCAATTTATGAAAACGAAATTAATCTTGTAAGATTAGTCAAAGCAATTCCAAATAACCTCTGGACAATTGCGTCGCCTAAAAATATCCAAACAGTTTACGATAAATTTGTAGATGTAAGTATCCCGTTTGATGATATTAATATTGCTCATGGTGAAACAGTAGAATTCTTATTTGTAAATGCTAACTATGGAGTTAAAGATTACTTCGTACCGAATGAAATGCTTTTAACAATCAAACGATTGTAACAAAATTTAATAAAAAATTAAAGTTTTTATGCAGAAAGGTCGTTAAATATAATATGGGAAATGAAATTCAATCAGGATATCCTGAATTACCAAAGGATTACTGGCAAAAACAAAATAATGATAAACAAAATCCATTAACGGATATTAACACAAATTTCGCGTTAAAAGACTTGAAAGATATTTCAGTCTTTAATCCGCAAAAATAAAATTTTTCCTCTCTTTCTATCGTGTATAAAATTTAAAAAACCTCTTTTTAAGAGGTTTTTTTATTTATTTATTTACCAGTTGAGCCAAACCCGCCCGCACCGCGAACTGTTTCGGTTAATTCAACGGCAACCTTAATTTCAGCCTGCTCAACACGCGCAATAACCATTTGAGCGACTCTTTCATCAGGCTGAATTGTATATGTTTCATTAGAGAGATTAACCACAGGCACGCAAACTTCACCTCTGTAATCCTCGTCAATCGTTCCGACACAGTTGATTAGAGTAATGCCGTGTTTTATTGAAAGTCCAGAACGCGGTCTGATTTGCGCCTCGTATCCGTGTTCAAGTTCAATCTTTAAACCAGTCGGAACTAAAGCTCTTTCAAGCGGTTTTAAAGTAATCGGCTCAGATATAGCCGCACACAAGTCCATTCCCGCTGCGCCCTCTGTTTTGTATTCAGGCAAAAATTTGTTATGTTCTAATCTTTCAATTTTTAATACTGTCAATTTTTTATTTCCTCTTCAACTTTTGCCAAAACCTCATCGAGTTTTGAAGCATCTTTTACACCGCCCTGTGCAAAGTTTGGTCGTCCGCCGCCGTTTGCACCCGTTGCACGGGCTATATCACCGACAATTTTGCCCGCATTAATGCCTTTTTTCACAAAACTGTCTGAAACTTTGACAGCAACTGTTCTTTCTGAGGCAAGAACTATCACGCTTTCGCCTAATTTTTGCGACATAAATTCAATGCCGGTTTTGATTGCACCGCCGTCGATATTTTCAACTTTTGTTATAAAAAGCTTACCGCCCTCAATATCCTGAGCTTTTGACAGGAATGTCGCAAATTTAGCTCTTGAATTTTCTTCTTTCAGCTTTTCAAGCTCTTTTGCAAGTTCGCGGTTTTCTTCCTGCAGTTTTTGAACACGCTCGTTCACTTCATCAAAATGAACTTTGAACATCAAAGACAATTTGTCGATTTCTTTAACTTTTGCATTCATCAATTCAAATGCAGCACGAGATACAGCAACTTCAATACGTCTTGTACCTGCTGCAATTGCACCTTCAGAAACAATTTTCAACAAACGCAGGTCGCGTGTATTTCTCGCGTGAGTTCCTGCACAAAATTCTTTTGAAATGCAATTGTGCCCCGAACCTATAGAAACAACTCTTACAACATCTTCGTATTTTTCACCAAATAATGCTGTAGCACCTGTTAATTTAGCCTGTTCAATATCCATTTCTTCGGTTTTAATTTCTATACCTTGAGAAATCCATCCGTTAATAATATCTTCTGCTTTAAATATTTCATCAGGTGTCATTGCACGTGAAAATGTGAAGTCAAAACGCATTCTGTTTTCTTCTACCTGCGAACCTGCCTGATGAACTTCATCACCAAGAACCTTAATCAAAGCAGATTGCAGCAAGTGAGCAGATGAATGGTGAAGTCTGATTTCTTCACGTCTTGCAACATCAATTTTTGCACAAACTTTTTCACCGATTGTAATTTCACCGTTAACAACTTTTGAACGATGTACAAATAATTTATTAACCTTAAATGTTGTTAAAACTTCTGCTTTTAGGTTATCGTTTTCAATAATGCCGCTGTCGCCTGTCTGTCCGCCGCATTCTGCATAGAAAGGAGTTTTATCTAAAATAATATCAACGTATCCGTCACCCTCAACCGTTGCAAGAATTTTTGCATCACATTCGTTTTCTGTATATCCGACAAATTCGGTTGACCCGACTTCATCTTCAATTTTTGCATATTTGATATCGCCTGTAACAGAAATCTTTGCAGTCGCTGCTTTTGCACGCTCTTTTTGTTCCTGCATTGCAGCTTTATAACCTGTTTCATCAACATTCAAACCATTTTCTTCTGCAATTTCTTTTGTTAATTCAAACGGGAAACCAAAGGTATCATAAAGTTTGAATGCGCTATCACCGTCAATATCTTTTTTGTTATCAATAAATTCGTCAAGCATTTTGTAACCACGGTCAAGAGTTTTTGCGAAACGTTCTTCCTCTTTCTTAATTACATCAACGATTTTTGCCTTATTTTTAACTAAATCAGGATAAGCCTCACCATAATGCTCAACAACAACATCAACAAGTTTATACAAGAACGGCAATTCCATTCCTAAAATTTTTCCATGACGTAATGCACGGCGCAAAATCATTCTCAAAACATAACTTCTGCCCTCATTACCCGGGATTACACCGTCGGAAATCAAGAAAGATACGCATCTTGCATGGTCTGTTATAATTCGCAACGAAATATCTGTTTTTTCAGATTTTTTGTAAGGAACACCCGCCATTTCACAAACTTTGTCCATAATAGGTTTTAGCAAATCTGTTTCAAAAGTTGAACGAACACCCTGACAAACCATTGTAATACGTTCCAAGCCCATGCCTGTATCAACGTTTTTGCTTTCCAAAGGTGACTGGTTTCCTTCTTCATCCTGATAAAGTTCAGTGAATACAAGGTTCCAAATTTCAACCCATCTGTCGCACTCGCAGGTGTCAATTCCGCAATCATCAGAACATTTCAAATCTTCACCCAAATCATAGTGGATTTCAGAGCAAGGTCCGCAAGACCCTGATGCTCCGGGGGGACCCCAGAAATTATCTTTTTTGCCTTTACGTTTAATTCGTTCAGCAGGAACACCTACACTTCTCCAAATATCAAAAGCCTCATCATCAGTTTCAAAAATCGTAATCCAAAGTCTGTCTTTGTCAAGTTTCAAAACCTCAGTAACAAATTCCCATGCCCATGGAATAATTTCTTTTTTATAATAATCACCGAAAGAAAAGTTCCCGAGCATTTCAAAGAAAGTATGATGACGTGGAGTTCTGCCTACATTTTCAATATCAGAATCTTTTCCGCCCGCTCTAGCGCATTTTTGGCAAGAAGTTGCACGTGCAGGATCATACGGAGATTTTACAATCCCTAAAAATATCGGTAAAAACTGCAACATACCTGCTGTTGTCAACAAAACTGTAGGGTTGTCAGGTACAAGGCTTGAACTTTCAACTATAGTGTGTTGATGTTTATCTTTAAAGTAATCTAAATATAATTTTCTGATTTCATTTCCGCTTAGCATAATCTTTTTCCTTTTTAGTTAATTTCTAAAAGAAATTATACAATAAAAAAAGTAAAAATTTCTTGCAATCAAAAATTTTCATGTTAATATAGGGAATGTAAATTAAATACTTTTTGCCCGAGTAGCTCAGCTGGATAGAGCAACCGCCTTCTAAGCGGTAGGTCATGCGTTCGAATCGCATCTCGGGTAAATTTTTTCAAAATCAGCCGTTTCAGCAATATAAGAAAACGGCTTTTTATATGTCCAGCTTACATTTTCACCATTTAGTGTACAGTTCGAAAGTAGGGTTTTCAGTATTTCTACTTTGGTTTCATCTGAAGCCTGTAAATACTTACTGTGTAAGTCATTCAGGAGTTCGAGAGTTAAATTTACATCTTCCATGAACATATTATTAGTATTGTCAAAGGCTTCAATACGAGTTTTTACTGCGATTAATCTTTGTTGTCTGATGTCATTTTCTTCCTGCCATTGCTCTTTAGAGATTAAACCCTCTAACTTATCCTGATAAATAGCATGAATTTCTTTGCGAATTTTTTCCGCTTGCATATTCAATCTTTGCAAGTTTTCAGTTTGAAAATTCTGTTCTTGTTTGTTAAGGTCAATTATTGCGTCGCAGATACTCCGCTTTAAATCTTCGTTTATTTCGACAGCTTTTACCGCGTCGCCAAGTTTTTTTAACAGTTCGCTTTCATTGTGATACTTGCGGTTAGAACATTTGTCTTTACCGTAAGCCCAAGTGCAATGATAATATATGTATTTTTCTTTTTTAATCTCACCCACAACGGAACAACCGCAATCACCGCAAGTGAAAAAGTTTCCTAATAAAAATTTATGTTTTGTGTAAAGCGGTTTGCCGTCTTTTTTAAAGGCTTTTTGAACCTTCTGAAACAAAGTATTAGAGATTAATGGCACATGCACCCCCTGCATAATCTCGCCGTTGTATCTAAATACACCTGTATAAAAAGGATTTTTCAACATGTCTTCGAGTGCACCGGGGGTAATACGAGGTGAATAAGGGCGGTAAGAATAACCCTCATCAAGCAATTGTTTCGCAGTATCTTTAATCGAGATATTACCGCTTGAATAAATCTCAAAAGCCCTGATAATAAAAGGGGCGGTTTCTTTATTAACTTCAATGACACTTTTACCGCGTTCATTCCTAACATTTTTATAACCGTACGGGGCACGATTAGGGAATAATCCTTCTGCGGCTCTTTCCCTCAAACCTTTTTTTGTTTCTTCGCATGTTTTTATTTTTAATAATTTTGTTACTAACTGCGATATTACCGTTACCGTACGGGTACTATATTTTATTACGTTTTGCAGTTTGTTTTGGAGTATTAAGAGAGTTGTTTATAGCGCCGTCTAATAATACCGATACAACATTTATTTTGTTTGTAATCGCAATACTTTATAACCCGATTATTAAAATGCCGCTACGTAAACCAATATGGACAATTGTTAATATTTTGACAGTTATTTACTTTGCTTACTATCTTTTAACAATAAAAGGCAATAAAAATAACAATTAAAATTGCAATCGTGTTATCCGATGGCACAGCACCGGTACACATATTACATCAAACATCTTAAAACCCGCACAGTATAAGCCTACTGGCATGTGCATACTTACATTTATATATAGGATTTTCAACAAAACACAATGAGTAACTTTCTTGACATTTTCAATAAACAATACTTTCCGCCCGAAAAAGAGGTTTATGTAGTCCGTAAAAGTCAAGTTGAACTCTTAAATCAGCTTGCAAAAGGCGACACAATCAAAGAAACCGCCGTACGAATGAACCTCAAATATTACAACCTGCAAAAGCGGACACAGCTTTTATATAAAAAGTTCAATATCAAAACCCGTAGAGAGCTTATCTCAAAAGCCATTGAGCATAAGATTATCAAGACTTCCGCTATTACCCCAAAGTTTCGCAAGCGGTTTCTAAAAAACATACCTGTAGAAATACAACCACTACCTACAAAGCCCCGATATAAATTAGAAAATGACGAAATAACACTTTTAAAACTTTCAGCCACTGGAGCAACGTGAAAGGAAATTACTGAACAAATGCACCTGTATAATGTAAATGTCGCAAACTGTATCGCAGGTCAGGCATGTTATAATCTTTATGCGTCTAATATTACTCAAGCTGTAGCAATCGCAAAAGCCTTAAATTTAATATAGTGTTTCGCGTACGAAATATTACTTATTTTTAAAACTTCCAACTTGTTATGCCACAACAATAACAAGTGTTTTCAGCCGTAATTAGACCTTTGGGTTAATACTAAAATAAGAGCAAAAAAACAAAAGTTTCCTCGGGTAAAACTTAAGAAAATACTCTTAAGTAAAACACGGTAGAATAAACCTGCAAAACAATATAATCTATTGTTATGGAAGATTTTATAAAAAGTTTCGGAAAGAGAGTTAAAGAGTTAAGGAAGATGTGCGGCTTTAGTCAAGAGAAGTTCGCTGAAAAACTTGAATTATCGCCGACAACTGTAACGGCAATTGAAACTGGTAAAAACTTCGTAACTTACAAAACTTTGAAAAATATTTGTACGGTCTTGAATGTTGCACCACGTGCCCTGTTTGATTTTGATGTACCAGCAAGCAATAAAAAAGACAAAAAGCTGAAACAAATAACCGCACACATAAAATCTTTATCCAACGAACAGCAACAACAGGTTTTGGATATTTTGAAAACGTTTAAATAAAAAAGTTATTTGTTGATTATAATGACAATAAATCTTCAAATAAATTATCAAAATCAGAATAAGGATTACTATCTTTTGAATATGTAGGAATGTTGTCTTTAATAATTTCTTGTTTTCTTTGTGAATAATTCATTTGAGCTATTGAAAGCTTTTCTTTAGTAATATCATACAAATTTGGATTTTTTTTACAATTCCAATAGTTTTCCTTTATTAATTTTTCAATTTGTTTTTTAAGTTTCTCTCTTGAACTTTGAAAAGAAAAGTTATTTTCATAATGCCATAGTAACCATATCTCAAAACATGGGTTTGAAAATATTATCTTTGCACCTTCTTTATCAGCAAGTCTTTTAGCTTCCAATAAATCAGAAGCTGTATTTTCATCACAATCAAAAATACAATATTTTAAATCTTCTTTTCCATATTCAGATTTATACTTTTTTATTAGATTTCTAACAACATCTTTTGCTGAAGTTCTACCACTATTATTTATTTTAATAGTAGCTTTGTGTGAGAATTGTTTTCTTAATCCAATTAAATAAGCTTCTTCAGCATCTCCTTCGCAGAAATATAAACATTCTTTCTTAAAGAACGTAAGTTTCGTCCTCTTGATGTTTCTTCAATCCTACGTCTTATCATTGATATTCTCCCAGTCTAAATCTGGAACAGCACCAAAACTACCTTTTAAATAATTTTTAGATTTAATCATTGAACTACGAACACCTGTAATATCATCCAAAGAATACAGTTCCGTTTCACTACATTCATTTTTTTCAGTGAACCATATTTGATCTCTTCTGAACAAACCTTTTGTATCTAATAAATTAACATTATGCGATGTAATTATTAATTGTGCATTCTTTGAATTTATATCAGATGTAAATAATTCAATAATTCCTTTAGCTAACAAAGAATGAAGACGTAACTCAAGTTCATCATATAAAATAGTGCACCCTTTTTTTAGACAAGCAATTATTGGACCGATTAAACCATAATAACGTTGCGTTCCATCTGATTCATCTGAAATATCAAAATCAATTAAAACTCTATCTCCTGTTTCTGATATTCCATATCTTTTGATTTTTTCGTTATATGATTTTCCTACAATTTTTCCAATATTCTCAATTTTTATATTTTCTTTTCTAGCTATTTCTGGAAGAATAACTGTTTTAATAAAATTATTTACAGGATGATTTTCATCTAAATCATCATCATTTTCTACAAGCATAAAATCCGTTATTTGTGCATCTGCAACTTGTAAATAATTAAGTACTTCTTGTTTATTAATAATATGTTCAGCTAACATTCTTGTCGTATCATTTCCAATACCAGTTTGCCTATTAATAATTACAAGTTTTGTTGCAAACCAATTAAACGCATCTTTTACCGGCTGAATATTTACTTTATTAGCCATTGATAAAAATAAAATATTTTCAGCAGTATCTTCAGCATATATTTTATTTCTTAACTCATCTTCTCTATTTTTTGCTTTATAAGAACTTCCAAAATCAATACTATTATTCTGCCTTTCAAATATTTTAACTTGACGTCCGTTAGGCCAATAATATAAATTCTCCTCTATAACTTTCTTTTCAGTAAGAACAACTTGATAAGCATATTTAATATCATTTTGAATAAAAATAAATTCAAAACTTGTTGGTTTATTTGCACAAGATAAATCTAATCTAAATTTATCAATTGGAAACTTTTGATTAGGTTGGTGAGTATTAGAATGTATTATAATCTTTCTTATTATATCCATAGCTTTAAGTAAATTTGATTTACCTGAAGCATTTGCACCATATATAATTGATGTTTTCAATACACGGTGTATATTTTTTTTACCATCAATCTGTGGCAATTTGATTTTTGCTACATTTTTCGCAAGACTTATATCAGCTGCAGCTTGCAAAGTAAGCGTCATTTTATTCTTTATAGATTTAAAATTTTCTGTACTAAATTCAATTAACATAATATCTTACCCTCAAATATATTATACACCAA
>CATNBA010000023.1 GCA_950096985.1 uncultured Candidatus Melainabacteria bacterium
AGATGATTATATTACCAAGCCGTTTTCTCCCAGCGAGATGGTAGCACGGGTGAAAGCGCATCTGGCCCGCTATGAGAGACTGATTTCCAGCGGCTTTCCGGTAAATGATATTATTGAGATCCGGGGACTTAAGATTGATAAGACGGCCCGGCGGGTGTGGGTTAATGGCCAGGAGAAAAACTTTACCACCAAGGAGTTTGATCTTCTGACTTTTTTAGCCGAGAACCCCAACCATGTATTTACCAAAGAAGAGCTGTTCAGCAAGATTTGGGATATGGAGTCTATCGGAGATATTGCCACGGTTACAGTGCATATTAAGAAAATTCGGGAAAAGGTAGAATTTAATACGGCAAAACCCCAGTATATTGAGACTATTTGGGGAGTAGGGTACCGGTTTAAGGTGTGATGTTGACATTACACGGGATTTGATGTAAAATAATTACAGCTAAGAAAGTAGTTAAGATTATGTAGTCACAAAGCGAAATCCCGTGTATAGCCAGTACACGGGATTTCCATTTCAGGTTAGCTGTCTTTATGCTTCCTGTCTAACCATTTGCATATGTAGTAGCCAGCTACACTTGCCATGACAGAAAGAATGAAAGTAGTTAAGAGCTCCATGTAGACACCCCCTTCCTGCTGGAAAGAGTCGACAGCATGTTCATTATATCGCAAGATGTCAGGAGTGTCTATGGAATGAATGGAGAGACTTTAGATTTCTTCACATTCAGTTTTTCCTTGACAGCCGCCCCGGATACTGCTATAGTTGATTCTTGTATGAACGAGAGGATGAAAGGCCTGAGCGTGCCTGCCGCCTCTCGTTTTGTTGTGTAAGAGAAATAAAGAGAGGATTATTAAAAATATATGGAAAAATTAAAAAGTAACAATATAAATATTCAACCTATTCCTAAAACTTTAAATATACATGATGTTTTTAATAGAATTTATGAACGAAAATTTCCATTTAAAAAAGGGACAGACAAGGGCATAAAGGATTATGCCATATGGAATACATTGATAGATATTTTAAAAAATGCACAATATAGTAATAATCTAATTTTTATTACGAATAATATTAAAGATTTTATGGATATGAATAATTTACCTAATGATTATAAAGACGATTTAGAAAGAGAATCCATAAATCCAACAAATATTAGAATATTAACTTTGCAAGATTATTTAAATGAAAAAACCCAAATACCACCAGATGAATTGTTTAAAACAATAGAAAACAACTTTATTCCTCAACTTCTAAAACAAAAATATAGTAACTATGGATATCCATTAAATTTCGAAGAATTTGTTTTAGAAGATATTAAATCAGGACTTATAATAGAGCAAACACCTATCTTCGGATATAATTATGATTATGATATTATTGAAGATTATATAATAGAAACTGATTCAATCAAATGCTTAGATATCGATGACAATGATTTATATATAGAATTAAATGCAATCGGCAAATTTAATGTATATGTTGATGATTTTTGTGTCGGATATATTGAAGCAAAAATTCTTATTTCTTCTTGTTATGATATTGAAAACAATTATGTAACTGGTATTGAAGCAACTGAAATTGAGATATTGCAAGAAACTATTGATAACGATGCTGTTTATGAAGCTGAGTGTGAAGCTCATGCAAATTATGTCTCAATGAATGAGCGTTCTTAAAAAAGTGGAAAAGAACCGAAAGTTTCTACAATTGTTAAAATATTTCAAGAATTAGGTTATGAATTAGAAATTGCTCAACTCGATATTTAAACAATTGTCCCAAAGCAATAATTGTAATGCTTTTAGAAATTAAAATATCAAAAAGTTTTATTCCTTAGTAAGCGATAAGCCATGATTTTGTCAAAATATGCATATCCTACCTTTGCATATAAATTACCGACCTTTTTTATTTTTAAAATAATTTAAAATAAACTTCAAAACGGACTTAAAAGTCCATATTTGTCAAATAATCGTTTTATCCGTACAGTTTAGTAAAATAGGGGAAATGCAGGGATGTATTTAAAGTTTTAAAATAAAATATTGGAAATTTGAGCCCAATTTTTATACCCAAAAGAGACTTTTGAGTAATTTTGATAACACATAAAACGATTATTTCCGACCGCCAAAACTCAAACACCAAGCCAACTCTGCCGAATAATACTTTTATTCGTTCAGATAAAATGTCCTGTTAAAGTACATTGACGAATTATTATATTAATAAAAAAAGCCTTCAGATGAAGGCTTTTTTTATTACGCGCGGAGGGATTCGAACCCCCGACCTTTTGGTTCGTAGCCAAACACTCTATCCAACTGAGCTACGCACGCATAGATTTTGTCGATATTTTTATTCTAACGCAAAAAAAAAAATTTTCAAGTTTTTTATTATTATTATTCTTAAACGGCAATATAATTAATCTTTCCATTTCTAAATATGATAATCTTTATTTGAGGTGGGAAATGGAAAACAATATAAAACAAAAAATGGAAATTTTAACAGAACAAGAAATTAACATACTAAAACTGATTTTGATGGGTTATACGACAACTCAAATAGGCAAAATGCTTTATATCAGTCAGCATACTGTAAAAGTGCATGTTAGTGCAATTTTAAGAAAACTGGAAGCCAGAAACCGAGCACACGCTGCATTTATAGCATTAGATAAAGGTATTATTAATTTAAAATCGTTACATATTTGATAGCTTCATTTTATCGTTATATAATAATAAATGAAGTCTTATGAAAAAGTTACTTTTATTATTCATAATATTTATTACATATTTGTTTGCATTTACCCTGAGGGTTGATGCGGAAAATTTGTATAAATTTACAAATGCGAACTTTGATACATCTAATTCTATTATTGTTTTGTCTGCACAAGACACTACAGAAAATTTTCTTGACCAGAATATTAAACTTGTCAAAATGGAAGGCAAAGCATATTTTGATATCGAAAGTGCTATAACAACATTTCCAAAACAGGATTGGATATTTAATTCAGGTCCGATTAAAGAAATAAAAATCAGCCAGTTTTCGGTTAATCCGTGTAAAATAAGGGTTGTAATATATTATGATAACGATTTCAATCCGGATAGCATAAACTTCTTCAGAATAAAAAATAATATTATCATTAAACTTAAAAACGGAACAATATGTGATAATGAATATTTTCATAACACATATAGAGACGAACATTCTTCATCCAGCGACTTTTATGAATATTTAACAATAACAACGCCTGTAGAACAAACAAATGATAGCATCACCGGTCAAATTCAGGATGCTTTCAATGTAAAAGCTGAACAGACTTTTGAAAAAAAAGAACTTAAACTAAATACAAAATATTATCTCAACAATATATCGACAAGGCAAAACGGCATCCTAATCAACGGGTTTGGAGCAGTTACTATAGAACGCCCGATGATATTGCAAAACCCTTCACGAATTGTATATGATTTGCCAAATACACTTGTTGATACAAAGTTAAGAAACAAAGAATTTAAGATTAATGAAACCGAAACCGTAAAAATAGGACAATTCTCTGTAAACAAAGCAAGAATTGTAATAACTACAGATGATGTGGGAGATTATATTCCAATATATTCCGAAGACAATCAGTCATTAATTCTCGCAAATTATAAAAAAACAAACAACACTACACTTTATAATCATTCAAGCAATGCAATTGACTATATTAAAGAAAAAGAAAATCCATTAACAGAAAGCTTGATAATAAAGTTCGATTCTCCAATCGTTCATGGTTTGGACAGATACAATGATAAACTTATTATTTATTTGTATAATGTTTCAAAATATAATGACACTAATTTTAAAGAAACATTTAAGAACACATTCTTTGAAAATGCTGTTATTGATTTAATGCCAAAAATCGGACTTAAATTAACAATACCTTTCCAACAGGATGCAATGGTAAGTTCATATCTCGGAGCTGACGGAAGAAGTTTAAAAATAAAAATAAAACAAGTTAAGAAAAAACAAGAACCATCAATAGTTTTAAACCCTGTTAATCCAAAAGCCCAAACTGGAACAAAACGTGTTGTTATTGATGCAGGTCACGGTGGCACCGATACCGGTGCAATAGGCGGCGGAATTAATGAAAAAGATATAACTCTTGATGTTGCAAAAAGAGTTGAAAAGCTGTTACGACAAAAGGGCTACGAAATAAAAATGACACGTGCTGATGACACTTATGTTTCATTACAGGAAAGGGTTGAAATAAGCGAACAATATTCTCCTGATATTTTCGTAAGTATCCACGTAAATTCGAGCGTTAAACCTGAAATTACAGGAGTAGAAACGCACTATTATCATCAGGAAAGTATGGAACTTGCCCAAACCGTACATTCATCATTTGCAAGTGCAATCCAGTCACCTAACCGCGGATTGTTTAAATCTAAATTTTATGTTATAAATCATACTACATCTCCCGCAATTTTGATTGAGATAGGATTTATCTCAAATTGCAATGAGAGGTTACAGCTTACGGGAGAAAAAAGGAAACAGGCAACAGCCAGAGCAATAGCAGATGGAATACAAGAATACTTTGCAAAACAAAACAGATAACAGACCAATAGCATTTTTTGATTCCGGGGTAGGCGGACTAACGGTTTTTGAAAAAGTAAAAAAATTGATGCCGCAAGAAAATTATTTGTACTTCGGGGATACAAAAAATATGCCGTACGGCGAAAAAACAGAAGAACAATTAATAGAATTTGCAGACAAAATTTTACACTTTTTTGAAAGAAAAAATGCAAAAGCTGTTGTTATTGCCTGTAATACAAGTTCGGCTGTTGCATATAAAAAACTTAAAAATAATTATAAATTTAAAATTTATCCTATAATACAATCAGTATGTTCAACTTTTGCAAAACTTGATGTAAAAAAACTTTGCGTAATTGCAACACCGGCAACAATTAAATCTCACGCTTATTCAAGAGAGATTGCAAAATACAATTCTAGTATGGAAGTTGTTGAAATTGCCGCTCCTAATTGGGTAAGAATTGTGGAAGAACACAGGATAAATCAACCTCAAAGTATTGAGCAGGTAAAAGAAATTCTTGATATTGCGCAAAAAAGCCTTCCTGATAAAATTGTTCTTGCTTGTACGCACTATCCATATTTAATTAATGTGCTGAAAAAATTCATACCTGAGGACAAATTTATTGACCCGTCAGTTTATTTTGCACAAAACATAAAAGATGATTTAATAAAATCAGGCTTAATTAACAACAAATTTGAATATGAAAAATTCTACGTTAGCGCAGACCCTCAAAATTTCCAATTAGCATCTCAACTTTTCTATAAAATTACAGAACTTCCTGAACTAATTCTTGATATGTAGAAATGACAATAATTTTTTCGCTTACTTTCTCAGGTGAAACATTTAATGCTGTTGAATTTTCTTTTACAGCATAAATCGGTATATTTCGTTTTAAACATTCAAATACAGGTGTTGAGCCCAATGCGTCATAAGGCATTACAAGATAACCCAAATCATCAATACTAATATCGCCATCTTTTGACAACAATGGAGCTTGACTTAAACCTAACAATATACAGGGCAAAAATGTAGGTGTAATATACTCTGATGCAGATTTTCCATCAACCAAATCCGAATATATTTGATAATCTTTAAATGCAGGAGAATGTGCACAAGGAACTTTAAGTTCTTTAGATATATAATGCGACAAAACAGCCTCTACTCCTCCAACAGGATCTGTACCGATACCGTTTGCATAATCTTCGTTATCACCTTCCGGTTCTTCAAACAAACAAACAAGTCCAATCGCATTACATCCTTTTTCTAAAAGTTTTTTTGAGGCATTAAGCATTGTTTCAATATTTTTCACACTGCCTGTAGAAATCCCGCTTTCATCAATATTAAACTCAACTCCGATTTCTTCATCAGTTATTATATATGCGCAAACGTCAACACCATAAACACATTTGACAGCATTGACCGTATTAAGATGAACATTTAAAACATCCTGTGGAATCGCTTTATCAAACACAATACCTATTTTATTATTTACAGAAGGAGTTAAATTCAAATTACCTTTAAAAAACTCATCAAGAGAATACCCCTCAACATAAAGCATATTATCTGTAATCCCAGAAAAACCGCCGGCATTTACTACATTAGGATTTACTATAAGCCTTGATTTTTTAGCAAATTTTCTTGCATAAGATGAGGCATCACCGGCAAAACCGCCGATTGACGCGCCGACACCTGTCGGTACAATAAAAGCTCCTAATTTTTCTTTATTCATAAATAAATTATACAATAAAAAAGACTGTCTAAAAGACAGTCTTTTAAAATTTCTATTGTGATATTCCTCCGTATGAAAAATCATTTTTAATATTTGATTGCAACAGTTTTGTCCAGGTGCTTTCAAATGTATTTACTTCATTGAGCTGTGTTTCAAGATTATTTTTCTCAAGCTCAAGTTCCTGCTCCCAGGAATTTAAATTAGCAAGCTCTAATTCATGCTGCTGCTCGCATTGTTCTGTTAAGAGCTCATAATTTTCAGGATCGCTTTCATAATATCCGTAATAAATATCATTCATCTGCTCATTGTACTTAGCTTGAGCTTCTGCAGTCTGCTTTGAAGCACTTAATATGTCCATCATTGTAGTTGATAACTTATCGTTAATCATTGATTTTTGTTTTGTGTAAAGTAACAATGTTTCATGAATATTTGAAATTGCCATCTCTCTTGTCCTCTTCTTGTTATCTGTACATATATAAAAAAATCAAAAAGTTATGGATTTCAGCAAAGCCATAATTTGTTACATTAATTTACAATTAAACTTTGCATACGGTCATGTTTGTATTACAATAATATCGGTTACGCTAGCCCGATAGGTTTCACCCTAGTCCTATACGGATGGGGCAGTTTAGCCCGTAGTACAATAAGTAAAAAAAGGAGAAAAACGATGCCGGTAGCATCTATGATTGAACTTTTAGAAGCAGGTGTACACTTCGGACACCAAACACAAAGATGGAACCCTAAAATGAAACCGTATATTTACGGTGCAAGAAACGGTATTTATGTATTAGACTTGCGTAAAACTACAGATTTGCTTGATGAAGCATATGCTGTTGTAAGAGATTTCGCAGCTAAAGGTAAAAATATCTTATTTGTAGGTACAAAAAAACAAGCAGCAGAAGTAGTTGCTGAAGAAGCTGTAAGATCAGGCGCTTATTTCATCAACAGAAGATGGTTAGGCGGTATGTTAACAAACTTTGAAACAATCAGAGGACGTGTTAACAAACTTAGAGAATTGGAAGACTTCATCAACTCAGGTCACGCTGAAAAATTACCTAAAAAAGAAATTGCTAAATTGAATAGAGAATTAGGCAAGTTAAGTAAAACTTTAGGCGGTATTAAAGAAATGAGAGGATTACCGGATTTAATCTTCGTTGTTGACCAGAAAAAAGAAGATATCGCTATTCTTGAAGCTAACAAACTTAACATTCCTGTAATCTGTCTTGCTGATACAAACGCAGATCCGGACGGTATTAACTACATTATCCCAGGTAATGATGATGCTATCCGCTCTATTAAATTGATTACTTCTAAATTAGCTGATGCTGTATTAGAAGGAAAACAATTAAGAGAAGCTAACGCTAATGCAAGAAAAGTTGAAGCTATTAAAGCTGAAGATGCAGGCGTTTCAGTTGAAGAAACAGTAGTAGCAGAATAAATTTATGAAATGCGGAGAAATTAAATTTCTCCGCAAATTTCAACAAAGGAGAAAAATTTAATGAACATTACAGCTCAAATGGTAAAAGAACTCCGTGATAAAACAGGTGCAGGTATGATGGATGCTAAAAAAGCACTTGTTGAAACAGACGGTGATATGGAAAAAGCAATGGACGTACTTCGCCAAAAAGGTATTGCATCTGCTGATAAAAAAATGGGCAGAATTGCAGCTGAAGGTTTAGTTGCAGCTTCTATCCTTGATAATGCGGGAGCTATGGTTGAAGTTAACTGTGAAACAGACTTCGTTGCTAAAAATGATGAATTCAAAGAATTAACAGCAGGTCTTGCTGAAATTGTTGCAGCTGAAAACCCTGCAGATGTTGATGCTTTATTGAACTCAACTTGTAAAAAATGCGGAAAAGTTATTTCTGAAGTTATCAAAGAAAAAATAGCTTCTATTGGAGAAAAAATTACTTTCAGAAGATTTGTACGTTATGAAGGTGCTACAGCATCTTACATCCATAACGGCAAAATCGGTGTGTTAGTTCAAGCTGATAAAAAAGATGAAGAATTGTTGAATGATATTTGTTTACATATCGCATCTTCAGCTCCTGAATTCATTACAAGAGATGAAATTCCTCAATCTGTAATCGATCACGAAACAGAAATCGAAATGGGTAAAGAAGATTTGTTGAAAAAACCTGAACAAATCAGAGCAAAAATTGTTGAAGGCAGAGTTAACAAACTTATGGCAGGCAAAGTTCTTTTGGAACAGCCTTTCATTAAAAACCCTGACGTTACTGTAGGACAATTGATTGAAGGCAAATTGACAGTAAAAGCTTTCACAAGATATATGCTTGGTGAAGGTCTTGAAAAACGTCAAGAAAACTTCGCTGACGAAGTAATGAGCCAAATTAAAGGCTAGTTTTAATTTTACAAATAAAAAAGACCGATTATATAATCGGTCTTTTTTATTGCCTTTGATGGTAAAAAAAAATTAAAAGCCGCTGATGAAACTTAAAACAACAGCGGCTTTAAAAATTATTTTTAAACTATTTTTTCAAGTAGTTTATATTACTGTTTTTCTTCTCCGGTTGAATCATCAATTTTCGCGGAATATTAAAGTTACTGCCGTTATCAAAAGAATTCAATTTTACACCCGGAAATTCTTTCATTGTTTGAGGAATTTCATTATCATAAATAACCATATCTGACTTATTTACTATTGCAGAAATACCATTAGATGCATCTACGCCCTGAAATCTTTCTCCAATAGATGTATCAGGCTGTTCATCTTCAATTACAAAATCAAACAAAACTTTTGAATCTTTTGGAATACTGCCTTGAGTTTTTCCTTCTAAAACTTGAATAAATTTAGCAGGATAATTTCCGGTAATATCAAATACTTCATTATGGAAATTCTGATATTTTACAGGAAAGAAAACAAATCCTTCATTTGTAACATTTTGGATTTGACCAAGTACATAAAAACCTTCGTGCAACATTGTTTCTTTGTTCAACCTTACGTTAGAAAGAATTTTAATCAACAATGTCTGCGGCGGATTTGAAAGTGAAAAATCTTGCAGTGTTTGAACCGGTGTCGTTTTAGCAAATGCCGGTACAGTTGTTAGTCCCATCAATAATGCAAATATAGTTAATATCTTCTTCATATTAAGAATCTCCAATTATTACAATAGAATAATAACATAATTTTATCTTCTCGTCAATCAAGTTCTTCATACTCATAATTTGGAACATCTTCATCATCTTTAACTTTAAAGTTCAAAAGAAAATTTTGCTCTTTAGGAATAAATAATTCGTGACCTTTTTCAACATAAGATAGCGGAGAATTTTCATAAACTGCATTAACCGTTGATTTAAAACGGTTATCTTTCTCGTTTTTAACAGCCCCTTCTATAGCAGTGTAGCCCATAGAAAGCCCTTTTACAAAATAATTTCCAACACTTAAAACTGCACTTTTCGCAATTTCGCCTTTATTCAACTTAGTCGTATATTTTGCGGGGAAATAGCCTTTAATTTCAATAATATTCCCATCGGGTTCATGAATAGCTTGCGGTACAAATGAGAATGTGGCATTGCGCTTTAAACGTTTGGAATTTTTTACGTCAACAATTGTTCCGTACACAACATCACCTTCTTTTAATGATGTTTGAGCATCCAAATCTATATTATCCAAAGCTTTTATTGAAAATTTTTCAGGAGGATTTTCCGATGAAAAATCATTCAGTGCTTGAACGGGTATTGTTTTTGCAAAAACAGGCTGAGCTAATAAACACATAATTAAAACTAATCTTTTCATAACACCAACTTTATATTATATTTTCCCATTTGTCAATATCGGTTTAAGATACTGACCTGTGTATGAATTCTTGCATTTTGCAACTTCTTGCGGCGTACCCTGAGCAACAATTTTACCGCCTCCGATACCGCCTTCGGGACCTAAATCAATAATATGATCGGCAATTTTTATAAAATCGAGATTGTGTTCAATGACTAAAATTGTATTACCCTGATCTGCAAGCTGTTGTAATATCTTAATCAGTTTATCCAAATCGTACCAATGCAACCCGACCGAAGGCTCATCAAGAAGATAAAGAGTTTTACCGGTAGAGCGTTTATTTAATTCCGAGGCAAGTTTAATTCTCTGTGCCTCACCGCCAGAGAGCGTAGTTGCACTTTGTCCTAACTTCATATAATCCAAGCCAACATCATTTAGTGTCTGTAATCTGGTTTTAATGGCGGGGATACTGTCAAAAAATTCTAAAGCCTCTTTGACACTCATATCAAGTACATCCGCAATTGTTTTACCCTTATATTTAACTTCCAAAGTTTCACGATTATAGCGTTTTCCTTTGCAAACATCACATTTAACATAAACATCTGACAAGAAATTCATTTCAATTTTCAAGACGCCATCGCCCTTACAAGCCTCACATCGACCGCCTTTAACATTAAAACTAAACCTGCCAGGTTTATAACCGCGCAATTTTGCCTCATTTGTTTTAGCATACAAATCTCTGATATGCGTAAATAAATCAGTATAAGTTGCCGGATTTGAACGCGGAGTTCTGCCTATCGGGGACTGATCAATATCAATAATTTTATCAATATGCTCAAATCCCGTAATCTCGTCAACGCCTTGAGGTTTCGGGCGATTTTTACGAAGCTTGTGAATAGCATATTCATAAACCAAATCTTGCATAAGCGAAGATTTGCCCGACCCGGAAACACCTGTAAGGCATACAATTTTACCTAAAGGTATATCAACATCAATATTTTTTAAGTTATTAATATGTGCATTTTTTACACGAAGAAATTCGCCGTTTCCCCCACGAATTTTTTCAGGTATAGGAATATATTTCTCACCACTCAGATATTTACCTGTGATAGAACCTTTCGAATTTATAATGTCATCAACGGACCCGTATCCTATGACCTTTCCGCCGTTTACACCAGCCTTTGGACCGATATCAACAATATAATCGGCGTTTCTGATAGTATCTTCGTCATGTTCTACTACAATAAGTGTGTTTCCGAGATTTCTTAATTTTATAAGCGTTTTAATCAATCTGTCATTATCACGCTGATGAAGTCCTATAGAAGGCTCATCAAGAACATACAATACACCTGACAAACCGCTTCCGATTTGCGTTGCAAGTCTTATACGCTGAGCTTCACCGCCAGATAAAGTTCCTGCACTTCTTGCGAGATTAAGATATCCCAATCCTACGTCTTTTAAAAATCTTAAACGAGCTCTGATTTCGTCCAAAATTTGCTTTGCAATGTGCATTTGAAACTCATTTAATTCCAAATACAAATCTTCAACAAACTTCAATTCATCTTCAACAGACATTAAAGTAAATTCATAAATATTCTTACCTTTAATTTTAACGGCAAGCGGGAATGGTTTTAACCTAGCACCGCCACAAGAAGGGCAAGGTGTAGTTGTCATATATTTTTCTATTTCTTCGCGCCAGTAATCGCTGTTATAATCATTATAGCGTTTCTCTAAGAAAGGAATTACCCCGTCAAACTTATGATATTTTGTTTCATACCTGTGAGTACCGAAACGCATGACGGTAAATTTCAAAATATCATCATGCCCGTAAAGGATTATTTTCTGTTCTTCTTCGGACAAATCCTCAAACGGTTTATTCATATCAATTTTGAAATGAGAACAAACCGAATTTAATACATCATCGTAATATTGCGTAGAAGTCTTAGACCACGGGAAAATTGCCCCGTCTTTTAAAGATTTGGTTCTGTCAGGAACCACTAAATCAGGATCTACAACAAAATCAGCCCCAAGCCCCGAACATCTTTCACATGCTCCGTAAGGTGCATTAAATGAAAAAATTCTCGGTGCAAGTTCTTCAAAACTTAAATTACACTTAGGACATGCAAGTTTTTCGCTATATATCACCTCGCTGCCGCCTACAACATCAACAACTGCAGTTCCGTCAGCTTTTTTCAACGCGATTTGAACACTGTCTGCGATACGTGATTGAGCACTTTCTTTTACAACAATTCTGTCTATTACCGCGAAAATATCATGTTTTTTTGTTTTAGCAAGCGAAATTTCATCCTCGTCAAGGTTATAAATTTCCCCGTCAACTTTTACACGAACAAATCCCTCTTGTCTTAATTCTTCAAATGTTGAAGAAAATTCACCTTTTTTCCCGCGAGCAATAGGGGCAAGTATCTGAATTTTCGTTCCCTCTCCCAGTTTCATTATGCTGTTTACAATTTCATCAATCGTTTGCGGCTTAATCTCATCACCGCAATTAGGACAATAAGGCGTTCCGACACGGGCATATAAAAGTCTTAAATAATCATAAATTTCTGTAACCGTACCGACAGTAGAACGCGGATTATTGCTCGTTGATTTCTGGTCGATAGAAATTGCAGGTGAAAGACCGTCAATGTATTCAACATTAGGCTTATCCATCTGACCCAAAAATTGGCGGGCATAAGTTGAAAGACTTTCAATATAACGTCTTTGACCTTCTGCAAAAATCGTATCAAATGCGAGTGAGGATTTCCCTGACCCTGACACACCCGTAAAAACTATTAATTCATTTTTCGGCAGCTTCAAAGAAACATCTTTCAGATTGTGTTCCTTTGCTCCTCTAATAGTAATCGTATCTAGCATAATTACATTATTACACAAAATTATTTAGTCAACAAATAGCTTTCTTCAATAAGCCCTTTTAATATATCTTTTGGAGTTTCTGATACATCAGCCTTAATCCAATGAGTTTTATTCATATGCCAAGCGGGCGTTATAAATGGATATTCATCACGTAATATCGCAGAATTAACAGGGGTACATTTTAAATTAATATATAGCTTATTATCAAGATAAAAAATTAACGCAAACCATTTATTATTAGATTTGTGGCGAATAACCGCATATTGCTCATACGTCTTATCCTTAAACGGATAAGTTTCCATAGCCCCATCAAAAGTTAAACATAGTTTTACTAAATCTTTTTTATTCATATTAAAAATTGTCGTAGGGGGGACTTGAACCCCCACGGATTACTCCACACGCCCCTCAAACGTGCACGTCTACCATTCCGCCACTACGACATACCGATTTTTATTTAATTTTCAACTATGATTTAACATAGTTTGTGTCGGATGAGCTCCGCTCCCTCTCGCAAAACGTGACATTTAGTCACCTTTTGCTCGGCACAGTGCCACTACGACATGACAAAATTATTTTATCATAAAATAATTTTACATTGCAAGCATCTCTTTGATCTTCAATTTCCAATATCCGTCTTTTATACTTGGGTTAAAATTTTTATATAAACCATATTCTGCTTGTATATGTTCCAAAAGTTTTGAATATTCTGCAAAATATTCCGCTTTCAAATCATCTTGAAATTTTCCAAGCCAGGATGTTGCTTTAGAAAAATATTTTTTCACAAAAATTTCATTATAATCAGCTATCTTGCCTGTTTTTTGCAAAACTTCTTCTATTGCATAAAAAACATAAACAGGCGAAAAGTTCTTTTTCTTTTTAACAGCAGTTACTGCACCTTTGCGGTTTTTTCGATAGCAATAGAGATTTTCTCTCAAAATTGCAATCCTTTGCGCCGTAATCATTGAATGAAAAAACGGTAATTGATCTTGACCAACTTTGATTTCCTGAAATTTTATATCATTTTTTTGTAAAAATTCGCGGCTGTATAGCTTTGTCCAGGCTGTTGAAGGGAATTTAAAAACATCTTTTTTAATATCTTCTGCAGAAAAAACCTTGTTTATCTTAGGTAATTTATTTGCTGAATATCCACCGTTTTTACCAGCACCTTCGTAATATGAAAGTCCGCCAAAAATTAGAATATCTGTCTTAAGCCTATCCGCTTCATCAACCATTTTTTGCAGAGAATTTTCCTCAATCCAATCATCACCGTCAACAAAAAACACGTATTCACCACGTGCAATTGCAAGTGCAGTGTTTCTTGCTACACCTGAACCCTCATTTTTTTTATCAATAATAATAAGTCGTTCATCACGGCATTTTTGAAGTTCTGCAAGTGACCCGTCAGTAGAACCGTCATTGACACAAATAACTTCAAAGTCATTAAATGACTGATTGAGAATACTGTTCAAGCAATTTGAAACAAATTGTTCAATATTGTAAACGGGAATAATTATTGATAGCTTAGGCATTAACGTCCTATTTCAACAGCTTTTTGTGCCATTGCCTTTGTAATATTAATCAATGCAAGGTTAGCCTCATAAGCTCTTTGAGCAAGGATTGCATCCGCCATATCAACGGCAGGATTTACGTTTGAAGCTCTTATATAACCGTTTGCGTCAGCATCCGGATGTCCTGGGCGATAAATTTTGTCACCTAAAGTCGGGTCTTCAATACAACCGTTAAATACAACACCACCTTGAAGATAGGGAAGAGTTCCAACACCGAAAACATCTTCTTTCATTGTGTTCATCAAACCGTGAAAAGAAATATCTTCTGTTGCGTTCAAAATCGGAATACGTCTTACGTAATTGGGCGTATCAACATTCGCAATGTTTTTTGCGTGAATATCTAACCTTAAGCCGTGTGCTTTTAAGGCATTTGATCCGATATTCATTGATTCCATTATACTCATGTTTTAATCCTCTTCGTTGTTTTTTAAGTTTATACAAAACCCAAGTGGCGGGTGAAGCGGCACGCTTCTACTTACCGACATTTATAACGGTTTTCATTTCTGTAATTATATTAGACATTCTTCTTGTTGCCATCGTATAAAGAAGTGAGTTTTGCTGAATTTGCATCAATTCGTTCGCAGGGTCAATTTCTTCATAACGTCTTTCTTCTATAACCCCTGACGGCCCAAGGCGTTCGGATAATTGAGTTTCAAGAGGGCTGTTCATTGAACTTAAATAATCGCCAAAGTTAATGTCACGGCGAACATATCCTGGAGTATCGACGTTTGCAAGGTTTGAGCCCAAAGCTCTTTGTCTTTGAGTTATCAAATCCATCATTAATGAAACTTTACCCATACTGTCAAGTGATGTAAACATCTTTTTACCCTTTCTGACGATTATCGTTGAATTTTTATTGCTTTGGTCAGTCGCTCACGCTCCCGTCTTGCCCTTTCAATGTTTTTAAAATTTATCCAAAGCACGAGTGGCGGATCTAGCGGCTACGCTGGTTATTCTCGAATATTTATCGCTTTGTTATACATATCATCAACAACTTTCATCATACGCATACTTGCAAGCATTGATGCGTTCAGCCTTAGCATTTCAGTTGTTGAGGCATATACATTTGTATTTGAATTTTCAAGATTATTCTGGCAGAAACAATCGTGTTCTTTAACCAATTGCGGCTCTCCGGAATCTTCTGTAGGAACAAGTTTATTCATGCCTGCCTGTTCAAGGTTTTCCTGTGATGCAAATCTTACCAAAGGAATTGTACCGATTTTTTTAGGTGTTGTATTTGCCTTGTCATAGGTATAAACCTCACCGTTTGGTTTTATCTCAAATTTATAACAATTTGCGGGAATTTTTATACCTTCACCCACAATCCAATTATCATTAGTTACAAGATATCCGTCTTTGCCCTGTTTGAATGCACCGTCACGTGTGTATGCAACTTCACCCTCAGGAGAAACTACGGGTATAAAACCGTTTCCGTTAATTGCCACATCGTATGGATTGCTTGTAACCTGAATTGAGCCCTGCTTAAAATCCGTTCTTACAGCTCCTGTCAGGTAGCCGTCTTCTTTAAGCATCTGTTCAAAGCTTACGTTTTTGTATCCTCTTGTATTCATATTCGCAAGATTATTGGCAACATAACCCAGTCTTTCAAATTGGCTGATTGAGTTATTTACACTTTTTCTTACTATACCTTGCATGCTATACATAAATTATACCTCTTATGCTTGTCCCAGCTGGGAAATTACTTTCTGTAAATTCTGATTTTGTATCATGAAAATTTGTCTGTTTGCCTCAAAATTTCTGATAATAGGCATCATTCCGATAAATTCATCTTGAAGTGATACGTTTGAATATTCGTTGTAACCCTGTTTAACTTCAGGATTCATGACCACAACACCGTTTGTGTCCACAACGCCCAGAAATCCACAGTTTTCAAACTTGTTTGTTTTGCGGTTTAAAACGGATATAAGACCTTTTGCATTAATTTTTACATCTTTTAGCTGTTCGGGAACAACAGAAAGTTGAATTGGAACACCTGCATTTGAAAGAACTTTGTCATCTTCAAGTGTTAAAAGATTGCCTTGCTTATCAAGTTTAAACCTGCCGTCACGTGTAAGTTTTATACCGTCCGTTGTTTGAATTTGAAAATATCCTTTGTTCGCCAGTGCTATATCAAGCGGATTTTCTGACATTGCAATACGACCGACTTTATCATCGGTTGTTTTTGAAAGCCCGTGGACACCTAAAAACTCTGTAAATGAAGAAACAACGGGCTCTTGTCTTTGATAACCTATCTTATCAAACCCGCCGACATTTTCATTGTACATCCCGATAAGCTCACTTTGAACATGCATCGCTCTTAAAGATGCCGTCAAGCCTTTTTCGCAATATCTGATACCGCCGTTAATTTTCATTTACTACCTCTTTTTTATTTAATAATCGGATAATTTACACTAACATTCAACAAATCAGATAAAAATCATCCGTTTATATGAGGTTTAATGATTATTTAAAAAAAGTCAATTTTCTATAATTTCATAAAGTGTCGGGGCTTCTTGAACGCTAACATTTCCTGTCGGCACTTTCAATACTTTTGCGCAAACACTTCTGTTTGCATATTCAATTGTTATAATATCGCCTTCTTTAAGCTGTTTAGCAGGTTTTGCCGGATTGCCATTAACCAGCACCCTGCCCATCTCAGAAACTTCGTTTGCCACAGTACGTCGTTTTATTAATCTTGAAACCTTTAAGAATTTATCTAATCTCATATTATTATAATATAATTTATGTTATAATTTGTCCAGAGGGTATAAAATGAAAAAGAATATAATATTAACTTTATTATCACTTATCTTAATGCAGACAGCAGTTTTTGCAGATGCAATAAAATTTGTTCAAATTACAGATGCTCATTTCAAAACAAATGATGAATACAGAGCTGAAGTTTTGAAACAAACAGTAAAAGCTGTTAATAAAGAAAAAGGCATATCTTTTGCAGTATTTACAGGGGATAACATTGATTCGCCAAAAGCAGAATATCTGCCAGAATTTATCAGAATAGTAAATAAATTACATGTACCATATTATATAGTAATTGGTAATCATGACGTGTTTAAAAACAATGGATTATCAAAAACACATTATCTTGAAATAGTTCATGATAACAATTTTCTATACAGATACAATAAACCAAATTATGTTTTTAGAAAAAACGGCTTTGTTTTTATTGTTGTTGATGGAGCAAAAGAAATTGTACCTGGTTCTATCGGTTATTACAAAAAAGATACTTTAGACTGGCTAAACAAACAGTTAAAAAGACATAAAAATGACAAAGTAGTAATATTCCAACACTTCCCGCTTATTTCAGATAAAAATATGCCTTCACACTCAGTTTATCAGAAAGAAAAATATATAGAACTTCTTGATAAACATGATAATGTAATATCAGTTATTGCCGGACATTTGCATACAAACAGCGAAATTATGCGCAATGGCGTTTATCATATTACTTCGCCGACCCTGCTTAGTGAAAAACCTGTTTATAAAGTAATAAATATATCTACAACAAGAGGTTTTTCACCAATGGTATATGCAGAACTTAAAGAAGTTGAAATACCTAAAAAGTAGGATTGCTTTTTTTTATAGATAATATTATAATTATAATCAATATAAGAAGGAAAAATTTACAATGGATGAGACGGGCAATATATATTTTAATTTGTTTGTAATAGCATTTTTACTATTCTCAAACGGGTTTTTTGTCGCTTCTGAATTTGCTATGGTTAAGGTTAGAAAAACCCGCATTGAACAATTGGTTAACGAGGGTAATTTTAACGCAAAATTAGCAATGGAAGCCCTGAAAGATTTGGACAAATTTATCGCAGCCGTTCAGCTTGGTGTTACCATATCAAGTATCGGATTAGGCTGGGTCGGAGAAGGAACTCTTGCAAGAATTATAGAGCCATTATTCGTATTTTTGCCGGGTATTTCAAAAACAGTGGCAACTCATACGGCATCCGTATCAATTGCGTTTGCTTTAATTACATTTTTCCACGTTGTAATCGGTGAGCTTATACCAAAGTCTATTGCACTTGAATATACTGAAAAAACAGCTTTATGGGTTGCACGCCCTATGCAGTTTCTAACATTTATATTCAACCCTTTTATATGGCTTTTAAACGGTTTTGGAAATATGGTATTAAAAATGCTGAACATCCCGCATTCGCATAAAGGTTCTCTTGTGCATTCTACAGAAGAACTTGATATGCTTGTTAATGCCAGTTATGACGGCGGTGTTCTTAATGAAACAGAAAAAGATATGCTCCATAATGTGTTTAAATTTTCGGATTTAACAGCAAAACAAGTTATGATACCGAGAACAGATATGGTTTGCATTCCAATAGATATGCCTATGGAAGAATTATACAAACTTGCAGCAGAAAATCAATATACAAGATATCCTGTTTATGAAGAAGACATTGACCATATTACAGGTCTTGTCCATGTTAAAGACTTGTATTCACTTTCAATTAAAGATGAAACCTGTCCGATAGAAAAAATTCAGAGAAATATTCTTCTTGTTCCCGAGACAATGACCATGGACAATCTTGTTCTTGAATTCAAAAAACGCAAAGGTCAAATGGCAATTGTAGTTGACGAATTCGGAGGCACATCCGGACTTATTACACTTGAAGATGTTCTTGAAGAAATTTTCGGCGAAGTACAGGACGAATTTGATGAAGAAGAAGAAAGCGATATAAAAGAAATTGCGCCAAATACTTATATTGCAAATTCTATAATGCGAGTTGATGAATTTGCAGAATACTTCAATATCGACGAAAATGAAATTGACGACGAAGATATTGATACTATAGGCGGGCTTGTTTTGAAAATATTAGGACGTCTTGCCGAAGTTAATGATACAGTTAAATTACACGATTTGACATTCATTGTTAAGGAGCTTGACGGAGCCAGAATTACAAAATTGGAAATACTTAAAGATGAACCAAGCGAAGAAAAAGTAGAAGAAAATAATTAGGAGAATAAAATGGATCAACAAACTTATATGAAAATAATGGGTTATGTACCAACAGTTATAGAAGCATCTTCACGCGGAGAACGCTCTTTTGATATCTTTTCAAGACTTTTAAGAGAAAGAATTATCTTCCTTGGCACAGAAATTAATGACGAAGTTGCAAACTCTGTAGTTGCTCAGCTTTTATTATTAGACAGCGAAAATTCTGAAAAAGATATTATGCTTTACATCAACAGCCCCGGCGGTGTAATCACGGCAGGTATGGCGATTTACGACACAATGCAGTTAATCAAATCTGATGTATCAACAATATGTCTTGGCGATGCAGCATCAATGGGTGCATTCTTATTATGTTCAGGTGCAAAAGGCAAAAGACTGGCACTACCTAATGCAAGAGTAATGATTCACCAACCTCTCGGCGGAGCTCAAGGTCAGGCTACAGATATCGAACTTGAGGCTAAAGAAATATTGAGAATGAAACACATGTTAATAAGTATTATGGCTGAAAATTCAGGTCAGCCTTATGAAAAAGTAAAAGAAGATTGTGAACGCGACCACTTCTTAACAGCTCAAGAAGCTTTAGAATACGGACTTATTGACAAAGTTGTTACAAGAGAAAATAAATAATTGTAATATAACTTAACAAAGTATTCAAAAACATGCAATTCCTTGGAGTTGCATGTTTTTATATACATGTAAGGTTAAAGGTTAGTTAAAAAAATTTGGTAGGAGTAAAACAATGTCTCTATTAATTTTCGCATACCGAAAATTAGACATTAACAGACAGCGAAGTGATTTGAACTATCGCCTGATGGAAATCACCAGAAAGCTATCGGACTTGCAGCAATATGCATCTAATATAGCTGACGGTTCGGTTTCAATGAGCGATATGATGAACACCCCAAGCTCTATGTTTGGTCGTCAGTTAATGTACATGCAATACGCCCATAACGGCGCGTTATTCGGTGCACAACAACAAATGGCAATGATGCAGCCAATGATAGCACAACAAATGATGCAAATGCCAAACCCACAGCATCAGGCAATGTATCAACAATGGATTTTCAAAAACTTGTATGCTCAAGGGCGCGAAAGAATGGGTAAACAGGAACAAAAGCTCTTGAATGAACAAGAAAAACAAATTCAGGCAGAAAAACAAAAGATAGAAACGCAATTAAAACTTCTTGACCAAGAATACGATTCTTGCAAACAGGCAGAAAGCGAAGAAGTTAAGCGTTGGAAACCTGAATACGTATAAACTTTAACATCCTATCCTTAACTAACCTGTATGGGCAGTCAGTTTTGACTGCCCTTTTAAGTGTTCCCTCTTAACCCGACACATTGGGTTATAAAAAGACTTATTAAACAGTTACAATATAGTCAACCCTTACATCGAATTCATCACGAGGTAATTTATCTACAAAAAGCTCTTTTGCAATCGGCACAATCGTTTTAATATGCGGATTAGCAGCTAAAAATCGATCATAAAAACCACCGCCATAACCAAGCCTGTACCCGTCTATATCGGTCATTAAAGCAGGAACTATAGCAAGTTCAATTACATCTGCACTTACGGGATTTGAGCACGGTTCGCAGACATTAAACGGTGACTTTTCAAGTTTATCAGAATAGGGACATACAAGAAGTTCATTCCCGCAAACTTTAGGAAGATAAAAAGTTTTACTGTCTTCGAGTATTCCTAAGAGATTAATTTCATTCTGCATAGGATAAAAAATCAAAACATTTTGAGCATTTTGATACAAATTCATCTGCCTGATTTGCTTAACCGCTTTCTCACTAATTCCTACAATATCAAGAGTTTTTCTTATACTTTTTGCTCTTACTCTAAGGTCTGTTTTATTATCCATGTTTTTAATATATAATAAATACAAATGAAATGCGATAATCTATTCAACCCTGATTGGGCAAAACACGGATATATTCAGGTTTATACCGGCAACGGCAAAGGCAAAACAACAGCCTCACTGGGACTTGCTATGCGCGCACTTGGCAGATGCTGGAAAGTACTTATTATTATGTTTACCAAAGGCGGTAACGACTATGGTGAACTCAATTCATTCAGAAATCTTTCGCCTGAAATCGCTCAAAATCTTACTATTATTCAAGCTGGTTTAGATAGAATTGTATATAGTAAAAATCAAACCCAAGCAGACACAGATGAAATTAAAAAAGGTTGGGAACTCGCTAAAGATGCTATACAAAACGATAAATACAATCTTATAATCCTTGATGAGGCAAATATTGCAATAGATTTAGATATAATTGATGTTGACGAAGTTGTAGAAACACTAAAAAATAAACCTGAAGATATGGAAATAGTTCTTACAGGCAGAAATGCAAACCAAAAAATTATTGACATAGCACATCTTGTTTCAGAAATTAACCCCGTAAAACATTACTGGGATACTGGAGTTGCAGCAAGAAAAGGGATTGAATATTAAACTGACCAAAAGCCAATGTTGTGGGTCAAGCGGCTACGCTTGTTAAGCACTTCTGCGCATTAAATCTGAAAGCTTTATATCCTTCTGAATTTTAACAGACTTTTCTTCTGGTTCTTTTTGCTGTTCTTCTTCTTTAAACTGTGACAAGCCAACTTTTACTTTTGAACTCTCATCAGTAATCATAAATATCTCTTTAAAAAATGATAAAATTTCCTTCATTACAATTCTCCTCACTTTATTATATTATTTTAAATT
>CATNBA010000024.1 GCA_950096985.1 uncultured Candidatus Melainabacteria bacterium
GTGCCATGCAAGCAAGAACAATACTCGCGATTAAAAGCACAACCATCATCTCGGCTAACGTGAAACCATAGTGAGTGTTAATTGCTTTTATTAATGGCGGGTAAGTGCCCCCCCCCCGAAGGGTTTTTATAATGTTTTTCATACTTACTACCTTTCTTCTTAACCACTTAATAAGTATATATTACACTCTTAAATTTTGCAAGAAAAATTTTTCACGTACAAGATAAAAAAAGGGACACATATAATGTGCCCCAATATTCAACTATCTCTCTTTCTCATATCAATTAATCCATTGTGAACACTATTGAAGTGAAGGAGCTCTCCACAATGAATCATTAAATTTATTTTGGTTAGCAGTAACGTCAACAGACAAAGTGACATTGCTAGGTGTAAATACAAATACTAAATCGCCAACTTTTTGCGGTTTTCCGTCAAGTGCATGAGCTGCCCCGCAAACAAAGTCTATAGTTCTTTGTGATTGTTCTTTATCTAAAAGGTGAAGGTTCAAAACGATAGTTTTTCTGTTGCGAAGGTGTTGAACAATTGTCGCAGCATCTTCAAAAGAACGCGGTTCAATAACTTTTACTTCATAACCTTTGCCAATACTTGGATGATTAACAATTTTCATTTCATTTGATTTATCCATTGAAGGCTGATATGAATATGAAGGATCAAGTGCTAAATTATCTTGAATTGGGTAATCTTCATTAATATCTTCTTCCATTTGGTCAAAAATTGTTTCTCTAGGTTCGAAACCTTTTACTAAAAAATCTACTACTGATTTGATTTTGTCTGTAACTACTGCCACCGTTTTTCTCCTTACTTTATCTTACTTAAATAATTTTCTGCCAATTCTAACCATTGTCGCACCGTGTCTTACTGCAATTTTATAATCCTGACTCATTCCCATTGATATTTCTTTCAATTCGCAGTTAAATTTTCGTTCAAGCTCGGATTTTATTTGAGCTATTTCTGAAAACAAAGTATCCAGTTTCATATCTGCAATTCCCAGAGGGGCAATATTCATAATTCCTGCTATTTTTACTGCGGGTAACTCTTGAATTGATGTAAAAATCTCAAAAATCTCCTCTTTTGAAAGTCCGAATTTTTGTTCCTCATTGGCATTATTAACCTGAATAAGAATATTTTGAACTTTACCGGCATTTTGCGCCTCTTCAGAAATCACATTTGCAAGCTTTAAGCTGTCAACAGAATGTATATAATCAAAATATTTTATGGCTTTCTTAACTTTATTTGTTTGAAGATGACCTATAAAATGAAATCTTGAATTATTTCTGATTTCCTGAGACAATTTTTCGATTTTCTCTATAGCCTCAATTACTCTGGATTCGGCGAAATCTCTCAAACCGGCATTATACGCATCTGTTATCGCATTTTCGTCAAAATACTTTGTAACTGCAATGATATTTGGTTTATAAGGTGCGATGTCTTCCTGTATTTGTAAAAGATTTCTCTTAACTGTCTCAATCATAATCACCCCTACAAGAAGTATAATATTAATTGTACTCTATACATCATGTGCGGACAACTTTTTTATTTTTAACCAATTTTAACTTCTGATTTTCTCCCCAAAACCATGATGATTACATGATTTCAGCCCAATTAACATTTCTTCAAGTTTGGTTAATATTTTGTAATATTGCCTGAGTTTGACCATGCCTTATTACATTTTGGGCATGCCCCTGATGTATATTTTTAGAATAAACTATTTGATTTAAAAATTTATCCTATAAACGCATGAGATTTATCGTAAATTTCTAAAATCCGACGAACCACTACTTTTGAAAAAGCATTACATATTCATGTTTAAAGATAAAGAAACCGCCGGCTAATGCTCTATAACGCCATAGGTTGGCAGTTTTGCCTTTTGCACGTTCGTTGCCTTGAATATCTTTCACAATAATACCTTTAAGTTTGAAACCTAAATTCATCATTTTTGCCATGCATTCAAACCCCAGAGGCTGAACTTCTGAATTTTTATAGCTATCACCGATAATCAGTGCTGCAAATCTACCTTTCTCGAGCATATCATAACCGTTTTTTGCTACTTTGCCAAAAAGGTCGTAAAACTCATCTGTTGTGTCACAGTTTGATAAATCTTCTTTCTTATCAGAAAATTTGATAATATCGTCATAAGGCGGATGAAGAACCAAAAATTGTGCTTTTTCTTCACCCATAATATCAAGTGCCGCCTGAACTTTATCTTTAACCTGTTCAGATGCTGAGTCTGCACAAATAATTCTTACATCAGTTACAAGTTGTTTTGGAGTAAACTTTTCAGAAACTTTTTCTGCAAGCTCATCTTTAAGTTCAACACCAATACAGCGTCTTCCCATATTTGCAGCCTCAATACCTGATGTGCCTGAGCCAAAGAACAAGTCCAAAACCACATCGCCCTTTTTTGTAAAGCGTTCATATAACTGCTGTGCTATTTGAGGTATGTAATTTCCGTGGTACTCGTTAGAATGTCCGCCATCTTTTAATCTGTTTGGAAATTCCCATAATGTATCGGTTTTTACATGGTCATATGCTTTCCAGTTATTTAAATCAATATCACTGTATTTTGTAGTTTTGACAGGTTTTACTACCTGCAAATCAGCTTTTTTTAACGGTTTTAATTTTGTATTAGTTCTTGCCAAGTCCTTATCTCCCCATAATTTTTTATCTTATCTTATAGAAATGTTTCAAATTTGTAATCAAACATTTAGATGAATTTGTGTTTGTTGTAGATTGAGAAATAGATGGAGGTATGATGTTCGAGGGAACATTCACACTAAGTAATTTTTATATGATAGCGGGTTTTTTACTCTCAATGTATGCCTGCGTTTCAAACGATATTATCCAAACTTTGGGCACATTTTTAAGTGCTAATAAACAGACCCCGTTTTATTGGTTATGGGCTTATTCTGCGATAATTCTTGTTTTAACAATCGGCATAGGCTGGTATGTAAATGACGGCGATATGTCATTCGGGCTTTTAACAAGAATTCCTGTTACGGAACATTTCACATTTTTATATCTTTTACCGCCTATAATTCTTATCTTGTTAACAAGATGGGGGATACCGGTTGCAACAACATTTTTAGTATTAAGCGTATTCTCTGTGAGCGATGTATCTGTTATATGGATGATGCTTACAAAATCAGTATTAGGTTACGTAATAGCATTCATTGCAGCAATTGTTATATATAATATTATCGGTCGTCCGGTTGAAAGATATTTTTATTACACTCAAAAGCGTTCCGGCAACGAACACATCTCAAGATGGTGGATGGTTGCAAAATGGTTATCAACAGCATTTATATGGTCGCAATGGTTAATGCAGGATTCGGCAAAACTTTTTGTATACCTGCCTAGAAAAGCATCGTTTGGTGAACTTATTTTTGTTCTTGTATGTTTTGTCGGTTATCTTGGAATTTTGACATATCAGCGAGGCGGAGATATACAAAAAATCGTCAAAATGAAAACAAATGTTCAAGACCCCCGCTCTGCTACAATTATAGACATTATTTACGCAACATTGTTATTATATTTTATTAACTTAAATAATGTTCCAATGTCTACAACATGGGTATTTATCGGACTTCTTGCCGGTCGCGAAGTCGCACTTTACCAAAGATTACGATTTGAATCTCCTAAGAAAATGTACAAACATATTATAAAAGATTTATATAAAGTTACTCTGGGTTTAATTGTTTCAATTGTTGTAGTTGTTTTATTGACACAGTTTAATGCAGTTAAAGAATTTTTCTTTTCACATTTTATAGGCGGTTAGTATGGCAAGAATTAAACAGCTTTCAAAACATTTGATAAACCAGATTGCAGCAGGTGAAGTTATAGAGCGTCCGGCTTCTGTGGTAAAAGAATTAGTTGAAAACTCGATTGATGCTGGTTCTACAAAATTAAGTATTGAAATTAATAACGACTGTCGGGATATTCGTGTAGCAGATAATGGATGTGGTATACATCCTGATGATATTATGCTTGCGTTTTCAAAACATGCAACAAGTAAAATTGCAACTGACGAAGACTTGTTCGATATTCACACATTAGGATTTCGCGGAGAGGCATTATCAAGTATTATTTCAATTTCAAAATTAACATGTACAACAAGAACGGTTGATTTTGATGCCGGTACAAAAGTAAAATGTGAAAATTCAGAAGTTAAGTCAACACAAACAGGATGCGCCGTGGGAACTATTATGGATGTAAAAGATTTGTTTTACAATCTTCCCGCACGTTTAAAATTTTTAAAAAGCTCTAATACAGAATTTTCATATATTCAGGAACTGATACAATCAATTGCTCTTGCACATCCTGAATGTTCACTTGAATTAAAGAAAAATGGCAAAACAATGCTTAAAACATCAGGACAGAATAATCTTTTACAGACAATAAAAGAAGTTTATTCGTCTGATGTAACACAAAACTTAAAAGAAGTTTTAAAAACAGACCAGCTTTCAGGCTTGAAAATAAGCGGTTTTGTAAGTACACCTGATTATACACGTTCCAGTAAAAAAAGTTATCATATTTACATAAATTCCAGAACCGTAAAATGTCCAATATTCCAGAAGGCTGTTGATACAGCTTACAAAAGCCTTATTGCTAACGGAAAATATCCTTTTATAGTTTTGAATTTAGAAATTCCGCCTTCTGATGTAGATGTTAACGTTCATCCGACAAAAAAAGAAGTCAGATATAAAAATACAAACCAAATTTTTAACTTTATCTACACATCAATTCAAGCAGGATTAACCAATTATATTGAAAGAACTCAACCTGCTCCAAGCCCTGAGCAGAATAATAACGTAGTAGATTTTATTCAATCCAAAATGGAAAGTTCGGGAGATATCTTTTTTGACAAAAAAGATGACACTGTTTATATCTCTGATGATGAGATGCAAAAACTTGAAAAAAAATTTGAAGAGCAAATTGTTGAACAGCCAAAAATGTTTGTTCAGGTGGAAAAAGAAACAGAGCCTGAAGAAAATATTATCGGTCAATACAAAAACACATACATATTGATTGAAAAAGAAGACGGATTAGAAATTGTTGACCAGCACATAGCAGAAGAAAGATATATTTATGAAAAACTTATGGCTGAAAAAGATATCGTATCTCAAATGCTTTTTGTATCGGACGTAATAACAGTTTCAAGTTCAGAGGCAGAACTTATCAAAGAAAATATAGAGAAGTTTGAAAAATTCGGCTACGGTATAGAATTTATGAAAGAAAACGAACTGATTTTCCGCAAAGTTCCTCAAATGATTGCAAAGGTAAATCCCAAAGAAATTCTTGCTGATATATTAGAAAATATTAATGGAGATTTAGACCATTTGGAACAAAAAATTCTTATCACAACATCGTGCAAAGCATCAGTAAAAGCGGGTCAAAAGCTTTCCACCTGGCAGATGCAGGAAATTATCAAAAGATGGCGTAAGACAAAAATGCCTTACACCTGTCCTCACGGAAGAACGATTTCAAAAGTTCTCCCGCATAAAGAAATCGCTTCATTTTTCCAACGAAATGCTTAATAATCCATTTTCCAACCGTCATTTAAGATACGAGCAAAACACGCACCGTAAGAATCTTCTGTTGCACCTGCACATACTGACGCAAAATTTTGTGTTATGGTTGAAATGTTTTCCCAAGTTGTAATTGTACCATCTTTTTCCATAACAAAAGAAAATAAATCCCTGCCTAAAATATTAGGGCCTTGCTTGCCGTTTACGTCAACCGAAATATTGATAATTACACCATTTCTGACAATACACACAGCTGCTCCACTTGCAAGAATAGCACAAGAGTTATCCTGAGGATAAATAACACTACGTGTTCTTAAAGTTTTACCATTTAAATTCTTATACTCACTGGCAAAACACTCAGTAATATTACTTTCACTGCATCTTTTAACAGTTTTTAAATTTTCAAAAAAAACTTCAGCACCTGCCTGACCAAACTTACTTTCACGTAAATTAACAGCATTACTATCTGTTATAATCCTATCTGCAGCCTGCGATAAATCATTTACAACCTTTTGCAACTGTGTCACATAAACAGTGCGTTGATGATTTTTAACAAGTGTAGGCAGTGTCATTGCAGAAATTACTCCGATAATACCAAGTGTCACCAATACTTCTGCTAATGTAAAACCTGCATTATGAGTTAAGCTGAAATAAGCCCCCCCCCCGAAATTTTGATTAATAATTTTCATAATCTCTCCTTTCACTATGCAACATCCTCTGGTCCGATTACCTGTATGCCAAATTTTGTTCTGAACAGATGTTTTACGGTGTCGCCTTGAATTTCATACATCATTTTGTTAAACAAATCATAAGCTTCGCGTTTGTATTCAATCAACGGATCTTTCTGACCGTATGCACGCAGCCCGATACCTTCTCTTAACATGTCAATGTTGTGAAGATGGTCAATCCATTTGTTATCAACAACACGAAGTAAAATATCTTTTTCAAGGTTTCTTATAACGTTGTTTTCGCTAAACGCTTCCTGTAACGGTGCTTCGGCATCATATTGCGAAATAACTGAATTATAGAAATTAACAACTTCTTCCTCATGCTGTTTATAAGCATCAAGTGCAAGTGTTTTTAATTTATCAAAAATAGGTTCAAAACGTAGATTTTGAATATCTGAAACCTGCACACCCGACAATTGAGGAACAATTGAATGAAGCTCTTTTATAAGTGTCTGCAAGTCCTCATAAACGTATTCTTCAGGGTGTAAATCCGGTGCGATATAACTTCTTAGAAGTCTGTCAATTTCTTTTTCAATCATAAAGTAAATATCTTCAGACAGATTTTTGCCTGCAAGAACTTTTCTACGTTGAGCATAGAATTTTTCACGCTGAATATTCATAACATCATCGTATTCAAGTACTGATTTTCTTATATCAAAGTGATAAGTTTCAACTTTTTTCTGAGCTGATTGAATTTGTTTTGTGATAAGAACATTTTCAATTGCAATATCTTCTTCGACATTAAGCATATCCATTAATGCCGTAATTTTGTCACCGCCAAATATTCTCATTAAATTATCTTCCAATGACAAGAAAAATCTTGTAGACCCGGGGTCGCCCTGACGTGCTGCACGACCTCTTAACTGGTTATCAATACGACGTGATTCATGGCGTTCCGTACCGATTACATGAAGTCCGCCGGCCTCAACAACTTTTGCATGTTCAGCCTCAGTAATGGCACGAGCCTCAGCGAGAGCCTGTTCTTTTTCAGCCTCATAATTTTCGCTTTCAGGAGCAACTCCTTTATTATCAAGCATTTCTTTTGCAAGAAATTCAGCATTACCGCCTAATAGAATATCTGTTCCGCGTCCTGCCATATTGGTTGCAATAGTAACAGCCCCGACACGGCCTGCTTGAGCGATAATATAAGCTTCGCGCTCATGATGTTTTGCGTTCAATACGTGGTGAGGAATTCCGCGCTGTTTCAAAAGATAAGAAACATATTCAGATTTTTCAATGCTGATTGTACCAACCAAAACAGGACGTCCTGCCTCGTGCATTCTGATAATATCTTCAACCACCGCGTTATATTTTGCGCGTTCTGTTTTATAAATTACATCAGGATAATTAACTCTTACATCAGGTTTGTTTGTAGGAATTGTAGTAACTTCAAGATTATAGATTTTACCAAATTCCGCTTCCTCAGTCATTGCAGTACCTGTCATACCTGATAATTTCGGGTAAAGTCTGAACAAATTCTGAAATGTAATACTTGCTAAAGTTTGAGTTTCATCTTGAATTGCAACACCCTCTTTAGCTTCAATAGCCTGATGAAGTCCGTCTGACCAGCGTCTGCCTTCCATCAAACGACCCGTAAACTCGTCAACAATCATAATTTCGCCATTTTTGATAACGTAGTCGGTATCTTTTACAAAAAGTTCTTTTGCTTTTAATGCTTGTAGAAGATGATGAGCATACTGTGTGTTAATATCAAACAAGTCTTTCACACCAATAATTTCCTGAGCTTTGTCAATACCATCTTCTGTCAAAATTATGTTTTTATTTTTTTCGTCAACTTCGTAATCTTTAACCTTTTCCAATTGCGGTGCAACTTTTGCCATTAACTGGTATGTTTCTGCGGATTTTTCAAGGCGACCGCTTATGATAAGAGGAGTTCTTGCCTCGTCAATTAAGATACTGTCAACTTCATCGATAATTGCGTAATTATAAGGTCTTTGAACAAGCATTTCAAGACTGCCAGCCATATTGTCGCGAAGATAATCAAAACCGAATTCATTATTTGTACCATAAGTAATATCACAATCATATGCAGCTTTTTTATCCGCGAAGTCCTCTGCAGTACGTCCCCCTGAAAGAATTACACCGACTGAAAGACCTAAAAACTTATAAATCTTACCCATCCACTCGCTGTCACGTTTTGCAAGGTAATCGTTAACAGTAATTACGTGAACACCTTTACCCGTTAAAGCATTCAAATATGCAGGCAAAGTTGCAACAAGGGTTTTACCCTCACCGGTTCTCATCTCTGCGATATGACCGTTATGAAGAAAATATCCGCCGACAAGCTGAACATCAAAGTGGCGCATATTCAAAACACGTTTTCCGGCTTCACGGACAGTGGCAAAAGCTTCGGGCAAAATTTTATCCAATGCTTCTTTTTCAAGTTTTCTATCTGTTTTAAAATCGCGGGACGTAGGGCGTTTTGCTAAAATCTCTTTAAACTCAACAGTTTTAGCTTTCAGCTCATCATCCGTCATAGCCTCAAACTGAGGTTCTAAAGCATTAATATGGTCAATTATCCCCATTATACTTTTAACTTTTTTTTCGTTAGGATCGCCCAACATTTTCAATAAAAAACTTAGCATTATAAAATTTTCCTCTCCGTGTCTTTTACTACAATAGTACCATAGACAAGAAAAATTTGTGAAATCTTAAGGAAAAATTAATTATATGCAGGCTCAAGATCTTTTTTAATTCTATCGAGCAATTCCCTGTAATCAGGTTTTACAGGTGTCGGAACAGATGTTATTATTGCGTCCGCAAATACTTTTGAACTTTCTTTGACATCTTTTCGCGCAGAAACAATCAGACCGCTTGTTTTAAATTTTTCGGTACTTTCTTTTGATGAAAGAAAATCAACCAGCTTTATTGCCTCGGTTTTGTGTTTAGAATTTTTAGAAACTGCCCACCCTGAGGCATCCATTTGCACAATACTGCCTTTAGTTCCTTTTGGAAACTGTACAACATCCCAAGCAAACCCTGCATCCTCGGTCAATTTCGGTATCATCCAGTGTCCTGAAAGATACATTCCAAGACGTCCCTGCAAAAACATCTGCCCCATTGTAGCGCTTGCGCTCTCTGATTTTAATGGAGCGACATGATATTTTTTTCTCAAATCAGCATAAAACTGTATTGCATCCCTACTTTCCTGTTTTTCCATCTCATAAAAACCTCCGCCGTTACTCATTAAATAAGGCAAATAAAACAGCGGATCTTCATCAAAACTCACACCAAATACATTGCTGTCAGTAAGTTTTTGGGCAGTTTTCAAGAAATCATCAAAGGTCCAATCAGAATTAGGATAAGAAACTCCTTTTTTATCAAACAAATCTTTATTATAAAAAATTACAAGATTAGAAACATCACGCGGTATTGCGTACAATTTACCGTTATAACTTAAAGCTTCAAGTGCTTGCGGATAATACTCCGAAGGCTTTGGAAATTCTTCTAAAAAATCCGTATAAACAGGTAAATACAAATTATTTATAAAAATAACATCAGGTGCGGTATTAGATGCAAAAAGCAAATGAATTTTCTGAAAATAATTTTGCGGAATATGCATAAACTCTACCCTTATATCCGAATTTTGTTTCTCAAAATCGGTAAGCAGCGGTTTTATAATATCAACCTCGGATTTTGACCCCCAGCTTGCAAATTGAATTGTCGTACGCTCATCATTTTGAGAACATCCGCACAACAAAAAAGCACTCAATAATATTAATAACAAATTAGTTTTCAAGATTTACTTCGTTCTTTCTTGCTCGCACTATAGTTCGATTAATACGCCCATTTTATCCTGATTTACTTCAACAAGCGATTTGAAATCACCTGCTTTTACCATGTAAACATTGTCTTTATCGTGTCTTACCTGTATCGGAGAAGTTACATTTTGATCAAACTTTTTAAGTACAAAAACTTCTTCATTAACTTTACCGATTAAAGCATTTTGACCATCCTGATTTACAAGGTAGAAACCTTTGCTGTCATCAATATTAAATCCTGATTTTACTATTAAACCTTTAAGATAAGACGATTTATTTTCGTTTCTGTGTCTTGCAATAGGATTTGATGCAATCACTTTTGGAGCAGGTGCTGAGATTTTCGGCTGTTCTTTATCCAAAATTGAAAAGTATTCATCTACTGATGACATAATATATTCTTTTGGTTCATATTTGATACGTCTTTTATCTACATCTGTAATTTTAAGATTTGCATCTGCAAAACTTCTCGGATTTGAATTCAGCATAGATTCTCCCAGCTCAATATTCTTTTGCTCATGAAGAGGAATTTCAACTTCATATTTTCTAAACCTGCTCTTATCACGACTTGTCATTTTCAATGATTTGGCGCGATTGTCAAAAGCTTTAAGTTTAATTGTTTTTTGAATTACTTCATCTTCGCTTTCAACAATTTCAGGTTCAACTTTATTCAATTCATTATGTATAGGCTCTGTAACAAGTCTTTCCAATGTTTCACGTTTTTTCTCAATATTAGGTGTTTTTATAAATGTATAAGTACCTTTATTTTCTCCCCTTGATACCGGAACAGCTGATTTATCAAGATACATTTGATATTTTTCTTTCCACGAAAGATCTGTATTGTCCACAATATCGCTAACTCTGTCGATTTCCGGCTCAGAAGGTGTTTGTACAATATTATCAATAAATGCCTCTTGAGAAACTTGTGATTTTGCAGACCCTTTAAGCAATTTAGTAATTGCAAGCAGTCCGAATAATGCTAGGAAAGCAGCTCCTGCTTTTTTAGGCATACTTTTAGCCTTGTTTTTAACTCTTGAAAGCACAGAGACTTTTTGCGGGATTTCTTGAACTTCTTCAACAACAGACGCTTGTTCCTGACTTATAACTTCAGGCAGTTCAGGCAAAACTTCGGGAGCTGCCTGTTCACTTTTTACTTCCTCTATCATTTCTTGAAGATGTTCTTTTCTTGCCTGTCTTTGAATTTTTTCAGGATCGATTTCAACAAGTTTAATTTCAGGCTTTTTTACTTCTTGTTTCTTAGTTTCAACTTTTTTATTCTCAACTTTTTGTACAGGCTTTTCTGCCGGAGCTTTGTTCACAGTAACTTCTGTTTTCTGTTCTCTTAATTTTGGCAGCACATCCTGACGTGAAACATTATTTTTGATTGCATTAGCCTGAGCAATTAGAGTTTGATATTCTTTTTGATCATCCGTAACAGGTGCACTTTTTCTTGCTGAAGTTTTAATCTCAAGCGGTTTCGTAGTAATCAGGGTAACTTTCGTATACCCTCCGGATGTATCGTTTACTGTTTTTACATCTACATTTGAAACTAAATCTCTAACTCCGTTTAAATTAGATGCACTAAATCCTGAACTTTGAACTTTCGGTATTAAAATAACGTATTTATTGTCAGATTTTTTTCTGACCATTACATTATCATTATATGTGTTTGAAGTGAATAATGTTACATTAACGGCATCATTGGAAGTTCTTTTTAAATCAAGCTGAACAAGGCTGTTTGCACCATCAGCAAAAACCATCGGCGTAAGAGAAAGACCGAGAATAACAGCTATATTAATTATATTAGATTTTTTCACTACCATACCGTCTACCTGATTATATAATACTTGCACATAGAAAAAATTGCCAGTTTATGTTTTTTATGTTACAATTTAGCAATATTATAAATAAAAGCAGGGAAAATTTAAATAGTATGAAAAGCGGATTTTGCGCAATAATAGGACGTCCCAATGCGGGCAAGTCAACTCTTTTAAATCAAATACTCGGTCAAAAAATCGTAATTACAACTGATAAAGCCCAAACAACAAGAAAAAGGATTAAAGGCATCTATACTACAAACGAGGGTCAGGTTGTGTTTGTCGACACCCCCGGAATTCACAAACCTTTTAACAAATTAGGAGAATTTCTTCTTGACGAGGCAAAAGTTGCAGTTCCTGATGCTGATTTAATACTTTTTGTCGTAGACGGCTCTGAACCCGCAGGCAAAGGCGATAAATGGATTGCCCAAAATATTCTGCAAACAGAAATTCCTGTAATTATCGTAATGAATAAAGTTGACAAGGTCAAAAAAATCGGGAAAGTGGATGAAAATTTGCTGACCTACAAAACACTTTTCGAAAAAAATTATCCTGTTGTTAAAATTTCCGCCAAAACAGGCAGAAATATTGACACATTAATGAAAAACATATTTAAAAGTCTCCCCGAAGGCGAGCTTTTATACCCCGAAGATGTTGTAACGGAAGAAACAATGCGCGATGTGACAGAAGAAATTATCAGAGAAAAAATTTTATTAAATACATCCGATGAAATTCCTCATTCAGTTGCCGTTAAAATCGAAAGCTATACAGAAAGTGATGATATCGACAGAATTTATGCAACAATATATTGTGAAACAAAAAGCCAGAAAGGTATTTTAATAGGAAAAGGCGGCTCACTTTTAAAAAAAATCGGTACAGAGGCACGTGTAGAATTAGAAAAAATCGTTGAGAAAAAAGTCTTTCTCGGCCTTGAAGTCAAAGTCGAAAAAGACTGGCGTAAAAAACAAACTTCTCTTAAAAATTTTGGTTATGAACAGCGTGAGTAAGCTCAGGTTGACGCGCTTTTGTTTGGATGAGGCTTTGTCGCTGACAACAAAACTTGTATTGCTGTTAAACATTCATGAGCAAGAAGTAGCAAAAATTTTTTTTTACAGTTTTAAATATACATGAAAGGAAATTAAAAATGGAAGTAAAAGCAATATCATTTACAGGTAGAACCCAGCAAATTAACCCTGCAAAAGCAAGAAAAGCATACAATGATGCCCTTGCAAATATTTTAGGACAATCAAATAAAGATTATTTTGCAATATCAAAAAAGACAACAGAAACGCCTCAAAATATTAGTGAAGACTTTTTGAAAAAAGCAAAAAAATTTTTCTCACATGTATTTTGCTAATAAACTAAATATTTAGTTTATACCCCCCACCGTAAATAGTTTCAATATACTTTTTACCGTCAGATATTTTGCCAATTTTACTGCGTAAATGACGGATATGAACCCTGATTGTTTCTATATCATCATCAGGCGAATATCCCCAGATATCTTTCAGTAATTGGGCTGATGATACCATGTTGCCATGATTTTGGAACAACAGATTAAATATATCAAATTCAATCGGAGTTAGTTTTGCCTGCTTATCTCCGATTTTTACACTGTATATCTCAGGCATAATTGTAATCTCACCTAGCGTTAAGAGTTCACGTGTTGATGCACTTTCAGGAATTTGCCTTGTACGTTTTAGAAGAGCTCTTACTCTTACCTGAAGTTCTTCCATCTCAAAAGGTTTCACAAGATAATCATCAACACCAATATTAAATCCGTTTACTTTATCATTTATTTGTGACAATGCGGTAAGCATTAATATTGGTATATCTTTAGTTGCATCATTTTTTCTGATACGTTGAGCAACCGTAAACCCGTCAACATCAGGCATCATTACATCAAGCACAACAAGTGAAGGTAATTCCTGTTTGCACATGGCAAACCCTTTAACACCGTCAAATGCTTGAAATACATTATAACCGCACAACTCAAGATTAACTTTTATTAGTTCATTTATTGCTAAATCATCATCGACAACTAAAATTTTATTCATATCCAAATTTTATATTTAAAAAATTCAAAATACAACACTTTTTGTTAAAAAATATTAAAAAAAAATAGCCTGTTTGAATAATACAATATTTGTGACTTTCCGGCATATTAATTTGATAAGATTTGTAAAAAAATAAATTTAAAGTGTAAAAATTACAAATTTTCTGATTTTTATTGTAATATGTTAATTGCGAAAGCAGTAGTAGGAAAAATATACATTTATAGGAGGCACATGAATTGGCAATAACATCACCTTTCACAGCGTTTCAAGAAAACGGCAAAAAAGAAATCCACTTAGGACAACACGTTTTAGCAGAATTTTTTGAATGTGACCCAAACACATTAAACAGTTTAGATAAAGTAGAAAAGTACATGGTGGATGCCGCCCTTGAATGTGGTGCTACTATTGTCCAAAAATGTTTCCATATGTTTAACCCGTATGGAGTTTCAGGTGTAGTAATTATTTCAGAAAGCCACTTGGCTATTCATACTTGGCCTGAACTAGGTTATGCTGCAGTTGATTTATTCACTTGCGGTGACAAATGCGACCCGAAAGTTTCTTACGAATTTTTGAAAAGAAAATTTAACTCTAAAAAAGCAACTTTCTCTGAACTTAAAAGAGGAATTATTGACGAAGAAACCATGAAGGTTGCTGAAAAACCTTTTGAAATTATGCAGCAAATTGCCGAATAAATGCTACGCACGTAGCCACACCGGTTTTATATACACTTAAAAGAAATCGATTTTCAATCGGTTTCTTTTTTTGTTAAATCATGTAAAAATCTTGACTGCATGGCATGACAAGAGACTTTGCTTTTCCTATGATTGTATTAATAGGGGGTAGAAATGCCGGAAGATTTAATTGAAAAAAAATCAAATTTTGACTTAACATCAAGGAGTGCTTTTTCCAGAGAAGAAGAAGTTTTTACATCTCGCTCATTTGCAGCACTCTTAGCTAAAAATATTATTCCATATTCACATCGAAAAATGGCTGATAATTACGTTATAATTAAACGCGTATTTAAATTTCAAGCTGTTATGCCAAGAATAACAAAAGCAGAACAGTCACTTCTGGCAAAATATGACTTTAATACACTTGAATTTACAACCGTTAAACAAATGTATGAAGAACTTGAACTGTTACAAAAATGGGCAGTATCTGCGGATGAAAAACTAAAAGCGGATTCTGATGCAATTTTAGAAATCAGAACAAAAGAATTAAAATTTATTGTTGCAACAAGTTATGCAAGCATATCAAACGAACTTTACAAAGGTTACCTGGCTTTAGAAAACTATTTTGTAGAAATAAGTAAATATAATGATTAATAAAAAAAGAAGTCGTTTTAAAACGACTTCTTTTTTATGTAAATAATTTCTTACGCTTCAGCAGTTTCTTCAGCCGGAGCTTCTTCTGCTGCTTTAGCTTCAGCCTCAGCTGCAGCTTTTGCCTCTGCTTCTGCTTGAGCTTTTGCTTGAGCTTTTTTAGAAAGTTTTACTGTTTCTTTTTTAACATAGTTCAAAGTACCGTCTTCATTGCAGTTTTTAATCAAATATGCAACAGTTTCAGTCGGTTGTGCACCTTTTTTAATCCAATCTTGAGCAGCAACCAAGTCTAATTTCATAACTTTAGTTTTTGGATTATAGTGACCTAATTCTTGAACCGGTCTGCCTTCACGTTTTGTTGTTGAATTAATAACGATAATTCTGTATGTAGGAGCTTTTTTAGCACCTAATCTTTTTAATCTGATTTTTAACATTTTGTTTTCCCTTATTTTTATGTAAACATCGAGCCTGTCACACAACGCAGCCGCCGCTTTGTCTGCCAAACCCTTGAATAAGGCTAAGAGGAATTGCCTCATTCCAAGTTTTAATAAAACACAAAAACATCTGTTAATCAAGTCATAAGTTAAGAAAATTAAATATCTTAATTGCTGAACATAGTAAATACTTTTTCAACACCTTTGCTTATTAGATTTTTAACAGTATCAAACTCTGTAGTCAGTGCTGAAATTTCCATATCAAGATTTTTCATCTGAATTTCAAGAGTTTCTTCTTTATAATTCAATTTGCTTTTCTTAACGTTATATTCAAGTTCTGCTTGCGCAATTGCATCTTCATCAGGTACTTCACCGACATGCCCGTTAAGTGTATAATGTCCTTGGTAGAAGTAACCATCATTATTCAAGGATGAAATAAACAACTGACCGTTTTTCAAAGCATGAGCCAGATAATTCTTATCAGTTATTGCTAACTCCGACTTAGTTTTATCTGTACATGCACCATTGGTACAAAGCTGGTTGTACAACATATTGTAAAAATCAGTCACCAAATCTTCTTGGCTTGTCATTGCACCTTCATTTTTACAAACAAAATAGTAATTCAAATCACTTGTTGTATATACACTTTCTGATGTCTTATCTTTAATAACAAATGGCGTTTCGCCCCATCCATCAAGCATAATTGCAAAGTTTGTTAAATATGATTTTAACATATTTGTCAAACTTATTGATTTATAATTGTTTCCGGTAACAATACAGTTATAATTATGTGAATTGTTGGCAACATTAGTTAATATTCCATTACCGACATCGTGCGTTTTTTGCAGACAGTCATTTTTTGTAAATTCAATTGCTTTATCTAATGCGGCACTGGCTTCTTCATCAACATTTAATCCCTTGAATTTATCTGGATCACACTTATACCCGAGAACTTCGGCAAATTTAATTAAAATATCTTCACCTTTATTTCCCAGATTAGCATTAACCCCCTGACGTGCTGATAATTCATAGTTACCAGACAGAATTTGTCCAAGATTAAGATTCTTCAACTCTTCTTGAGTTAAAGCTCTACCATTTTGTGTAATTACATATTCAGGATTTTTATTGCTTAGAGATATAGAAGTTACCAAGCCTGTTATTCCACTTAAATCCACATTATATGCGAGCTTGCCATTTTCATCTTTCGCATTTTTCATATAATTAATAAACGTATATGTATTCAAGCCGTTTGCCATTGATTTATCATATATTTCACCGCCAATACCGGAATTTGTATACCCCAATCTTTTATTGTTGAGTACAATATTAGCATTAGTACCGGATATTGCCCCATTTGCGCCTAATTTTTCAATAAATTTATTTCTACCTTCTAATGACGGGTGATTTGCTGATACTGCCGGATTTCCGTTTTCATTAATTATCCCGGCAGCAAGTGCAGCATCAAACATTGATTTAGTCAACACAATCTTACCTTGGGTATCTGTTAGAAGATATGGATCATACTGATTTATTGCAGAAGGTGTCATCATCATGTCATATGTTAAATCATATGTGTTTGAATCCATGTCTTCCCAGACAAGTTTTGTCGCAGTTAAACTTGTTTGATAATCTTGCGCTGCTTTTTGTAAATCACGGGTAACAGAAAGTTTCTGCTGTGCAACCTGCATAGATTGAAATTCACAGTTCATCTTTCTTGATGTTATGGCTAAAAATCTTGCTTGAGAAGCCGCCAGTCCCATGATTTTCCTTTCAAATTTAGTAACTCTATTCATATATACGGCATTATTGCTTCAAACTTTAAAAAAATATGCGCTTTTTGTAACAATAGTTAACATTATTTTAAGTCTATTAGCAAGTCATAGATTTTATCAATTTTATCTTTAACTTCACTGAACTGTTCTTTTAAATCTTTAAAACTATTCAGACTGACAAATTTTTCTTCTATTTCTTCCATAATCTCTCTATGTTTTTTTTCTAATTGTTCCGGAGTAACAAATATTTTTTGCTGAATAAAAAATATTAATACAACAACAATAATAGGAGAATATTCAATAAAATTTTCCATAAACAATTTCCTTTACAAAGTTATAGGCCAATAAAAATCCACAAGATATGATGCAGCATCCATAGGATGCGACAAAAATTTCAACTCTTTTGACTGTTTAATCTGACTGTAAGTCGGAATATCAATCTTTGAAGAACCTTCTTTATATTTGAGGTTATAAATGTTATAAAGAAGTTTTTCACACTTTTTATCAACGAAAAGACATATTTCACCATCTGCCGAACGAACTTTTGAGTTGAATGCCATAATCCTGTTTTTTATCGGCGGATTAAATGCTTTAATCTGAATTTCTGCATCATAACCATATTGGAGCAGTTTCTTTTTTATAATTACATAATTTGTATATTCACTTGTGCAGCTCCTGTTATCACCTGATGCATCACCGTTTACAATAACTCTGCCTTTGTGAGCCGGGTAGCGGCGTAGAAATTCATCACAAGCTTTAGAAGTGGTTGTGTTTTCCATTGCAATTTCATCAAAATAAAAAACTTTATCATCAGTTTTATGAGCAAAAACCCAACACATCGGATCAACGTTAAAATCACATGAAATATGTAAGTCCATTTCAGGCTGATATGCGATATCTTTCACATTTTCGTCTGTAAAATCTTTAATAACAAGTCCGTTATTATACTCACCGTTTTTAGCAAGTACAAAAATATTATAATACTGTTCATCATAAATCTTTTTAAGTTCATCACAAAACCCTTCCGGCAGATATATGTTTTGCGTTGTGGGTGCTGAAATAAGCCTGTAATTAGGGGCAGAATTTTCAACAAATGTTTTATAAACCCAACCCCTTTGCATTTCAGGATTAGTGTGACCAAAAATTCTATGCCTAAAACCTTTCCATTCCTTTTTAATACGTTGCCGCATACGGCTTAAAAGAACTTTAAAAGTGTCATATGGAATATCTGACATTTCTTCAATTTCAACAAAGCCAAGGTTTAAAGATTTTAATTTATTCGGTTCGTCGAAATGTCTGAAAAGAATTTCCGACCCGTTTTTGAATATTAATTTTTGCAGAGAAGATGACCAATCATAATCAACACCTTCAACAAAGCCGAAATTTTCAAGATGTTCAAAATAAGTTTGCAGGGTTGTATCTCTAACCATTGTATAAGTCTGTGCACCTACAAGCCCTCTTACACCAGGGAATTTTATTGCAAGCAAAATTCCTAACAATGACCCTGAAAAAGTCTTTCCTGAGCCATATCCCCCTTGATAAACCGCCACATCCAAACTGTAATTATGCGGGATCTCCAAAAACTCCCGCTGAGCCTTTAATAATTTATATAACATAATCCCCCTTTAATCATACGAAAATTAATATCAATCTTTAATCAATATGTGATTACCATTAATCGTTACCCATTTTCCGTCACTTGAAACGCTGTCAGAATTTCCTTTCTGTTTAATCTGATTATTTGCAACTTTTTTATCAATTTCTTTCTCATAAAGTTTGAATAAATCAGAATCCATTTTTGCTATATCATCTCGTGATATGTCTCTGTTAGAAAATTTATCTAAAAAGTTTTCGTCACGTTTCTTATATACTTCAAGCGGGACAGCATTTTGGCAATCACCCATTTTGTTAATACCATGTGCTTGAATTGATCCAAAAGGAGTTTTTGCCATAAAACCGGTTTGAGTACTCGGGGTAATATAAGTTGTACCAATATTTGCATGCAATTTAGACACAGGGTCATGAGCATCTCGATAGTTTGTTACTAAATTATCATAAATTTTTCCTGGTTCCAGCTGTTTTTTACCAATACCGTAAGCATTAAATGTTACTGTTTTAAAATTATTTTTTACTCCTACAACCGTAGCTTCAGTGCCGCCTTCAGAGTGACCTATTGATACTGTATTTTCTGAATTTAACCCATATTGTGCCTTCATTTTTTCTGTAAACTTTTGAGCTTCTTGTATTTGTTTGCTGTCACCTGTTGACGCCATTTTTAGATTTGCGCCGTGGTCTTTGTAACTCCATTTGTCTGTGCCAACAAAAGCCAGAACATATTTACCATCCTTTTCATAAAGCACACCTTTAAAATTGCTGCGCTTATCTCGATAGTTGTCAACAACACGCCATTCATTTTTTGTATACCTGTGTTTACTTAATGATTTTGACATATTATCTGCTTCTAAACATAATTGTTTATAATCATTTGCATTCTGATGCGGATTAACATATTTATATCCAATCGGGAACTTCGAATTAAATTTGTTTTTCAATAAATTGTACATAATTTTTTCCTTTCTTTTTTCACAATACTAACAGACCACTAAAATTAGTGGTCTTAAAAATTTTAAAATTTAATCAATAATCAACTATCGTGTTGTACGGACATTAATTATATAACGTCCTTTACCATTATTTTCATGTGGCTGGTAGCTGATGCCTAAATCATCATACCAGTCAACAAAACTGAGATATATACCAACAATCATTTCATCCAAATCAATCTCGTCCCCAAAGGGTTCTGCTTTGGTTGATAAAATAATTTTCTTTACTTGATTGTCGTAATATTTATTTTGTGACATATAAACCTCTAACGGTATAACATCACCATCGCGCGTTATTCTTACCAGATATTCACAACCCCAACCATGAAGGCGGAAAAACTTTCGGCTATTCAATTCTTTCATTAATCGTTCTCCGTGACGATGCAAATACCAATAGATTGGATATTCATCACGTCCGCCTTTAGGCGGGAAACCTTCTCCTAAACCAAAAGGGGCAAATGTTAAAAGAAATATAAATATTAATAAAAACTTTTTCATAAATATATTGTACCAAAAATATTTTAATCTTTAATCAACACATGGTTGCCGTTGATTGTAACCCATTTGCCATCTGCAGCACTATCGGATTTAGATTTTGAATTTGAGGTTTTTGACGGTAAATCCTTCTTTGACGGAATGCCTATTTTGCCCCATTGTTCTCTTATCGCTTTTTCATTCTTAGCAAATTCATCAGATGTCATTTCGCCTATCTGCTCTCGTGTAAATGGTTCAACTTGTACAGCGTAACCTGTTGCTTGCCCATTTTCTTTGAAAATCCTTTTATCTATTTTGGGCTGTGTTATCATATCACCATTTTGAATTCTTTGATAAATTTTATCCGCAATCATATCTTCATACATTTTTTGAGTAGTTAAATCCTGTAAATGACTTGTTTCCTTTTTAATTTCTTCACCTATTTGTCTGCCTATTTCATTATTCCATAAATCCATATTGCGTTCTATTGAATTTTGACCTTCGGTATAATCACCCCATCTTTCATAAATATCCCCAATAACTTTAGCAACGTCTTTACCATATTCAAGTGTCATATGAGCCTGCATGTATGCATGTCTGAATGCATCTACTTCGTCATTATGTCCTTTTTCTGTTTCAATTGGATTTGTCTTAAGATTATATTTATATCCGTATTGTTCTGCTTTTTCTCCATAATATTTAGGTGTTCTGTATTTTTTTATTGTCATAATATTTTTCCTTCCCTTTTAAAAAGTCACCTGTTAATCAGGTGACTTTCGCGTAATA
>CATNBA010000025.1 GCA_950096985.1 uncultured Candidatus Melainabacteria bacterium
TAAATGTTACTATTTTATTTTTTGTTTTTTGATATCGACTGCGAAAGCTCAAGATATTCTTGTAATTCCATCTGATTTACTTGAGAATAAAGAAAATTATTACTGTTTCACTGAAACTTCGGAAATTATTGCAAAAGATATAATAAAAAATTTAAACAATTCTGACGGAAAAATAAAAACTTTTGACCTATATGACATAAGGTCCAAATTCAATAATAATTCACAGCTTAAAAGTGCACTTAAAAAATACAAAAATAACAACATAGATTATAATGCATTTAAAACTATCGGCAGAGACTTCGGCTGCAACTATATCCTACTGATAAACAGTTCTGTTATGACCAATAAAAATTCATTAAAACGAAATGTATGGGAAGTTATGGAAATTGCTACATCTTTTGATATAACATATCCTTTTAGACTTGATACATCCGCAGTTTTACTGGACAGTGCAAATGAACTTGTAATCTGGAGCAATAATTACTCTACAAAACTTGGCAATAATAACAGTGAATTTTTTGCAAAAAACTTTGCAAAAGCAAATGCAGAATATGAAAAAATAAAATTATATTCTGAAACCGTCATAGCTCCATCAGTCTCACAAAATATTGTCCTGAGATTTTACCCGAAATCAATCACACCGCTTCAACCTGAAATCAATGAGAATTCAGGCGGGGCTATCAGGTTCGAGAGAACACTGCCCGAAAAACCAAATCTTAAACCGCGGGAAGATTTTTACGGCGATATGCTTTATGGGATTTGATTGTTAATCGTGTCTCTGCGCTTATCTATATTATCAAGTTGATTTTGCTGAATTGGCTTATTATTTTGATTCATTTTATCCTGCAAAGTCTGCACATTATTTTGCTTTTGAATATTATCTTTATTTAGTTGTCCATCAGGTCTATTAATCATTTGTTTCATCTCAACCTGGGAAGGAGTGTTTGCAGAAATTTCGTCAAGCTGTTGAAATCTTTCTTTTGCATCAAAAAATGCAATTAATCCGATTATAAATATTGATAAAAATATAAATGTTTTTTTCATAAAATTCACCTTTCGGTGATATTTTAACCTCGTTTATCAAAATAATAAATTAATCACTTGCATAAAATCCAGCAAAATGATAAAATATTTTTAGTAGGAAAGGGAGATAATATTATGGCAAGATTAATAAGACCAAGCTGGGCTATAAGATGTGTACAATCAGGATGCAAAACTTTATTTGAAGTTGCAAAACTTGAAGACGGCAAACAACAGGAAGTTGTATGTCCGAACTGCGGAGAACATTACGTATATCCGATTTATGATGAAGATAAGAATGATTAATGGATAAACGTTACAATCAATTTAGTGCACATTTGAAAAACAAATTCGGCGTTAAGGTTTACAAAATAACACTTGACGCCGGTTTTTCGTGTCCAAACCGCGACGGGACAATTTCAACAGGCGGATGCATTTTTTGCGACGATGGCGGGAGTTTTTCCCAAGCACATTCAAACCTTCTTTCAATAGAAGAACAGGTTAATATCGGTGCTCAAACATTAAAAGAAAGATTTAAAGCTCAGAAATTTATGTCATATTTTCAAGCTTTTTCAAATACCTATAAACCCGTAAATGAGCTTGAAAAAATATACAATTCTGCACTTAACCATCCTGATATTGTAGGAATTTCAATAGGAACACGTCCTGATTGTATTGATAATGAAAAATTGAAACTGATATCAGGATACAAAAACGATTATTACACCTGGATTGAATACGGGTTGCAGTCAATTCACAATAAAACACTGCAAAAAATTAACCGCGGACACGATTATGATTGTTTTTTAAAAGCTTATGAAAAAACAAAAGAAGCAGGGATAAACGTCTGTGTTCACGTAATATTTGGGATGTGGGAAACACATGATGAAATTATGCAGACAGCACAAGAACTTGCAAGACTAGGTGTTGACGGGGTAAAAATACATATGCTTTGCGCGCTTGAAAATACAAAATTTGCTAAAATGTATGAAGCAGGCGAAATCGATTTTATGACTGAAAATGAATATATACAAACAGTTTGTGACTTTTTGGAATACCTCCCTCCGCAAACAACCATACATCGTCTTGCCGGAAACGGTTTTTCAAAAACTCTTATTGCACCACAATGGTTAAATAAAAAATTCGACTGCCTGAACAAAATCGACAGAGAATTTATTAACAGAAATTCACATCAATCTTGTAAATTTATTTACAAATAATTTGTACTATGAGATAATAAATAAGCTAATGTAACATTTTTTTACAAAAAAATGATTAGGGTAGCAAAATTTTTTATTTATGATTGTTAGGTTAGTTGGAAAAGTGGAGAAAAATATGTTAACAATACAGCCTAAACTTTTAAACATTTATCATCCTGCATTTAAGGCTAATGAAAAAATTGAAGGTGAACAACTTACATTGGCAGATTTAGATGAAGATACATATCAATCAATGCGTGATGAACTTGAAACCCGACACAGTGAATTTGAAGAACTTACAGATAACGATGAGTTCAAACTTCCTGAACCTATCAACAAAGTTTTAAAAGGCGGTGCTGTTGTAACAACGGGTTTATTAGGCGGTATGGCAACAGGCTGGGGAACTAAAAAATCCCTGGGCGGCTTGAATAAACTGGCAAATACCAAAGCCGTAAAAACTTTCAAAAATTCAATTATAAATACAAAAATAAAAACAATAAACGCATCAAAATCACTTAAAACAAAATTTTTACAAACAAAATTCTATACAAAAATTTCAAATACAATAAATAATGCTTATACAAAATTCGGTGAAAAAAAATTCGGCAAACCTGTTGTAAAATTTTTAAATACAATAGGTAAAGGCATTAAAAAAGCTTATACAACCGTTTCTACAGGCATAAAAAATATTTGGAATAAAATCCGCGGTGTAAAAAAGGAAACTTGGGAAAAATCTACCATAAATACCGTGGGAGCATCAGGCGGTATTGCAGCAAGTGTAAATTCATTGAAAGAAAAAGACGGAGCAGAAGATTAATATGTCTATCTCTTTAAACACTGCAAATATAACATTTACAGGACGTACTAAAGAACAAAAAGATGCTGAAAAAAAAGTTGTAACAGGCGGCGGAGCTCTTGTTGCAACTACGTCTGCGGCTCGTTTAAAAGCTACTAAATCAGGCTTTGATATGTTCTCTTCTGCGGAAAAAGTTTCAAAAGGAATGAGCACTGTAACAAATACTGCTAAAGCGGCAAAAACAGTTGCAAAAGAAACTACGGGTCTTTGGGCAAAAGTTTGTAAAAACGCAAAATGGGCAAAAGATGCTATCCTCAACTGGGGGAAAAATATCCAAAAAATGAAATTTGTCAAACCTCTCGTACAAAATAAAATTTTCAGAGGTTGCGCAGGAGCATTAGGCTATGGGTTTGGAGCCGTAACACTAATTGCAGGGTTATCTGATATTACAAAAGTTACATCCGATGCTGTTGAAAAATTTGATAATTAATTTTTATGTTAAACTAAATCTATGCAAGATTTTGTTTTGAGAGAAATTAAAAATGCAGATATTGAAACCGAACTTAATTATATCGGTTTTGATAAATCATATGCACACAAAGCTGTTTCAAAATTTGAATACAAAAACATAAAAATTTATGATTTAACTCCTGCCCAGGCAAATATTTTAAAACAAACCGCAATTTCAGTCGGTGCTGATTGCGCGACACACAGAGAAGTCATTACAGGCAAAGCTGAAACTTCAAACTGCATCTTAGGCGGAAGTGTTTCAGAAATTAAAAAAATTGCAGAAAAGCTGAAATTCCAGCCGTTCGGATTAAAATTGCTTGGAGAAAAACTTATACAAGTAACCGCACCTGTAAAAACAAAAATTGTTGGTATTCTAAATATAACCGATAATTCATTTTCAGACGGCGGGCTTTATAACGACTTTGAAAAAGCTAAAGAGCATCTTTTAAAAATGATAAATGACGGCGCAGATGTAATTGATATCGGGGCAGAAAGCACAAAACCGTATTCATCTCCCGTTTCGGCAGAAGAACAGCTCCAAAAACTCATACCAATTATTGATTTTGCAAAAAACAAGACAACAATAAGTATTGATACGCGCTCAAGTCTTGTTGCAAGAGAGTGCTTAAAAGCCGGGGCAAATATTATAAATGATGTTTCAGGATTAGAGTATGATAAAAATATGGCAGATGTAATCGCGACATATAATTGCCCTGTCATCATTCAGCATTCAAAAGGAACTCCCGAAAACATGCAGAATTGCCCGCAATATAATGATGTTATAGAAGAAATTTTTCTTGCATTACAGGAAAAAATCAAATTTGCACGCTCAAAAGGTATTGAAAATATTATTATAGACCCTGGTATCGGTTTTGGCAAAACCAGAGAAAACAACTTTGAAATAATCAGACGCGTTGAAGAATTTAAAAGCCTAGGATGTCCGGTAATGCTCGGTGTTTCTCGCAAATCGTTCCTTGAAACACAGGAAGATACTTATACCGCAATATTTAATGCACTTGCAGTCGAAAGAAACGTAGACTACATACGCGTTCACAATGTAAAAATGCACAAAAATCTCCTTGATTTGATGCAAATGTTTATGATAAAATAAAGTCATAAATATCACAGTTAAGGAGAAAAAAATGGAAGACTTGAGAGATAAATATGAAGTAGTTATAGGTTTGGAAGTTCACGCACAATTGAAAACCAAATCAAAAATTTTCGCACCTGACGGATGTGAATTCGGGCACGAACCAAACTCACAGACAAGCCCTATTACTTTAGGTATGCCGGGTGTTTTGCCTGTATTGAACAAAGAAGTTGTTAATATGGGTATCTTAACAGGTCTTGCATTAAACTGTGAAATTCCTGAAAGATGCAAATTTGACAGAAAACAATATTTCTATCCTGATTTACCGAAAGGTTATCAAATTTCTCAATATGACGAACCTATTTGTGTAAACGGTTATTTGGACGTTAAAGGCAAAAGAATTGGTATTACACGTGCACACCTTGAAGAAGATGCAGGAAAACTTGTTCACGCAGGTGCAGACGGACTTGCAGGGTCTTCATACTCTTTAGTTGACCTTAACCGCGCAGGAACACCGCTTTTGGAAATCGTTTCAGAACCCGATATGCGCTCATCTGAAGAAGCAAGAAATTATATGGAAGAATTGCGTAACATTGTCCGCTACATAGGTGTTTGCGACGGTAACCTTGAAGAAGGCTCAATGAGATGTGACGCAAACATCTCTATTATGCCCAAAGGGTCAAAAGAATTCGGTACACGCGCGGAAATCAAAAACGTAAACAGTTTCTCAGCACTTCAAAGAGCAATAGAATATGAAATCGACAGACAAATCGAAATCGTTGAAGATGGCGGTCAGGTAGTTCAAGAAACAAGATTGTGGGATGACAATTCCCGTGAAACACGTTCAATGAGAGGTAAAGAGGATGCTCACGATTACAGATATTTCCCTGAACCCGATTTAATGCCGCTAAAAATTTCAAGAGAATGGGTACAAGAAATTAAAGATAATATGCCCGAACTTCCTCAGGCAAAACGTGAACGCTATATGTCTTTAGGATTAAGCGAATATGATGCATCAGTTATTGTTGAGCAAATGGGACTTGCATTATTCTTTGATGAAGTTTTAAAAACAGGTGCATCTGCAAAAATTGCGGTAAACTTTATTATGGGCGAAATTGCAGCTTATCTTAAAGAAGAACATATTGAAATCACAGATACAAAATTAACACCTGAAAATCTTGCAGAATTGATTTCATTAATCGAAAAAAATACAATTTCAAACAATATCGGTAAACAAATTATTATAGATATGATGAAAGAAGGTACAAAAGCATCTAAAATCGTTGAAGATAGAGGTTTAAGCCAGATTTCAGACGAAAGCGCGATTAAGGAAATTTGCCAGAAAGTTGTTGATGCTAACCCTGAACAGGTTGAAAAATATAAAGGCGGTAAAGTTCAATTGCTGGGCTTCTTTGTCGGACAGGTAATGAAAGAAACTAAAGGAAGAGCTAACCCGAAAGCAGTTAATGATTTGATGAAGGAACTTCTTGATAATGTTTAATTCAAAACCTAAATCAAGCATGGAAACAGAAATTTTCGAGCAATCTGAAGTGCTCGAAAATTTGCTGAAAACACACATAAATGATAATAATTACATACTTTTTGATATCCCGTCAGATATTCAAAAAGTCGTAATTGTTGCAAGCGGTTCGTCTTATCATTGTGCGCGTTATACTGCAGATTTGTTCGGAAACATTGCAAATATTGAGGCGCGCGCTATATATTCAAGTGAATTTCTTTTAAAATCAGCAGTGCCCCATGAGAATGACATATTATATGTCTTTATAACCCAATCAGGCGAAACTTCAGACACTAATTCCGCACTTAAAAAAGCAAAAGAATTAGGTATGAGAACACTTTGCATTACAAATAAAAAAGGGTCAACAATATGGGAAGCATCTGATTTCAAAATTGACTGCTGTGCAGGTGAAGAAAAAAGTATTGCGGCGACTAAATCATTAACAACACAAATGCTTTGCGGCACACTCCTTGTATTAAAATATGCTGCACTTAAAGGTATAGATATAACTGCATACATCAATGAGCTTAAGAAACTTTCTTCACTTATAAACAAGACATATGAACTTCGACCGACCATTAAAGAAACTGCCAAGTTCTTATCAAAATTCAAAAATATAGTAATAACAGCAGACGGAATTTCTTATGCAATAGCAAAAGAGGCATCTTTAAAAATAAAAGAAACTTCTTATATAAATGTTTATTCAAATATTCTGGGAGAATTTATGCATGGACACGTTGCGATTTTGAACAACAAACCTGCATTTATCCATATATCAATTAACGAATTAAGCTATACTGCAATTAAAAATCTGAATAAAATAGAAGAAGATTATAATCCCCCTTTATGCGTTATAGGATGCTCAAACGACAAAATTAATCCAAAATTTCATATAAATATTGATTGTGAAAGTGATATTGTGAAATCTTTTTGCATAGTTGTTATATCACAACTTCTTGCGCTGGAAACTGCAAAAGCACTGGGCAGAAATGTAGACAAGCCACACGGTTTGAATAAAGTAGTCAGATAAAAAAAAGACCTCATAAGAGGTCTTTTTTTAGAATTGTTTCAAAAATCTTTCATCATTGTTGAAGAACAATCGGATATCATCAACAGCATATTTTAGCATTGCTAAGCGTTCAACACCCATTCCGAAAGCAAATCCCGAATATACATCAGGGTCAATTCCAACACCTTTTAAGACGTTAGGGTCAACCATTCCTGCACCTAAAATTTCAAGCCAGCCTGTACCTGAACAAATTTTACAGCCTTTGCCCTCACACATTATACATTGAACATCAATTTCCGCAGATGGTTCTGTAAACGGGAAAAAGCTGTTTCTAAATCTTGTCGGTCTGCTTGCGCCAAAATATATTCTAATAAATTCGTTCAAAACACCTTTCAAATCACCAAATGTGACACCTTTATCAACATAAAGACCTTCTATCTGATGAAAGAAATTATTCTTACGAGCATTAATATTTTCGTTTCTGTAAACTCGTCCCGGTGCAATAACTCTAATCGGCGGGTTTTTACCCTCCATAGCATGAATTTGTGCGCCTGAAGTCTGACTTCTTAAAACGATATTACTACCGAGTTCAGTATAAAAAGTATCCTGAACATCACGAGCCGGATGGTCTTTTGGCACATTTAAAGCATCAAAGTTATAATATTCGGTTTCAACTTCCGGAGAATGTTCTTTAGGAACAACAGAAAATCCCAAACTTTGAAAAATTGATACAATTTCATTTGTGGTAGATGTCAAAAGATGTTCTCTGCCTTGAGGAATAAATTTCCCCGGGAGTGTTATATCAATTCTTTCCTGTTTTAATTTTTCATCTAATTCCTTTTTATAAAACTCATCATGTTTAGCTTTCAAAGCACATTCAAGCTTTTGAGTAATTTCATTGGCAAGTGCCCCGACTACCCTTTTATCTTCGTCAGACAAATTTTTAAGATTTTTCTTAATCTCATTAAATTCACCCTTACGACTTAAATATTTTCCTCTGATTTCTTCAAGTTCAGCAATTGAAGAAACTTTCTCAAGGTCTTGCGATGCGTTTTCATATATTTTTTCTAATTGTTCTTTCATTTTTTCGCCTTTATCAAATTAATTCGTTATATTTTTTCTCAAATCCGATTGTTGTCATATCACCATGTCCGGGAAATACTTCAGTATTATCATCCAACTTAAAAAGTTTATTTTTAATACTATCGGAAAGTTTTTTAAAGTTACCGCCAAACAAATCAGTTCTGCCAACACTGCCTTTAAACAAAGTATCGCCTGAAAATAATTTATTGCCAATCAGGTAACACACTCCACCCTCAGTATGCCCTGGGGTTGCAATAACCTTGATTTCCAAATTACCGACTTTCAACACATCATCATCTTTGACATATTTTTCATAAGTAGGCGGAATATTATCCGGAAGTCCGAAAAGACGAGTAAATTCGTTTATATTATCCGAAATTACCAAATCGTCTTTGTTAATAACAGCCTGAGCATTTAAAGCCTGCTTTAACGAAGTCAGCCCCATGATATGATCAAAATGACCATGAGTTAAAAGGATATATTCCACGTCATATTCTTTAGCAAACTCAATTAATTCAGGAATGTTAGATGATGCATCAATCAAAACAGCTTTTTTAGTTGCCTCATCAGCAACAAAATAAATATTATTTTCTAATTGTCCTGCGATAAACTGTTTAATTATCATCTTTTCACCATGTAAAACTACCAATTTTAAATTTTTCCATTTGTTTTTGAAGCTATTTCATCAACTCAAAAATATCTTTGCAAGTTTTGAATAATTCTTCTGCATCCTTCAACGCAACCATATTCGGACCGTCGCATTTTGCACTGTCAGGATCGGGATGAATCTCAAAGAATAAAACATTTGCACCGACTGCCATTGCAGCTTTTGCCAGAATTGGAACAAAAGTTCTGTCACCACCGGAACAATTTCCTTGCGCACCAGGCAGTTGAACACTATGAGTGGCATCAAATACAACAGGATATCCAAATTTCTGCATAATAGATATACCTCTAAAATCAACAACAAGATTGTTGTATCCGAAACTTGTACCTCTATCTGTTAATAAGATATTATTATTACCACTATCCTCAACTTTTTTTATGAGCGGCTGCATCTGCTCTGGAGCAAGAAATTGTCCTTTTTTAATATTAACAATTTTACCTGTTTTAGCAGCAGCAACAAGCAAATCTGTTTGTCTGCACAAAAATGCAGGTATTTGCAAAATATCCGCAACTTTTGCAACAGGCTCGGCTTGCTCGGGAGTGTGAATATCAGTTACAATAGGCAAGTCATATTTTTCCTTAATAACCGATAGCATTTCAAGTCCTTTTTCCATACCGGGTCCTCTAAATGAAGTGATAGAAGATCGGTTTGCCTTATCAAAAGAAGACTTAAATACAAAGTTAATACCAAGTTTTTTTGTAATTTCTTTTAATCCTTGAGCTGTTTCATCAAGAATTTCCATACTTTCAATAGCACAGGGACCAGCCAAAATTGTAAGCTTGTCCCCGCCTATTTCAAAATCTCTTAAATTAATTCTTTTCATACAATAATTATATGCAAAATAAAGCTGAAATACAAGTTTTAATAATCCATTTTCCAGCCCGCATTAATAATTTGTGCAAAATATGAATCATCATTTTCAGGATATAACTGTCCGTCGCTTGAAACGCCAATACCCATAATTATATCTCTACCAATAAGGTTTGGCCCTTTAGGTCCATTAATGTCTACTTCCATATATAAAACTTCTTTAGCATTGACGCCTGCAACATTTACAATATTTCCATCCTCATCTTCATAAGAATATCCGTCTTGATTTTGTGCAACGTCCATACATATAGCAGCACCGCTTGCTAAAGTAAATACTATATTACATTGGTTATTTTTTACCATATATTCTTGACTACCATCAAGCTCTTTAATAGTATCAGCATAACAAGGTGCATACCTGGTTCCACAATCTTTTGCGACTTTAAAATATCTAAGAACGAAATCTCTTAATCCTGCAGGGTTATTTCTTAATGAAGTTTCTTGTAAACCAACTGCATTATTATCATTTATATATAACTCAAGAGCCTGCGAAACCTCATTTACAACTTTGTGAAGCTGTGTAACATATACCTGACGCTGATGATTTTTAACAAGCGTTGGTAAAGTCATTGCAGATATAACTCCAATAATACCAAGAGTTACTAACACTTCTGCCAAAGTAAACGCAGGAGCTAAACTAGGAGTGCCCCCCCCCCGAAATTCCAATTTTTAGTAAAACTATTCATAAATCCTCCTGTATGCATATTCATTTTAACATATTTAGAGATAATTTTCAACAAAAAAACGCCTCCTTATGGAAGCGTTTTTTGTATTATTAAAAAGAATTAAACTAATAACTCTTTAACTTCAGCTGCAAAGTTTTTAGGATCAAGTTTGATACCAGGTCCCATTGTAGTTGAAAGGTAAACTGATTTTACAAATGTACCTTTTGCAGAAGACGGTTTTGATCTCAAAACAGCATCTGCAAGAGTTGCATAGTTTTTCAACAAGTCTTCTTCTGTAAATTCAGCTTTACCAACAGGGCAGTGAATCATACCTTGTTTGTCAGCTCTGTATTCAACTTTACCAGCTTTAGCATCTGAAACTGCTTTAGCAACATCCATAGTTACTGTACCTGTTTTAGGGTTAGGCATTAAACCTTTAGGTCCTAATACACGACCTAATTTACCCAACATACCCATACAATCAGGTGTAGCAATTAATGTATCAAATTCAAACCAGCCGCCGGAAATTTTATCAATAATTTCTTCAGCTCCTGCAAAATCAGCACCAGCTTCTTTTGCTTCAGTAGCTTTAGCACCTTTTGCAATAACACAAACTCTTACAGTTTTACCAAGACCTGCCGGTAATACAACTGTAGATCTGATTTGTTGGTCAGCTTGACGAACATCAATACCTAATCTCATGTGGCATTCAACTGTTTCGTTAAATTTAGAAAGCTCTTTAGAGATTTCTTTTAATTTTTTGATAGAATCAACTGCAGTTGCAGGTTGAACAAATTCAGCCAACATTTCCTGCATTTTCTTTTGTTTCTTAGTTAATTTTGACATTTTTTTAATTCCTTTCGTGGTAATAACGGGTTTTACCCCTTCCATCTAACCTTCTTTAACTGTAACACCCATAGCTCTGCAAGAACCTTTAATCATATTAACTGCAGATTCTAAAGTTGTTGCATTTAAGTCGTTCATTTTAATTTTAGCGATTTCTTCAAGCTGAGCCTGAGTAATTTCACCAACTTTATCCTTGTTAGGTACTGCTGAACCTTTAGGCAAGTTTAAAGCTTTCTTAATTAATACAGGTGCCGGAGGTGATTTTACGATGAATGAAAAACTTCTATCTTCATAAACATCAATAACAACCGGAATAATATATCCTGCTTGAGATTCTGTTTTAGCATTGAACTGCTTACAGAAATCCATGATGTTAACACCGTGCTGACCTAACGCAGGACCAACCGGTGGTGACGGGTTTGCTTTGCCTGCTTCAATTTGAAGCTTAATTTTTCCTACTACTTTTTTAGCCATTTTGTTCTCCTTTTGTGGTACTAACGGGTTTTTACCGACTAAGTAAAAGCACCTTCCACAGTTTATGTACTATATTTGTTAATTTGCTTATATTCGTGCTACGCACGTAGCCTTGCCGAACAATATCGGTTACAGCTTGTTGATTTGCTTATATTCTAATTCAACCGGAGTTTCACGTCCGAAGATTGAAACATTGGCACGAAGTTTTGATTTATCAGGATAAACTTCGATAATATCAGCAATAAAGTCTGCGAACGGTCCAGATGTAATTCTGACTTTATCACCAGCTTTAACGTCAAGTTCAATTTTCTGTGAAGTTGAAGTTGAACGGTTAATAATCTTTTTAATTTCACTGTCGCGTGCAGGGATTGGACGTTTTGCAGAACCTACAAATTTTGTAACACCTGAAGTATGTCTTACTACATACCAGCTGTCTTCGTCCATAATCATTTCTACAAGAACATATCCAGGGAAGATTTTTTCTTCACGTTCTTGTTTTTTACCGCCTTTTAATTGAGTAACTGTTTTTTGAGGAACTTCAATTCTAAAGATTTTATCCGCCATATTCATATACTCAATACGTTTTTCAAGGTTTACTTTTACTTTGTTCTCGTAACCTGAGTAGGTATGAACGATATACCAGCGTTTCTGGCTTTTCTTAGCTTTTTCTTTTTCAACATCAGCTTGAGTTTGAGCCTCTAATTCTGCTGCCTCTAAAGCTTTATCTTCATTCAACTGTTCTTCCATTGATTTTTCTTTTTTAGTCATAAGCCACCTTTTCTTTGAACTATTTAATAAGTCCCAGTAAACCTTTAAAAATTATATCCATTAAATAGACTGCAACTGTAAACACAAAAACGATTACAACAACAAAAACTGTTTCTGCAACTACCTGACGTTTTTCAGGCCAACTGATTTTACCCCATTCAGTTCTTACACCTCTGAAGTATGTTTTTACAGAATTAGTTGATTTTTCTAACCATGCCGGTGTATTATTTTCTGCACCTATCATTTTTTGTTTCCTTTATATTTATTAAAATCGCGCCCTGAAGGACTCGAACCCTCGACATCCGGTTTTGGAGACCGACGTTCTACCAACTGAACTAAGGACGCTTAAATAAGCAGTGCTATAACTGCTTATTTTGTTTCCTTGTGATTTGTATGTTTTTTACAAGTAGGGCAGTATTTGCTCAACTCTAATCTTTCTTTAATATTTTTTTTGTTTTTTGTAGTAGTGTAGTTTCTTTCTTTGCAATCTTCACAAGCAAGAACTACCATTTTGTCATTTTTTCCTTTGATACCCATTTTTTTATTCCTTATTTTATTATAAATACTTTTTCTTTAAAAAAGAATGTGATTTCCTCACATTCTTTTTTATCGGCTTATACTTATATAATAAATCAAACAAAATAAATTGCAAACAAATAAAAAAAAGACTACTCAGTAGAGCAGTCTTTTTTTACAAAACTTTACGGAAAACTAATCCATTCTGTAATCAGAAAATTGCTGTGTTCTTTCTGATGAATATGATGTTGGAACATCATAACTTCCAAAAGAATCTGAACGAAGTTTTTCCATATAAACCTGACCATTTTTAACAATTTGTTGTTGTTGTGTCAAGTTTTTCTCAAGATTTGTAAGAACTTGTTCAGCATATAATTCAGCGCCTTCTTTAGTTCTCATGGCATCTTCAGTTGCCTGAGCTCTAATATTTTCAGCCTCTTCCATAGCTTTTCGCTTAATTTCTTCACATTCTTGCTGAACTTGAGTTCTAATTCTGATACCTTCTCTTTCAAGTGCTTTTATAAAATCAGCCTCGGAAAGTTTGCGGTCTGCCTCTGCCTGAGCATCATTAATAATTTTTTCAGCTTTTTGTTGAGCCTCGAGCTGATACTCATCTTTGCGTCTTAAAAACGCTCTTGCTTCCTGAACCTCAACCGGTAAAGAAGCATAAATTCTATCTATTAACGTTTCAATTTCTTTTGTTTTTACAACGGTAAACTTGCGCGGAACAATAGGAAAACCTTCCTCTAAAGAAATCTCCAGCATTCTTAATAAATCATATACACCGTTTTGCTGCATAATTATCCCTTTCTAATAATAACATTCTACATAAGCGCAAATTAATTGTCAAATAATTTGTTACGATTTTGCAAATAATCGTTTACAGGCTCCGGAACAAACTTTGAAATATCTCCATTGTTAAGAAAAATTTCTTTTATTGTACTTGATGATATAAAGTTGTATTTAGGTTTTGTTGTAAGAAATACTGTCTTTATTTCGCCTGCAAGTGCGCTGTTTGCTTGCGACAACTGCATTTCATATTCAAAATCCGATACTGCGCGAAGTCCTCTGATTAAAACTTTAGCACCTTTTTCTTTTGCATAATTAATAGTCAAGCCTTCAAAGTAGTCGACTTCAACATTGGACAAATCTTTGACACTTTCCCGAATCAATTTTACTCTGTCTTCAACCGGCAAAAAGCCATGTTTTTCGGAATTTCTTGCAACAGCAATAATAACTTTATCAAAAATTTCTGTTGCAGTATGTAATATATCAAGATGCCCTTTTGTTATCGGATCAAAACTACCGGGATAAACTGCTATTTTCATTAAAATACCTCACTGTCCGACGGAAATAATCCGTTTTTTACATCGTAGTCAAATTTCTTTGCACAATCGACTATTAAAGATTTCATATCAGCATATGTTCTTGCAAATTTTGGAGTAAAATCAGAATATTTACCAAATACATCGTCTGATACAAGAACTTGAGCAGTGCAATATTTCCCTGCTCCGCAAGAAATTGTAGGAATTTCTAAATTTTCTGTTATATATTTTGCAGTTTCCTGCGGCACCATTTCAAGCAATATTGCAAACGCACCTGCTTTTTGAAGTTCTTTTGCCTGTTTCAAAAGTTCTTGTGCTGCTTCTTCAGTTTTACCCTGAATTTTATATCCGCCCAAAGTGTTTATAAACTGAGGTGTAAATCCCAAATGAGAAACAACGGGAATTCCCGATTGAGTAAGTCGTTTTACAACCTCAACGATATAATCGCCAAAACCTTCAATTTTAACAGCATTTGCACCGCATTTTATCATTTCGCCGCAATTTTTAACGGCAACTGCAATGTCCGTATGATAACTCAAAAAAGGCATATCAGTGATTACAAATGCACGTTCCACACCTTTTGCCACGGCACGCGTAAATATTGTCATTTCTTCAACTCCTACGGAATGAGTTGTTTCGTATCCTAATGCCACCATTGCAAGACTATCACCGATTAAAATTACGTCTATACCTGCTTCATCCAGATATTTTGCAGTTGAGTAGTCATAAGCCGTCAGTACGGAAAATTTTTCGCCATTGTCTTTACTTTTTTGCAGCGTGCTTACAGTAACTTTTTTAACCATTACAACATTCCTGTTTTTCAACTTCTTTATGGAAAAATCTTCTATCTGCTTTATGTTCTTTTCTGTACCAGTAGTATATAGCTCGTGCAACACGGTTAGAACTATGTCTGACAAGACCTTCTTTACTGTCTTCAATAAGTTTTCTTGAGAACAATTTTACACCCAGTTTTTTCAGATTTTCAAAATCCAGCTTAACAGGATATGACCCTGACATTTGATATTTTTTTGCCAAATTAGAGGGCAAAAAGTCATTAACAAGCACTGTATCTATAATATTTCTGCTGCCTGCATGAGCCATCAATGCGTTTACATGATCAGAAACACAATAACCGTCTGTTTCCCCGGGTTGTGTCATTATATTGCAAACATAAATCTTTTTAGCATTTGATTTGGCAATTTCATGTGAAATTTCCTTAATTAAAAGATTCGGAATAACGCTGGTATATAAACTACCCGGTCCTAAAATAATTAATTCTGCATCACGGATTGCATTAACAACATCATCAAGTGCTCTGCAATTTTTAGGTTCGGTAAATAATCTTTTAATCCTGCCATGAGCCTCAGGAATATTTGATTCGCCATGAATAATTCTGCCATCTTCCATTTCTGCACCGAGTTTCATATCATCAAGTGTTGACGGTAGAACACGTCCGCGGATTGACAATACATTTGAGCTTTCCTTAACCGCACGCACCATATCGCCTGTGATTGAACACAAAGCCGTTAAGAATAAGTTGCCAAAACTGTGCCCTTCAAGTCCTTCACCAGTTTTAAAACGATACTGAAATAATTTTGTAACCAAATCTTCATCATCTGCAAGTGCCGCAATACAATTTCTAATATCACCAGGTGGCAAAACACCCATTTCTTCGCGTAATCTGCCGGAACTACCGCCATCATCACCAACAGTTACAACAGCCGTAATATTATTTGTTATATGCTTGATACCTTTTAATAACATTGAAAGCCCTGTACCGCCGCCAACTGCAACAACTTTTGGTCCTCTGTTTAATTTTCTTCTTCTATAAAGATTTTCCAATAATGATTGATTATCACTTCCGTCAATTATTGAAAGGTTTGTTTTTTGCCAGCCTTTGAAGAAAATACCTGCCCCAAACATTACAATGGCAAACGCAATCCATTCTGTAGAAAGATTCATTGCAATTTTGCGGATAAATTCCATTGTATAAAATATTGGTTTTATATCAAACAAAATGAGAACACCCAGTGTCATCATTACCGCACCTAAAAATATAAGCGCAAACCATCTTTTTACTTGAAGTCCCGGCATAAGCCATTTAGCTTCCTGGGGCATTTTCATATTTTTTCTAAAATCTTTCATTGCTATTTTACTCATTATTCAACCCATCCGGATAAACATGCATTTTTATAATTTACGGGAACAGGAGTGATTATTTCTCTTGCCTGTTTAATCAATTCCAAAGAATTAGACAGTCTGTTTGTAAAGTGAATTGTATCAGCAGTTACAACAGTCTTACCGCCCTCAATATTTGAAACCTGAGAAGTTGCAATCAATTGTTTTAATCTTTGAATTTCCATTTCCGTATTTTCATTGTCACGCGCTACGGTGTTTACCGTACCGTCAACATTATACATTTTCTCAAGACAAACTTCCTGTGCTACCGGAATATTAATAAGTTCACCTGTTTTTTCGGTAATTTCACCTGTTGCGCCGTAATACACAAGCCATTTTGAACATTTTTGTATGGCTTTAGCAACAGAGCATGCAAAAGAAAAATCTTCTGCACATTTTTTATACATAGCACCATGAGGTCTCACGTGCTCAATTTCCATATTAAAAGTTTTGGCAAATGACATCAAAGCACCTACCTGATAAACAACAAGAGCCTCAATTTCATCATCTGACAACTCCATTTCACGGTAACCAAATCCTTGAATATCGTCAAACCCGATATGTGCTCCGACTACAACATTTTTTTCTTTAGCTCTTAATAAGGCATTTCTTATTGTCAACGGGTCGCCAGCATGGAAACCGCATGAAATATTAACAGAGCTTGCATAATCCAATAAATCAAACTCAGAATTATTTTTGTAAAAGCCAAAACTTTGAGCTAAGTCTATATTAAAATCAATATTTTTTATCTGCATAAATTTTCCCTTCTAATTAGATAATTATACTCAGAAAATATTTTATTACTACAATCTTTACATAATATTAATTCATATTAAAAAAGTCCTCAAAAAATGAGGACTTTAACTCAATCAAAGACAAATTAACTATTTAGCTTGTAATTTATTTACAGCAATAGTCAATCTTGATTTTTTTCTTGCTGCTGTATTTTTATGCAATACACCTTTTGAAACAGCTTTATCACATAATTGGTATGCTCTTGAAAGTGCTGAGTTTAATGCATCTTTATCTTCAGCTTTAGCAAGTTCTAATACTTTCTTAACCGCAGTTTTAATAGATGTTTTGAACGCTACGTTTCTAACTCTGTTTCTTTCAGCGATTAATACTCTTTTTTTAGCAGATTTAATATTTGCCATTTTTTTGCCTTTCTTTACTCTTACGTCCGATTAATGACTTCGAACACATTTGAGGATGTGAGTAACTATATTCTATACAAAAAATTAGAAATTGCAATAGTTTTCACCTGATTTATTTTAAACCTTTAACTTTTGTAACAGTATTCGCCAGAACTAGTTCTCAAGGATTATATTTTTTACCCGCTTGTGGTATAAATAATATATAAGAAAGAATTATAGTTATATAATAATTCTGTTTAAAATAAGATATGGAGGCACAAATGTCAGTAGGACAATTCGTATTTATGTTACATAGCCACCTTCCTTACTATAGAAAAGCCGGTATGTGGCCTTTCGGGGAAGAAAACCTTTATGAATGTATGGCAGAAACATACATTCCGTTGCTTAATGCAATTTCAGAACTTTATGATGAAGGTATTAAGGCTAAACTAACAGTTGGTATTACCCCGATTTTGGCTGAACAATTAAATGATGAACACCTGAAACACGGTTTTGTCGAATATTTAGATTCCAGAATTGCAAAAGTTTCTAAAGATTTAGAAAGATATCCTGACGAAAAAGTTCCTCACTCACAACATTTGAAATATCTTGCTAAATATTACTTTGATTGGTTTACAAACATCAAAGATTGTTTCATAAATAAATATGGAATGGACTTAATTGCTGCATTCAGGAAATATCAAGATCTTGGATGTATTGAAATCACAACATCCGGAGCAACTCACGGATTTTCACCGTTGCTTGCTACTGATGCAAACTTGAATGCTCAATTTAAAGTTGGTTCGGATACAACTAAAAGATTATTTGGCAAAAAAGCATGCGGATGCTGGCTGCCTGAATGTGCATACAGACAAGGTTATGAATATGTAGGTAAAGACGGACAAAAACACTGGCGTCCCGCAATTGAAGTAACTCTTCAAAATAACGACATTGAATACTTCTTCACAGAATCACATGTAATTGAAGGAGGAAATTCAATAGGAAACAGACGTGTAATAGGAATTTACGGAAACATTGAATATATACCGTTACCCGAACGTCCTGCTACAGGATATGACACATATTCAGCTTATTGGCTGCCTGATGCCCAAGTTGCAGTTATGGGAAGAAACGAAAGAGCAGGATATCAGGTTTGGTCAGCTGCGGATGGATATCCTGGCGACGGTTGCTTTAGAGAATTTCATAGAAAAGATGCGAATTCTGGTATGCACTATTGGAGAATAACTTCATCAAAAACAGACTTAGGCGATAAAATGCTTTATGATCCTGTTTTAGCATTAAATAAAATTAATGAAAACTCTGATCACTATACAACTTTAATTTACCACATGCTTAATGATTATAAGAAAGCTACAGGTAAAGAAGGCTTGGTAATGGTATCATTTGATACTGAATTATTCGGTCACTGGTGGTTTGAAGGTGTTGAATTTATTAAACAGGTTATTAAAAAATTCAACGCATATCTGCCGGAAGTTGAAAGAATGACAGCAGGCGAATATGTTCATACCCATGCACCTAAAGAAGCTATTCAAATACCAGAAAGTTCTTGGGGACAAGGCGGTCATTTCTATGTATGGAATAATCATTTAACAGAATGGATGTGGCCTATAATCCATGCTTGTGAAAAACGAATGAGTGCAATTGCTGATAAATATTCAGAAATACCTGAAGACAAATTATTGCACAGAGCTTTAAATCAACTTGCCAGAGAAAATCTGTTATTGCAAAGTTCAGATTGGCCGTTCCTAATTACTACATGGCAGGCTAAAGATTATGCAACAGACAGATTTAGAGAACATGTCGAAAGATTTGAAAAAATAGCAGACATGATAGATAATGGTTATATTGATGAAAATGGATTATCAGAAATTGAAAGCATTGATAATTGTTTCCCTGTAATCGATTACAGAGTATATCAATCAATAGAGGAGGGTGTAATTCCCCAGCAATCAGCAAAACTTGCACCATTATATAACTAAAAAAAGAAGCCTTAAGGCTTCTTTTTTTATATTATAAACTTTTATACCCATCCCAACATACGTATATTGCTTTTTCTAGAAAATATCATATAATGAATATATGAAATATAAATTTATATTATTAGGATTGCTTATATCTACATCATTTTCTATGTTTTGTTTTGCTTCAGATATTAATGATGACACACAGCTTAATGCCACAGGAGTTATATGTTCTCGTAATAAAAAAAGTTGTATAGTAGGTAATCATCGAATAAAAACCAATGGCCATAAACCTTTATACATCAAGGACGGGGTTGTATGCGCACCTAATAGACGTATTTGTACAAACGGATTTAGCTGGATGCGTTCCAACAAACCACTTTACTAAATTTTACAATTAAATTAAATAAAACTCTTGCAAAAAAAAATTTAGCATATATAATAAAGAAGTAACCAGTTATGGGAGCGTAGCTCAGTTTGGTTAGAGCGCATGCCTGTCACGCATGAGGTCGCGAGTTCGAGCCTCGTCGTTCCCGCCATTTAAAACAAAGACCGGATAAGCATTTCGGTCTTTTTTTATTGCTTAAATTTATGACTGAATTATAGCAACTTTTTCATTTTTCCCGACTTTTTCCCGACCTATAAGAATTCAGTAAAAATCAATCATTAATTTGATTTATTATTGTTATAAAATATGTATATTTAGCATGTGGAAAAAAGTGAGGTATTTAATTATGAAATGGATTATTATTTTACTTGTAGTTGCTGCAGGTGTTTGGGCTTATTTAAACGTTGATTTTTCAAACCTTGGTGCTGATGCTCAAAGCAAACTTAGAGAAGAAAAAACTATGAAAGTTTTCTTTGATGCAGACAAACAAAACAAAGACGAAACTCAACAAACTATCCAAGAACATTTCTAAAAAAAAAAGACCGATTTTATATCGGTCTTTTCAAATATAATTCCTATCCTAAATATTTTCCTTTAATTTCCTATGATTTTCTAACGATTAAGCAATAAAATTAGTTCCAAACCTGCTTGCTCCGTGAAAGAATGATTGTTTCATCATATCCACTAATGTCTTTTTTATTACATGTTTTTGATTTAAATCTACTGAATTAACTGCCTCTGAAGTTTGTTTGTATGTATTTGTTACAGTATTTGAAAATAATAAAGTTGATGCCATTTTCTTTTTCTCTCTCTTATCTCTTACTCTTATATAAAAAAATTCTGTAAAAAATTATT
>CATNBA010000026.1 GCA_950096985.1 uncultured Candidatus Melainabacteria bacterium
TTAGAGTAATGATAATTTTATATTGTTATTTTAATCTTTCAAGTGTTGAGGTTTACTATGAAGAAAATATTTTTATTGTTATTTGTTGCAGGTTTATTTGCACAATGTGCTGAAGCAAAAGTTTTTAGAAATTATAACTATAATCCGTATAATCGTTATTATAACAGCTATCCTGCCAGATATAACGGAGTTTATTACAATAACCCGCGCAGATATTATAACCATAGATATAATAATTATAATAATTATCCCCATAATTTTTACTATAATCAGCAGCCTGTTATTTTTAAGCAGGGTGTAAGACGTAGTATGAGTAATGATGAAAAACTTGTTGCAGCTCAATTTTCAGGATTGGAAAATATGGAAAAGCATATTTTTAACCAAACTTTTGAATATGATTTAGTAAAAAATCGTATAGAAAGACTTGAACAAAAAGTTTTTGGAGCTATGCAGAACGGAACTTTAGAGGAAAGATTTGTTGTATTAAAAAGTGCTGTTAAAAATTATAAGGCATATAATGCAGAAGGTTATGCACCGCATTCAGCCTATGATAATCAATATCGCCCGCCTGTTTTTACAGGCACAATGGGCAGCAATTGGAAAAGTATGCTTTTAGGCAATTTCAGAAATCAGTTTGTTGGTACTCCAACCGGATTTACACCGGCAATGGATCCTGCATATATGGATTATTTTGAGGCAGAACGTGCTATGATGGGTAGCGGACAAAGTGTAGATTACAGGACAAATCACGGCTATCATCGTTCAAATGTAAGTCGAGGTGCGCAAACAGGAGTTACCATTTTAGATTGACTTTCTTTAAAAAATAATTAATATCATACATATAGATGTTTATAACACTCTAAATATAAGTCATAATACAAAACGAGTGATATAAAAATGCCTTTCAGATACAGGTTACAAAAAGTTCTGGAATTCAGAATTCGTAAAAAAGAAGAACAGCTTCTGGTTGTTCAAAAGGCTCAACAGGCAGTCTTTGAAGCAGAAGAAAATATTCGAAAGAATGAAGAAGAAATCAGAACAACAAAATTGAATATGCGACAGGCTGATCCTATGATGTATGAGGCTTATGACAAATATCTTGTGCATCTGTGGGAAAAAGCAGAGCAGCTTGAAGAAATTCGTAAAGAAAAACAAAGAATACTTGATGAAGAAAAGGTAAAGCTTGTAAAACTCGAGCAGGGTGTAAAAGTTCTTGAAAAGCATAAAGAAAAGAACAAAGAAGCCTATATTGCAGAAGAAAAAGCCGCAGAACTGAAAAAATATTCAGAACTCGGTGTAACAAGATTTTTCAGGCAAAGTCAGGAAAAAGCCGAGGAAGAAGAGGCAATCCTGCAGCAGCTGGAAGAATTAGACAGAGGTATTTAAAATGATGAATGTAAGCACATCAAGCGCATCAGCATCAAGCAGTTCGGCAAGTACAAGTGATGTAACCCAAAGCAAAGCTGACAGTACAAAAAGTTCTGAAAAGTCTTTTGATGAAGAAATGAAGACTGTTTCTAAGTCTGAGGATAAAAAAAATCCTGAAAAAAGTGAAAATAATAATTCTAATGATAAGCTTGAAAATGCCGAAGTTAAAACTGATGATAAGCAGCTTAATGATTTAATTTCTCAAGAAATGCTTTCTGGTTCATTAAATTTTACTGATTTTAAATACCACAATGAAAGTCAATCGCTTCTTTTTCAAAATATTCAGAATTTATTAAATACAAAAGATTTGATATCAACCGTAAATTCAGCTTCTACGGTTGATTATGATGTAATTAATATGTCTGACAGCGATGCAAATTTCTTTGCTAACCTTGTTCAAAATACAGATATGTCTATGAAAGATATTGCAGCACAAATTTCTGAAAATACAAACGTGCAAACTGCAAAATCAGTTCAGGCATCATCTGTTTTGATGGAAAAATTGGCAGAATCTTTGAAAACTAACCAACCGTTCAGAATAGATTTTGACAAAGATGTTTCTGTCATTATAAAAGTAAATAAGGATGGAAGTTTGATGGCAAACTTTATCCCTGGAGATAAGGCTGTTGAGCAGTATTTAAAAAATAATATTGCAAGTTTAAAACAGAGATTTGACGAAGAAAATTTATCATATTCTGAATTAAGCTACAGTAATTCCCGCGAACAAAAACAACAAAGACGTAAGAAGGAGAACGACAATGAATGATTCGTTTATTACGGCACTAAATACACAAAAATCAACAGTAAACTGGATGGATGTTATTGCACATAACATGACAAATGTCTACACCCCGGGTTTCAGGGAGCAGCAGGTAAATTTCAAAACTTTCCTTGGCGGTGCTATTGCTGATGATTATGCTAAAAAAATAGATCAGGGTAAATCAACTCCAGGTACTTCTAAAGAAAATTTATACCTTGAAGGTAAGGGCTTTTTCCTTGTAAAAAATTCAGAAGGTAAAAGTATTTATACAAGATTGGGTGAATTTACTTTTGATAAAGAAGGTGTTTATCGGGACAGAAACGGTAATACTGTTCAAGGTTATATTCTGAACGATAAAGGTGAAATTATGCAGGGTACAAAATCAATTTCAGCCGATCTTTATCAGGAAACTGCCGCAAAAGGCGGTGCTATGGATATACCGACAACAAATATTAAATTGTGGATTGACCCAAATAACGGTAAATTTTTAGGTAAATACGATGATTATGAAATAAAAGGCGATGGCACAATTTACGGTAAAGCTGACGGCGGCAAACGTACCGTGCCTTTATATCGTGTAACAACAAGAAATTTCCATAATGCTGCGGCTTTATATGAGTTTAAAGGCGGACAGTTCTTGGAAACTGAAGAGTCAGGGAAACCGTTAATCGGTGTAGGTGAAATTCGTTCCGGACTTTTGGAAATGTCCAATGCGGATTTCAAAGGAAACATTTCATACTATCAAATGGCAAAACTTCAAATGGAAGTGTCAAACAAATTGATATCTTCTCAAAAAGAACTTTTGCAAGAGGCATTACGCCTTGTAGGTAACTAAGACTTTTAATTTATACATTTAAACTCCATTAATAAGAGGCTTTAGAGCCTCTTTTTTATTGTGCAATAAAACAACAGGTTAAAATCACCGAATAATATACCATTAAGTTTCTGGCTTTTAAAAGTCTGAAATAAAACTCTTTTTCATCTTCTCCGCACATAAAACTTTTTAATGAGTTTCTCAGATTAAAAACAAGCGGAATAAGTACAAATGTCGCAAAGATATCATAGTTGTTCATTGAGTAAGCAAGAATTAGAGTAAATAAATATCCTAGCCCGTATACAAAAAATACCCCGTTTATCGCTTTTGCTTTACTTCCTAATCGACAAACAAGAGTTTTTTTATGTGAGCACATATCGCCCTCATAATCAAGTACGGTATGTGTGTACATCAAACCAATGGTAAACATAACAACGGCAAGTGACATAATAAATACATCAAGTGAAAAATTCCCTGTCATTACAAAATAAACACCCTCAAAAAGCAGTGGACCAAAAGTAATCCCGACGGCAAGTTCACTTAATCCTCTTTGTGACATTTTTGAATACAAAAGTGTAATAATCCCGCCTATTACAGCAAGTCCGATTACGGGCAGGCCGCATCTGAAAAATAAAAATATTCCTGTCAAAGTTGAAATGCTTAAATAAGCAATTACAACTTGTAACACATCTTTTAATGTTGCTTTGCCTTCTTTTATATATGAACATTTTGCCTGTTGTGAGTTTGGAGGCAAATTTTTATAATCCATATAGTCATCAAACAGGTTTGTTGCAAGCTGTGCAAAAGATATTCCGACAAGCGAAACTAGACCGTTTATGATATTACCGCCGTTTTTAAACGCATAAACAAAAATTACAAGCCACGACAAAATAGCCATCGGCAGTGAAAAAATGCGGGAATTTTTAAGCCAAAACCAAATCATTTCAGAATATTTTCCATTCCTTTTACAACTTCGTAACTTGCGCCAGCTTCCAGAACTTCTTCGGCAGTCATTCCAAACAGAGTAATTAATGAATATGCCTCTTTATTGCCTTCATTAAGCATTTTTACGACATCTAAAATGGCATCTGTACGTGACATATTAGTAAATTGTTCATTTTTCCCTCTATAAATAATTCTTTTTTTTGCTTTTCCCACTATTTTACTCCCAATGCTAAAAGCGCTGCCCCAATCATTCCCGAATAATTGCCTGCAGATGCTTTAACGACTTTAAAAGGAGTTGTAACAATTTCTTTGTTTGCCCGGTTTTCGAGGTAATTTATATCCACAAATTCAGCCATTGAGCCTGAAAGAACTACTACATCAGGATCGAAAATATTTGCAAGTCCGATAATTCCTTCTAAAATATCATTTTGCCAAGTTTCAAGGATTTTTTTCATCATATGACAATCTTTGTTTCCTATAACATCATAAGTTGTAATATCTGAGTTGCCTGAAATTTCTTCTGCTGTTTTTTTTAATCCTGTACCTGATGCGTATGCTTCAAAACAGTCAAAGCTGCCGCAAGTGCATTGGCGGTGTTTGTCTGTACGCATTTTAAAGTGCATTTCACCTGCCGCACCATTTTTACCTTTGTAGAGTTTGTTATCGAGAATAATGCCGCCGCCGACACCTGTTCCGAGTGTAAGCATAACAGAGTATGGCATTCCTTTTGATGAGCCTATTATATGTTCTGCCCAGGCTGCCGCGTTTGCATCGTTTTCAACAAAGACAGGCTTTTTACTCAAACTTTTAAAATTCATTGTCGGGTATTCTTTTGCGATATTTCCTGTCGAACCCAAAATTCCGTCGTTAGTGTTGTTTACAGCACCGCATGTGGCAAAAGCGGTTATCTCAACTTCATCTTCATGACGTTTGATTATATCTTCAAAAAGTGATTTTATTTCATCAAAAGTTTTAGGTGTGTGATGTTTTTCAATTTCTGAAACAATTTCACCGTTTTCGTTTATTATTGCGGAATAAATCTTTGTTCCGCCGACATCTATTGCTAACGCTTTTTTCATTAATTAACCTCTTTGAATAAATCGTTTTGTAATCAATTGCGGACGTGTAATTGCAGACCCTATTACAACACAATGAGCACCAAGTTCAAAAGCTTTTGTAACTTCTTCAGGTTCCCATATTCTGCCCTCTAAAACCACGGGAAGATTTGTGTTTTGAACTAACTCTTTTAATAATTCAAAATCGGGACCGTCTCCGCGATTTTGCGAAAATTGAGTGTAGCCCGAAAGTGTTGTTGATAAGATATCCGCCCCAAGCTTTTCGGCATTTTGAGCCTCTTCAAGTGTTGAAATATCTGCCATAGAAACACGTTTATTAATTTTTATATATTTAATTAGGTCTTCAAGTTTTTCGCCTTGCGGACGAGGTCTCATTGTACCGTCAAAAGCAACAATATCAGCTCCGGCTTCAACAAGTTCAATAACTTCTTTTATTGTAGGTGTAATATAAACTATTTCCTGCCAGTTTTTAGGAATTACATCAGGTTTTGTCAGCCCGATTACCGGAACGTCAAATAAATGTTTTGCATTTCTTACATCTCTTGCTCCTGCAACTCTTAATGCTCCTGCACCGCCTTTTATAACGGATTTCATCATAGCGACCATGCATTTTTCCAAATACAACGGTTCAGACGGCATTGCTTGAACAGAAACCACTACTTTACCCTTTAAACGATTAATTATATTCATATGTTTATTATAACCTAAAAATTTTTATTGTATAATATAGAAAAAAGGAAAAAACAATGAAGAAGAGTTTAGTTAAATATCCGTACTTGACAGAAGATGTAGAAATTTATGAAAGAGAAAACGGTCATAAAATCGTTCTTGCACATAAAGAAGGCGATTTGGTCAATGTAAGTACTTGGGTTAAAACAGGTTCTATTAATGAAGATGATAATAATAACGGGATTTCACATTTTTTGGAACACTTGATGTTTAAAGGAACTCATAAACATAAAGCGGGTGAATTTGACAGAATTCTTGAGGCAAAAGGCGCAATAGTTAATGCCGCAACATGGAAAGATTATACTTTTTATTATGTAACTTTGCCAAAGGGTGAAAATTGTATAGATTTGAATTTAGCAATAGAACTTCACGCAGATATGATGCTTGATCCCATCTTGCCCGAAGAAGAAATCGGTGCGCCGTTTGATTTGAATAATCCTGAAGTTTCCGACAAACGCGAACGTCATGTTGTAATCGAGGAGATAAGGATGCGTAAAGATCAGAATTGGACAAAGGTTTATAATGCGTGCAATCATAATATGTATAAAAAACATCCGTACAGACGTGATGTAATCGGTACTCCCGAAATAATTTCACGTGTTACACGCGACGATATTATGAATTACTACAATACCTTTTATTCGCCAGAAAATATGACAACAATTATTGTCGGCGATTTTGATAAACAGGAAATTTTAGCGAAAGTTGAGCAGGAGTTTGATTTTAAAGGACGCCCGAATGCTCAAAAGCGTATTAATGAGATTGATAAAGCTACAGAAGAAACGATTACTGTTGAAAATACTTCAAAAATTAATACTTCATATTTAATGGTTGGCTGGCTTGGACCAAAAGCAAGTGAACTTAAAGAAAATATCGAGCTTGATATAATAAGTATTATTTTAGGCGAAAGCACAAGCTCAAGGTTGTATCAGAATTTAATTGAAAAACAGCCCGAGCCGATTTTTAATATGGCAAATGCAGAGCATTATCAATTCAAAGACGGTAATAACTTCTTTATCCAAGCTAATTTCAAGCCTGAGAAAAAAGATATTGCGTTAGAACTTATTAAAAAAGAAGTTAGCGATTTGCTTGATAACAGAATTACGAGTGATGAATTAGCAAAAGCTAAAAAGAAAATCAAGTCGCGTTTTGCCTTTGCAGCTGAAACTGTATCTGAAATCGGTGAAAATATCGGATATTATATGACAGTCTGCGAGGATTTGAAACTTGTTGAGGATTATTTGAAAGACTTGAATGAAATCTCAATTGAAGATTTGGAAAACACAATTCGCAAGTATTTAAATATTGATAATGCAGTTGTTTCGCTGGTTGTACCCGAGGTATAAATATGCAGGCAACAGAAACTGAAATTGAACAACTTGAAAATGTTCGCGGGAAATGTCTTGCGTGCCAAAAATGTCCGCTGGGTAAAACGCGCACAAATACAGTTTTTTCAGGCGGTATTCCTAATCACAAACTTATGCTTATAGGAGAAGCTCCCGGATATTATGAAGATCAGAAAGGTGAACCGTTTGTCGGCAAAGCCGGTCAACTTTTGGACAGAATTTTTGCATCTGTCGGTTTGTCACGGCAAAAGGATGTCTATATCTGCAATACTCTAAAATGCAGACCGCCTGACAACCGCGACCCGTTACCTGAGGAAAAAGCAGCATGTAGAGAATATCTCGATGCACAAATTGAAATTTTAAAGCCACGAATAATCCTTCTTTGCGGACGTGTTGCCGTACAATCTATGCTTGATACAAATCAGGGGATTACGAAAATTCGCGGAAAATGGTTTGCAGGACCAAACAATTCTAAAATGATGCCGATTTTTCATCCGTCATACTTGCTAAGAAATGACAGCCGCGAAAAAGGTAGTCCTAAATGGCTTATGTGGCAAGATATTCTGGAAATCAAAAAAGTTTATTCTCAAATGGATTAAAAGCTGTTATAATAATTCTTCCGGCTCAATAATAAAATCAATTATTGCAGTGCCTTCATAATTCATTGCTTTTTCGACTGCTGATTTAATATCTTGTGGCTTTTCTACTCTCAAACCAAATGCCCCGTAACTTTCAGCAAGTTTGACAAAATCAGGGTTAGAAATTTTTGTGGCAAAATATCTTTGTTCACACATTTTTTCCTGAAATTGCCTTACCATTCCAAGGTATCCGTTGTTTAAGATAAATATTTTTATAGGCAGTTTGTAATCTATGCAGGTTGCAATTTCTTGTAAACTCATTTGAAACGAGCCGTCGCCTGCAATACAAACAACAGGTTCGCCGCTTGCAATGCCTGCTCCTATTGCAGCAGGGAAACCAAACCCCATAGTACCAAGTCCGCCTGATGTGATAAATTTTCTCGGTTTGTTAAATTTTAAACATCTTGATGCCCAAACCTGATGTTGTCCGACTTCGGTTGTAATAATTGTGTCGTTTATACATTCGTTGATTTGTTCCAGAACTTCAAACGAGTGCATTCTGTCCGAACGCTTTTTGTAATTTCCAGACAATAAAGTTTTTGCATAATTTATCCATTCACTGTAATTTTTAACTTCACATTTATATGAAATCATTTTGGATAAAATTTCCTTTGCATCACCGATAAGTCCGATTGAACAAGGTATAACTCTGTTAATATCAATATGTATAAGCTTTCCTGTCAAATCTCCGAGACAACTTTTAATTCGGTCATTAAACCTTGTTCCTACGGCAATAATTAAATCACTTTCTCTTACAATTTTATTTGCGTGTCCGAAAATTCCCACCATCCCAAGGTAATTTTCGCCATTGGCAGGATAAACTCCAAGTCCCATCATTGTCGAAACAACAGGAATATTAAATGATTTGGAAAATTGAATAACTTCATTAGCGGCATCAATTGCTCCTCCCCCTGCAATAATTACAGGTCGTTCTGCTTTAAATAATGCCTGCATTGCCAACGATACATCAGGAATTACAGGTTGGTTATCTTTTATTAAAATATTTTCTTGAAAATTTGCGGTTTCAGAAAAAACATTTTTTGTAATATCAACTACAACTGGACCTTTTTTACCTGTCATTGCGGTATTATAAGCCTCTGTTAATGTTTTTTGTAAATCTTTTACTGATGTTACCTGAAAATTTTGTTTGGTACAGGATTTTGTCATATCAATAATATCAACTTCCTGAAAAGCATCCTGATGAAGAAGTTCGGAAGATACCTGACCTGTAATAACCAAAAGCGGAAAACCGTCAAGATAAGCGTTTGCAATACCTGTAACGGTATTTGTTGCTCCCGGACCAGAAGTTACTATTACAGCTCCACATTTGCCTGAAACTCTTGCATAACCTTCTGCAGCGTGAACTGCCGACTGCTCATGGCGTACAAGATAGTGCTTTATATCTGATTGTTTTGCCAGTTCATCATAAACCCCCAAGACAATGCCACCCGGGTAGCCGAATATTGCATCAATCCCAAGCTGTTTGAGGGTTTCTGTAACAATTTTTGAGCCTGTATAAGTTTCGGTTAGTGTCTGCATAAATTTATTTTATCATGAAAAAAAAGGTACTGTTACAGCACCTTTTTAAATTTATTCAAAAACCAATGTGGCGGGGGAGCGCAAGCTCCTAATTGTTAATTAAATCGTTCCATTGTTTTTTCTTTTGTTCATATTTTTGTTGTCTTGCTTTTGAGGCATCTTCTCTCGCTTTTTTATCTGCCTCGATTTTCTTTTGGAAGTCAGCTTTTTGTTTAGCTTGTGCTTCTTGTCTTGCCTTTTGCTGTTTTTGCCAATCAGCCTGTTGTTTTGCTCTTGCTTCTTGGCGAGCTTTTTGCTGCTGCTGTAATTGTTTTTCTTTTGCTGAAATTTTATCGGCTAAAGGCGTAGAGTATGTTGTATTAGCAGCTTGTACTGCTGTTATACTTGCCATAACCATAACTAATGTTAAAACTAATAACTTTTTCATTTTTGACCCCTTTCTTTTTTCTAAATTTTATCATACATTTCTATAATTTTGTCAATACCTTGTTTTGCAGTGTTAAAGATTTGTAGCATTTGTTCCTGCTCGTAGGGTTCACCTTCGGCTGTTGTCTGAAACTCAATGATTTTACCGCTTTTGGTAAGTACAATATTGCTGTCAACCTGAGCATTAGAGTCTTCAATATAGTCCAAATCCAATCTTACTTCGCCATCAACTATGCCTGCCGATATTGCGCCAATCGGTTCAATTATCGGACTTTCTTCCAGTTTTCCATCAACTATAAGTTTTTCAACCGCTATTTTTAATGCCAGAAAACCTCCGCAAATGCTTGCGGTACGTGTTCCGCCGTCTGCCTGAATTACATCGGCATCAATAGTAATTGTCAAATCTGGCATTTTTTCTAAATCCACGCACGCTCTTAAACTTCTGCCTATAAGTCGTTGAATTTCTTGTGTTCTGCCTGAAATTTTTGTTCTTTCTCTCTGGCATCTTGTATTCGGAGCTGATGGTAAAAGTGAATATTCTGCCGTTACCCAGCCGCGTTTTTCATCTTTATCCATCCATTTGGGTTTTCCAATCTCAACAGATGCTGTTGTGATTACTCTTGTATCTCCAAATTCTACCAGAACAGACCCTAAGGCATGTTTTGTAAAATCTTTTGTGAATTTAATTTCACGAGTTTCGTTGTTTAGTCTTCCGTTTCTCATATCTTTTTACCCTCATAATCCCACATATAAATTTGTCCGCAGTATCTGCACACTGCATGTTCATTCATAAATTGCAAATCAGGAATAAATTTGTAGCCGTCAACAGTGATTTCAATATCGCCGTCTTTGTTATATTCCTGCAAAAAGTTTTTTTCGCCCGTATAATCAGGTGAGAACATTAATTCAAACTTATCAACAGATTTGCAGTTTTTGCATAGAAACATTAATATTCGTCGTCCTCCAGCCTTGCACGTCTGATTATTTCAGGATCTATTCCTCTTTTTTCAATTTTAAAGTTTTCGGGAAGTTTTTTTGTTTTAGAAGTTTTTTTTGCTTTTTTTACTATTTTTTTAGGCTTTTCTACGGGACTAACAAAATTGTTATACCATAACGTCCAGCAAATACTTCTTAAAGGCAGAGTAAAACCTATAGCTATAAATAAAACCAGTTCTTTCACTAAATTTGCAGCAACTGAAGATGGTGTAATTCCAAACTGTTCTACAAGTTCTAAAGGAAGGGTAAATGCCCATGCCTCAAATGCTTTTGATAATATGTTTGTCAGGTTTAAATAATCAAACACTACAGATAAGCCCGATGCAAGAAGAATGTATGTAAAAACACCTAGTATTGCCATTAGGGCAAATGTTCTTGCAAATTTCCCTTTTATTATTTCAAAACTTCTTCTGAAATATCCGACAGGTGAAAGACCATTTTCGAAAGTAAATACCTGAAAAATAAGTATGAAATAAATAAAGAATATAAATCCTAAAATCCAGAATACAGGGATTATTGCAAGAAATGTGAATAATCCGAATAGAAACCATAACCCGATAAAGGAAAAAGTTTTCTTTAAAACGACGTCATTGTGAGCTCTGAAATCATATACTTTTCCTGTATTTAAATAACCTTCGGTCATAGAGTTTAAAGCCCCGTACGAAACAAGATAATCCCAGAATGCTTTTACAAAAATGAGAAGTCCAGGAATGACAAGTATTATGCTTGCAATAAGCATTGTAGACATTTCTTTTAATGCAGGGTATTTAAGAGCTAAATCCTGATAGTTTTGGGTAAACCAATAAGTCATTCCAAAAATCAAAAACAGTCCGACTAATTGCCCTAAAACAGGAAAAGCCATATAAAGCAGAAACTTGTGAATATTGAGAGCGTAAATTTTTAAACCTTCAAAAAATATTGTAAGAACTCGTTTGTTTGCCATATAATTATCTTATAACAAATATGAGAAATTTCACAAGAGAAGATTATATAAATAACAAAGTTAATTTGCATATTCACACAACTTTTTCAGACGGTGAGGCGGATGCTCATTATATTGTAAAACAGGCGAAAGAAATGGGTTACAAAAAGATTGCGATATGTGACCACAACACGTTGGAAGCCCATAAAGTAATTCAGGATGAAATTCTAATCCCTGCTGTTGAATTTGATGTATGGTGCGGATATGTTTTCATGCACTTGCTTGCATACGAAATTGATATTAATAACAAAGAATTACAAGCATTTTGTGCTAAAAGCAAAAAAGAAACAGAACTTGATATTATCAGGTTTTTTGCAAAACGTGATATTAAAAAACTGATAAAGGCAATTCATAATGCGGGCGGTATTGCAGTTCTTGCTCATCCAGCTTGTTGTTGGGCACTCAATCTTGACAGGTTTGTTAAAAAACTTGTATCATATGGGCTTGACGGTATTGAAGTATATTATCCGTATCCCAGATGGCGGAAATATATACGTTTTTCACATCCGGAAGGTGTTGAAAAAATTGCGGACAAATACAATCTGATAAAAACAGGCGGTACAGATTTACACGGGATTAATCTTTAAATAGTTTATTTTGAAGCCATTTTGCGCCTGAAACTCCTGTGAGTACACCTAATCCCATGCCAAGTAATGAGCCTAATGCTCCGAATTTTTTACCGCCAAGTGCTCCGAGATATCCCATTCCGATTGTAAGCCCAAGTACGTTTAATGCTGATTTTGCGCCTTGAATACCGAATGATTTGCCATTGTCGTCTTTGTGTATTGATTTAATAAGTTTAGGTAATTCCAAGGCTCCCATAAATGCAACACCCAAAACGCTTGTTCGCTTCATTGCGCGTCCTGTTAAATCTTTTAGTCCCAGAAAATCTTTTTTTATAATCATTTCCTGAACCGGTATTTCTTTACCATATAGATTTTTAATTTTTGAATTAATAAGTCTACCGTCTTCTATTTCCAAACATTTTTTAATTAAGGTGCCAAATTTTGTATGATAAATGGTTTTATCTGCACGGTAAATTTTGTCAATTAATTGTTTACCTCTTTCTGACTTTAGTCTTTTCATAACTTCATGAAGTAGTGTGCCTCTAAAAAACGAAAAATCATGCTGATACTTGCCAAAATCATATGGAGCAGCAAATTTTTTTCTTCTTAGCAAGCAAGACGAATGCTTGCACGCATCTCTAACATCTCTGCAATCTTCAGGCAAACTTACGACTGTAAGCGCAGCAAGTCCTGCTGCTGCAATTCCGTCACCTTGTTTTACCATATCAGGCAGTCCGCTCAGCCGTCTTACGGGAGCAACACTGTTTAGCAGAGTTTGTTCGACTGGATTTAAGTCGTCCTCAGTTTTTTTATGATGCTGTATTTTTCTGTTATGAGCAGATAAATTTACACTGTTAATTGACATACCTACTCATATATAAAGTATTTTTTACACTCTAAATTGCTATTTATTTTAAGTTTTTTAAATACGCTTCTATAAATCCGTCTAAATCACCGTCCATAACGCTGTCGACATTACCGACTTCGTAACTTGTGCGGTGGTCTTTAACCATTTTATAAGGGTGGAATACGTAAGAGCGGATTTGTGAACCAAAGTTTATATCGACATTTTCGCCTTTTAGTTCTGCAAGTTTTTTCTCATGTTCTTCCTGCCGGATTGCAAGAAGTTTTGACGCTAATATTTGCATTGCGTTTTCTTTGTTTTGTAATTGTGAACGCTCTTGCTGGCATTTAACGACAATTCCTGTCGGTTTATGTAAAATTCTGACTGCTGTTTCTACTTTATTAACGTTTTGACCGCCTGCACCGCCTGAGCGCATTGTGTCAATTTCAAGTTCGTCGGGCGGAATTATGATTGTTTTTTCAAAATCCTCAATAATCGGTGAAACTTCTACTGATGCAAAACTTGTTTGGCGTTTGCCGTTTGCGTTGAATGGAGAAATTCTGACTAATCTGTGTACGCCTTTTTCGGCTTTTGCGTAACCGAAAGCAAATTTGCCCATAATTTTTATTGTTGCGGATTTAATGCCTGCTTCATCTCCGTCAAGTTTGTCTAAAAGTTCAAATTTCCACCCTTTGCTTTCAACCCAGCGGGTGTACATTCTCAATAGTAAGCTTGCCCAGTCTTGCGCATCTGTTCCGCCTGCACCTGCATTTATTGTTAAAATTGCATCGGCTTCGTCATATTCTCCGGACAGCATCTGTTTTATTTCAAATTTATCCAATGCAGTTTCCATTAAATTAAGATTTTCTGCGCACTCTGATAGTAAATCTTCATCCTGAATTTCAAGAGCAATTGATGTGTCATCCAATATTCCCTGCCATTTTGTCAAAAATTCAAGGTTATCTTTTATATCTCTTATTTGTGAACCAAGTTGAGAGGCTTTTTTTTGATCCCCCCATATTTCAGGAGTCTGCATTTGTTCTTCAAGTGATGAAAGTTCTTTTTGCAAAGCATCTATATCAAAGTTATTTATTTTTTCAAATCTGGTTTTTAAAGCGTTATAATGCTGTTTTAATTCAATATCCATATAACAATTTTACTAAAAAAATATATTCTTGCAATTAGTGAAAAAACTGCTATAATTAACTCGATAAAGGAGAAAATATGGCAGGATTAATTGATAGTTATAAAAAAGTTTATGAAAATAAAACCATACATTTATGGATGTTTCTAATTGCACTTGTGTGGTCTGTGTTATCTAATTTATGCGATATTGCAATGGGCAGACCGGATACGTTCAGGCAAAATCCTTTTGATTTGATATTTAATTTTTTGCTAGGGATTTATAGTATCCAGTTTTTACATAATGCAATTCTTTCCGACTTTCCTTTGCCATCATTTAATGAGATTAATTGGAAAGCTTTGCCTGGATTGATAGGTTTAAATATTGTATGGGGAATGTATGCGGGAATAATTTTGTTAGCGGCATTAATCTCTTTTGTATTTTTACATAGTTGGGTTGTGCCTATTATTATGATGATTGGTGTCGTAATTGTTTCAGTATTTGTATATTATGTTTTCCTCGCTTATGCTGAAGATTTTCAAACAAAAGGTCTACTGAATATAAAATTATTGCTAACATTTATAAATGTTTCAGCTAAAGAAACTTATAAAAATCTGTTGGTATTTTTACTATTTAACGGTTTATTTATAGCTGTATATTTAATGATTTATGTTGCAGCAGGCTATTTTGATTTTGATAAATTCGGTCATATCGCAGGTGATTATTATACATTTGATTTGTTAATGTATGCAGGTATCGGATATTTTCTGATAATAAGCTGGTATTTTGCTTTTCCATACTCTCTTATAAAAACTTATATTGAAAAAATAAGACCGGTTATAAAAAAGGAGCAGGGGAATGATTGATGCATTAAAAATACTTTATAAAGGAGAAAAGACTTTTTCAAGACAATTGGCTTTATTTTCAATTTGTGGGATTATTGGACTGTTTAATACTTATATAGCTCTTGAAAAATTATCTCTTGCAGAAGTTTCAATTATTCAAAAAAGTGTATTTCTTGTTTTATGGAGTCTGTTTACCTGGTTTATTATCGGTTATGAAACATTATTTTTACATGAAAGACATATTCCCGAAATGGATATGCGTTCTTTGAAAATTGTTTTTAGCAAAACATTATTTCCTGTTTTCTTATTTTCATTACCATTTGCAATTGTAGTACTTTTTTTCCCGGAGTATAGTAATGCCGCTTTTTTTGTTGAAATATGTTTAACAGTACCATTAACGATGTTGCAGGCAGGATTTTCGTATAATTTTTTGGATAATGATGCAGGAATGTTATTTGAAAAATTTGGTATTAAAGAATATTTTACTCTTATTTTTAAACGCTTATGGATGATTATACTTGCTTATGCAGTAACATATTTTTTAATATTTATGATAGTTTTTGTTTTCGGATTGATAATAATTTTGATGTATCATGGTGAATTAAATTCTATTGGGATGTTAATATCTTCGCAGCAGACCGTTATTTTGAAACTTACTAATTTTATTTTATCAATTTTTTTAATGTATTTTCTAACTATTGGTACTTTAGTTTGGGACTATGAATTGATAAAAACTTATGAAAAATAAAAAAGGCTCTTTTAAGAGCCTTTTTTATATGTATAATTTGGATTTTCTTTTAACTTTTCTTCTATTTGATTAAATGTCATAAGCCCTTGAGTTGCGCCGAATTCAGATACAACACCTGCTGAATTAACGGATGCGTACATTAATGCTTTACCAATATCCGGACCGTTTTTCCACAGAGAAGCGCACAGTGTTGATGCAAAAGCATCCCCTGCTCCAAGAGTTGAGGTAACTGGTCCGTCAAATACCGGGCAATAGTAAAAATCATTACCGTCGTATGCATATGCTCCATGTCCGCCGTCAGTTATGATTATTATTTGATAGTCTCTTACTTTTAATTTTTTGAAAATTTCTTTCAAATCCGGATGGATAAATTCTTGTGAAAACTTTTCATCTTTTGTATCAGGTCTTATCTGAATTTGAGTTGCCATGACAGCTTCTTCTTTATTTAATACAACTATATTTGCATTTTCAAGTATTTTTTTCAGATAATTAAATCCCTTTTTAAGACTTGAAGAACCGGCATTGAAACATACTTTTACATCATTAGCTTTGGCAAAGTTGACAATTTCATCTAAAACTTTTGTGCTATCACCGTTCAACGGAGCAATATAAAGCAGTTTTGCTGATTTTATTGCATCAAAATTAATGTCTGATTTTTTTATTTTTGCATTAGCTCCGCGATGTGCGAGTACAGTTCTGTCACCTTGAAAGCTAACTAAAATAATAGAAAAACCGGTACTGATTTTAGAATCTTGAATTATGTTTGATAAATCTATATTTCTGCCATTAAAGCTTTCCAATATACCTTCTGAATAAATATCATCTCCAATTTTAAAGATTACACCGGTATTGAATCCTAAATTTGCAAAATTGCAGGCTGTGTTTACACCACCGCCGCCAACCTGTGAGCTGAAATCCTCGATTTCAACTTTTGCTCCGTAAGGATAGCTCATAAATTCAGATTTTTTATTTTTAGTATAAACAGAAACAATGTTTGCATCGTCACTCTCTACGAATACGTCCATTGTTGCGCTGCCAATTGTTATAACGTCTAACATAATTTCCTCTTGTATTACTTTAGCACAAAAATGTTAAATAATTTTATCAGAATTGCAAAATATTTTTTTACATTTCTATATATCATACTCCTAAAATATATCAGGAATCAATAGGTTTTTAGATGCAAAAAAGGATTGGTTTTAAAACCAATCCTTTTTTATTTTTTTCTGTTGTTCTATTGACTATTGAACAGAAGCTTTTTCTTCGTCAGAAACACCTTTAATTGTTAGGTTTACTCTGCCTTTGTCGTCAATTTTGATAACTTTGACAATTACTTCCTGACCGATTTGAAGATGTGGTTCTATAGTTTCAATACGTTCATTGCAAACTTGTGAAATATGAACCATACCGTCTTTGCCAGGTGCAAGTTCAACAAAAGCGCCGATTGGAATAATTCTTACAACTTTTCCTTTCAATACCATTCCCTGTTCTGGTTTGAATGTAAGCTGTTTAATCATTCTTTTAGCTATTTCAGCACCTTCTTGGTCATTCGATGTAATAGTTACAACACCGGAATCTTGAATGTCTATTTCAGCACCGGAAGCATCAATAATTGCACGAATTTGTTTACCGCCAGGTCCGATTACTGTTCCTATATCTTCTGTAGGTATAGTCATTGTAGAGATGCTTGGAGCAAACGGTGACATTGGTCCGGGTTCTGTAATAGCTTCTCTCATTTTGCTTAAGATATGAAGTCTGCCTTCTTTAGCTTGTGCTAATGCACGACGTAAAGTTTCATTCGCAATACCTTTAGCTTTCATATCCATTTGTAAAGCTGTGATGCCTGTATCGTTACCTGTAACTTTAAAGTCCATATCGCCCAAAAAGTCTTCAATACCTTGAATGTCTGTTAATACAACAGGTTCTTTGCCTTCTTCTGTAATCATACCCATTGCAACACCGCCAATCATGCATTTAACAGGAACACCTGCATTCATTAATGCCATTGATGAACCGCAAGTTGATGCCATAGAAGTAGAACCATTAGATTCTAATACATCTGAAGTTACACGAATTGCATATCCGAACTCTTCTTGAGATGGAAGTGCAGGAATATTTGCTCTTTCAGCTAAAGCTCCGTGTCCAACTTCACGTCTGCCCGGTCCTCTTAAAGGTTTAACTTCACCTACTGAAAATCCTGGGAAAATATATTTATGCATATATCTTTTTTCTGTTTCAGGATCAACTCCATCAAGTTCTTGTTTCATAGAAGGACCGGCTAAAGTTGCAACTGATAATACTTGAGTTTGACCTCTTGTAAAGACCGCAGAACCGTGAGCTCTTGGAATAACACCAACTTCACACCAAATTGGTCTTACATCATGCGGTTTTCTTCCGTCTGCTCTAACGCCTTCATCTAAAATCATAGTACGCATAATTTTCTTTTCAGCGTTTTTAAATTCTTCAGCAACAAAGTCAATACCTGTTTCTTCCATAATTTTTTTGCTGTAATCATCTTCAGGCAATGCGTCTATTTTTTCTTTTACAAGTTTTTTAGCTTCTTCAAGTTTTTGTTGTCTATATGCTCTGTCAAAATTATGATATGCATCAAAAATCATATCGTGAGCTGTTTCGTGAATAATATTTTTGATTTCAGTTGTATCGTAAGGGTTAACGAATTCTTCTCTGACTACGCCGCAAGCTTTAGCAAATTCAACTTGAGCATCGCATTGTTTTCTGATTTCGACTTGAGCAAATTCAACAGCACTCATGATGTCATCTTCTGTAACAAATTTACATCCTGCCTCAACCATTATAACGCTGTCGTGTGTACCTGCAACAACGATATCGAGGTCTGATTTATCAGCCTGTTGGTGTGTTGGGTTTGCAATTAATTGTCCGTTTTCGTCACGAGAAACTCTAACTGCTCCGATAGGACCTTCAAAAGGAGCACCTGAAAGCATCAATGCTGTAGATGCGCCGAGCATTGCTAAAGTATCCGGTTGATTTTGCTGGTCGTAGCTGAATAATTGAGCTACAATTTGTATATCATTTCTGTAACCTTTAGGGAACAAAGGTCTGATAGGTCTGTCAATCAAGCGAGAAACAAGGATAGCCTTGTCGCTTGCTTTGCCTTCAGAGCGGTTGTAACCTCCCGGGATACGTCCGATTGAAGACATTCTTTCTTCATAATCAATTAATAATGGGAAAAAGTCGATACCTACACGAGGTTCTTTTGATACTACACAGTGAACAAATAACATTGTATCACCGCATCTTACAGTAACAGAACCATTAGTAGATTGACCATATTTTCCGGTTTCGATTACGACTTCTTTACCGCCGATTTCAAGCGTGAATTTTTTTGTTTCCGGTATTGTCATACTTACCTTTCTCGCACTTTTCTGGTGCGTTTTTGTTATACACTTCTAATGTTCAGTATAATTATACCGCAAACAAGGATAAAATGTTAATAATTATTTTATTTACATTTAGTTTTAGTATTCCAATCTAAATCGTCGCAATGAAGGTAGTCCATATTTTCATTATAAATAACCCAAGCTGCACATCCGTATCCGTCCTTTTTTATACAATTTTCTTTAAAAACATTACGACCGACCAGCCCGTCTAGTGTTGGAGCTCCCCCAGGTGTAATTTTCCCATCCGGAGTAAGATAAATATAGAAAAAATCTTTACCAAGTTGATTAGGACCTTTAAAACCGTTAATATCCACATATATTTGTGCAAAAATGTAATTTGTATTGTGGTTAAACATAATTAATGTGCCATCATTCATAATCGCGCGAGTTCTGTCTTTATTATCACGCTCCCAATTTACATAAGCACCACCCTGAACTTGTTCGTACGTAACATCAGGAAAACAGCCTCTATCATAACCGCATACTTTTTGGAATTTTAGATGTTTATTGAATTTTTCCATCATAATCAGGCTGTCGTATTCATATTGAACAGTATTAATATTATCTTCAAATAATATTGTGGTATATGCTTGAGATATTGCTGAATATGCTTTTTTTAATTTAGTAACAGTTTCCATTTCTTTATGTTTCTGAATTAACGAAGGCATAGTCAAAGCTGCAACAACCCCTATAATTCCAAGGGTAATTAAAACTTCAGCCAGAGTAAATCCAAAGCCTGCCCTTTGACCCGTAACACAGCTATTGTATATATTGTTCAAATTGCTCGCTACGCAAGCATTCTGTTGGGGGGGGGGGCACTCACGGCTAATTAAGTTAAACATAAAAAATACCTCCATATGCTTTATTATTATTTATTATTTGTGCCATTTTGTCAAGTTGAAAAAACTAAAAAAAGCCCCTTTAGGGGGCTTTCTATTGTATGTATAGACAAAGAAGAATGATTTATCAAAAATGCATATCAAATGAAGACGGCATACCGTTTATTTTTTCATCTTCCATACGCATTGCAGACCCTATTGTAAAGCTTTCTGCATACATTTTATTAATCTTGTAAGTTAAATCTCCGCTGAATACCTCTTCATTTTCTTCTAAAAATTTAAATAACGGTTCTGTCGGTGATTTTACAATATTTCCTAAAGTCTCTCCTGCTTGCTTAAGTGTTCGTTCTCCAAGATCAGGGACTTTTACATTCATTCCGAACGGTTTATATGGTCTGTTAAATGAAGCATCTGTCATATTAATTTTTCCTTATTACAGATAATTAATCGACATTATTACTTATAAACTTTAGGTTTTATGAATTAAATTTTACATTTGTTAATATTCATTTCT
>CATNBA010000027.1 GCA_950096985.1 uncultured Candidatus Melainabacteria bacterium
TATTAAAATTTTTCTAAATTTTAGCAATTTTATATCTTGAGGGATATTTAAACAGTAGAATAAAAATATGACAATATTTTATTGAAAGGAAGAAATTAAATGATTCAAGCTCCAAATTATGTAAATCCTTACTTGCAGCAACCCCAAATGATGCCGGTACAAACACCTGCGCCAAACTATAATGCAGTAAAGATTGATGTACACAACCCTTCAGTAAGTGCCCCGGGTGTTGGACAGGTTGCGACGAACGTACCTCAATATGCTCAACCAACAGCTCCTATTTATAACTATCCTCAAGCACAATTATATGATTATCCGCAAGCTCAAACACAGCCTTACTACATGCCGCAACAGCCTGTAGTATGTCCGCCTTGTCCGGCTTGCACACCACAGCAACCGGCTGCAGAAGCAGTTCAAGCTGCAGCTCCTCAACAGGTAATTCAGCAGCAAAACATTAATGCACCTGCACCTGTTGTAACCCAGCCGACAGCAGAACAGCCTGCAGAAGTTCCCAACGTAGAAGTTGTACCTCCTCAGCCTATGTCTCCGCAAGTTGACTTAAATTCTTTTATCGCTAAATTAACAAATCCTGATTATGAAGTACAGGCTAATGCAATGGAAGAAATTGCCAATATGGTAAAAGAAGATCCTCAAAAAGCTACAGAATTACTTGACGAAAAAGTAGTTGATGCTTTAAACAAAATTATTAACGCTGACTCAAGTAAATTAGAAGGACCTACTCAGGAACAAGTTGCTGCAAGACAAAAAATGATGAAAGGCGAACAGCTTTCAGATGCAGAAAAAGAAACAGCTACAAAAATCACTCCGATGGAACAAGCTGAAAGAAACAAAAGCTATGCAATGTTCACATCAGCAATTATGCAGAAATTATACGGTGACGAAGTAGTTAAACTTACAGGTTCAACAGTACCTTTAACAGAGTTACCTGGTGCAGTTACAATCGTTGAACAGCTGAAAAACAACCCTAACCCGATGGTTAGAACTTCTGCTATCGAAGCTTTAAGCTACATTCAACAACCTGCATATAAACAAGACTTGTCAACATTATTCACAATCGCTAAAAACGATCAAGACAAAAATGTTCAAGAAACAGCAACAACAGCCTTAGCTAAATTGGAACAGTTACAAGCTGAACAACCTAAGGTTGAACAACCAAAAGCATAATTAATTTCTTTCTTTTTAAATATAAAAAAAGCTCTCTTACAAAGGGAGCTTTTTATTTTTACTAAATGATTGTAAAAATACAGATGAAAATATTAATATCATTCCAATATAAAACGATATTGATAAGTCATGTGCCTCGCCTAAAAAAATTATAGCAAAAAGTATTCCGTAAACTGGCTCCAAGTTTCCAGTTAAGCTGACCGTAAAAGCTGGTATAGTCTTTAGAACTGCTATATGAAGAAGATAGAGCAAAACAGTACAGAAAAATGCAAGAATAATTATCCATAACCATTCAATACCCATAGGTACAAACGCCGGAATTTCAATAAAATGAGCATATACGGGAACGAATATTGACATAAAAACCGTACCGCCAAGCAATTCATAAAATAACATGCATCGTGCGGATTTACCAGTTTCTACAGCCTTATTTAACAAAGTATATAAAGCAAATAAAGCGGCAGAAATAATACCCAAAATAATTCCAAATCTGTAACTTGCATCAAAATTAAATATAAGCCATATGCCAAATACCGCAATCAGACTATAAAATAATTCAACAAAAGAGAATTTTGTCTTGCATATCATCGGTTCGAATAATACTGTAAAAAAGCCCACCAGTGAGTAACAAACAACACCTATTGATACATTAGAATATTTTATACTGCCGAAAAAAAACATTAAATGTATTGCAAGCAATACTCCAAGTCCACAATATTTTAGGGCATCACAATCTTTCAGATTTTTACGCATTAGCAAAATCATAACTGCAAACAATACAAAGGCAAAAAGCATTCTGTACCATACAATTACAACTTCATTCAACGAGATAAGTTTAGCAAAAAGTCCCGTAAAACCTGCTAACAAAACCGAAATATGCAATTTTAAGTAATCAAATTTTTGCATACTTTCATTTTGAACTACGTTTTAAATTATGTCAAACTCTTATATAAACTCAAATATTCTTTTGAGCTTTTCTTCCAGGAGAAATCTGAATTCATTGCTGTTTTGCGCATTGCTTCCAGTGTATATTTATCCTGATAAACCGAATTTGCACAGTGAATTGCCTGCATCATACTCCAGCCCTCATATCCCCAGAATTTGAAACCTGTGGAATCTGCAAGAGGATACCCTACAACGGTATCTTCCAAACCTCCTGTAGCTCTCACTACTGGCAATGAGCCGTATTTCATGGCGATAAGCTGACTCAAGCCGCAAGGTTCAAATTTAGAGGGCATAAGGTAAAAATCACTTCCCGCATAAATCTGATTTGCCAAATCGCCCTTGTAACCGATATATGCACGAATATTTGATGAATTATTTGAAAGCCAGATTAAAAGATTTTCGTAATCTTTATCACCGCTTCCGAGGAATACAAAATCTGCATTCACATTCTTCATTTCACCTTCAACCTGCCTGATTAAATCAATACCCTTTTGTCCGACAAGACGTGATACCATTGCATATAAAGGTCTTTCAGGATTATATTCCAGCCCGAATTTTTCACAAAGAGCTTTTTTATTTTCTTCTTTATTCTTCAACGATTTTACATCATAATTTTTAACAATGCATTTATCTTTTTTAGGATTGAACACATCGTAATCAATACCGTTTAATATTCCGACAAGTTTATGCTGATTCATTCTGAGAGTATAATCCATACCTTCGCCAAACTCATCTGTAAGAATTTCTCTTGCATAGTTTGGAGAAACCGCAATAACCTTATCTGAGTAGTTAATTGCCCCTTTCATCCAGTTAACTTTGCCGTAATGTTCCACTCCAAATTCGTTATATACAATGTCTTTTCGCATATTTGCAAAATCTAGAACATCTTCAAACCACACACCCTGATATGCAAGATTGTGAATTTCAAACACACACTTTGTATTCTGCCAGAATTCATCATATCTGTAGTTACTGTGCAGATATACAGGTATCATAGCCGTATGCCAATCATTTGCATGAATTACATCAGCTTTGAAATTTAAAAGTTTAGCATATTCCATTGTCGCAAGCGAGAATGCAATATATCTTTCATGTTCATATTTAGGATCAAGCCATCTTGGATAAACATCATTGAAGCAAGAGAAGTACCAGTCGTTATGCACGAAAAAGACATTAATATTGGTATTCGGCAATTTACACATAAACAATCTGAATTTATGTCCCATTCCGCCGAATGTTAACCACATTTCAGAATTTTCAAGCTCTTTTATACCGTATTTTTTAACATCAATAAGCCCATGGAGTGGAGTAAAAACTGCAATTTCAGCATCTTTTTCCAGATATTTTGGCAAACTTCCAACAACATCAGCCAAGCCACCAGCTTTTGAAAAAGGTGCGACTTCAGCAGCTGCAAATAAAATTTTCATTACTCTACCTCACTTTCACTCAGATTGTTCTCATCTTCTACTGCAATATAATGGCTTGCATCAATATCAAAATTAAAATTAATACCGTATTTTTGTGCAAGGTATTGAGCATGCCCAAGACAAATTTCAGCTTTTTCATATTGTTGTTTAAACATCATTACCTTAAACATGTTGTACTTAAATAACATTAGCAAATATTCGGTTGTTGAATTAGTTTTTTCTAATTGAATTAATGAATTATTTATTATACCAAACGCAACATCATACTTATTTTGTTTAAGGTGAAGTTCACTCATAACATACCATGCGGCATAAAGAAGTGTTGTCATACCGTTTTGATTTGTTTCTCTTATGATTTTATAAATAATTGATTCAGCTTTACGAAAAGATTGTGCCTGTACATAAGCATAACCTATCATTAAATCTGCAAACAATTCTAATTGATGCAGCCGTGCATCTTTAGCCGCAACTTTAGCTCTGTAAATAGCTTCTGTATACTCGCCGTCAATACCGCAAAAGGCTTTTATTAAATTAGAGATAAATGCGCCAAATCTGTCATTCAAAGCTATTTCGTCCACCTGAACAGATATATCAACACCTTTCATTAAATCCTGCAGAGCAATAAACAGGTCATATGATTTAGGAATACAATCTAATTCCTGTTTCAAAATATTTAAAAATTGAGCAGTACCGCCTGTCATTAACAACACATTAGCAAGCGCTACAAATCCCGCGGAATCCACTATCAGGGTATTAAAATCTTCTTCAGGATAATAATCGGGTTTTAATATACTGATAGTCGAATTATTAACAACATTCAAGACTTTATAACCTACATCCAAACAGTCAACCAGTGCTCCGATATTAAACAATATTTGAATATGAATTAAAGAGATTAAAAAGAAATAATGGTTGAAGTTTTCGTCAGCAGGATTTATAGAAGACGGCGGCAATAATGCAAGAACCTTATGTGTAAGCTCCAATGCATGATTATAATCACCGACAGAAAGAGCCCCCATAATCATCTTATTACATAATTGAATAATCTTATCGGTATCCCCTGTTTTTTCAATATTTTTTAATGTTGCCTCTGCTATTTTAGAAGTTTTTTCGGGAATATAATCATATAAATTTTCCGAAATATTTTCATACAAAGAGTTTTTATATTGTTGAATATTATCAACCTGTTCAGGGTCATCAACCTGATCAAGGAGTTCAATTACTTTACCTGTACAATTTACATAAGAACTGAAATCCCCCAGAGAAAGATTAACCTGCGCCAGCTGCTCCCATTCTGCACGTTCATTTTCTTTTTCTCCAAGCAGAGAATATAAATAAGCCTCTGCAGTGCTTGGCATATCAGCATTGTTATAAACCTTATCAAACAGTTCATGCGCAATTTCTTTTAAAGAAATCGGACTGATTGTAGAAAGCATATTACGTCTTAAAAGGTTATAATTAGGGAAATATAAACAATTATTATACTCATATACATAACCCATATCAGATAATTTCTCTATAATTTCAGCCGAATTTTCATAACCTAAACTGCCAACCGTTGCCATATCAACACGTGTACCTATAAACACAACAGATGCAAGAAACTTCATTGCTTCAGCATCATCCTGCAACAGATTTAATCGTCTTGCAATCAGTTTATCAAGATTTGAAGGTATAATAATAGTTTTTGGATTAATCATTTCAATACTATCATCATCAGCAGAATAAACACCGGATTCAATCAAATATTGAATTGCAATATCAATAAACAGACTACTGCCGCAAGCATATTTTGCTATACGCTGAAAATAAAAATTGTCCAAAATATTTCTAAAATAAACTTTATTATCTTCAATTAATTTTTCAAAAGAAGTTGCTTTTAATGAGATTTCTGTATAATAAGGTTTTCTAAGCAAGAAATGGCAATCCTTGTGCAGAGAGAAGGATTTGTCATATGAAACAAGAAAACTAATATCAAGCTGTTCAAATGCGCTGAACAAATATTTCAATACATCATAAGAACTTGCATCAATTTTATCAAAATCATCAATAAAAATAAGTGTTTTAGGAATAACCTGAAGCAAGGTTAAGAAAATATCAAAATAAACATATCTTGTGTCTTCCGCATTTTCAGTTTCCCTGTTATGCAAAGTTATCAAATCCCTAATTAATCCATCAGGATCTACATTTGAAAACATTGAAAAATCGTTCTGGAAAAACAATTTTTGAGAAACTGTGTATTCAAAAATTGCAGAAACCAATTCTCTAAAGAATGAATAAGGAGCATATTTCATCTCATCATAACAGGTTAATGAAATAATGTTATTAAATTTTCCCGTTTCTGCAACGGCGTTCAAGACCTTTAGTGTATAAGGCTTATACATTTCAGGCGTTTTAATCGCTACAATTCCTTTTGGAATAGTTTGAAATTTATTCATTATATGAAAAACAACATCAATATTTTCAGTACGAATAAACTCACAACAAATTTCTTCGAAATTAATTGTATCTATATCATAAATAGCATCAGGGTCTGCTCCGTTTGAATCCAGACTTTTTAAAGCTTCACCGTCAAGTTTATCCTGCTCAACAAGCATATTTTGAACAAAATTAGGTATTTTAATTTCATCATCATCTTCTTGAGGATACTCAACTTTAACAAATTCTCTCAAATCAACTTCAGAAATCATAACCATTTCATCATTAACCATAACAGAATTTAAAGGAGAAACTTTATATTCATTGCTGATTGCATCATTAACCTTATCATCTATTAGCACTTGAAATGTATTTAAAATTTTTTCTTCTTTACCCTTAGAGTTTTGATTTATAAGATTAATATTAAAACCAGAACTAATGTCATTCGGATTATCTTCAACATTACGTTTCAACATAAACATATTGCATCGTATAGTTGCATCTTTCTTTCCTGACAGCTTACAGTTCATAGCTGTTATCAAATTCAAAAGCTCAATTGCAGCTTTAACAGCAGAATTTACAGAACTATTAAAAGTATAGTCTTTAGTAAATCTTATAACAGTAGTTTTATCTATGACCTGACGTCTTAAACCTGCAGATTTTACATAATTGGCAATAATTTTATCAAGATTTATTTTAAATTTATTAAACAGTTTTGCGGTACCTAAAAGACGCTTCATATCCTCCATATTCGGGAAATCTATAGTCATAAGAACATAGTCATCCGAATTAGCTTCATTCATTAATACACTTTTTTCAGTATCAAATCCGCATTTTTTACATTTTTTTGAAAAAGTTTGATTTATTTTACCGCAATTATGACATTTAGAAATTATAACATACCCACACTTTTTACAAGTGTTTGAATCATTGATAGTTTTGCAAATCGGACACGCCAATTTAAGCACCTTTTTGCAATTTGGGCAAACCATTGCTTTATCATCAATTTCTAATCCGCATTTTGGACATTCCATAAGAAAAGTATATCACGAGTGAGAATTTTTGTAAAATTATATAACACTTGTCCCGACACGAACATTTATGGTAAAATAGTAGAGAGGAACATCTATGAGCATAATTGCAGACGATAACGATTTTATAAATACACGTGCAGAAAAAAATCCCGTAACAAAAGCGGAAACAATTGAGTTTGACAAAAACTTTGAAAACTGTATAAGACCAAAATCGTTTGATACATACATCGGGCAGTCTGCATTGAAAGAAACTTTGCAAATAACAATAGAAGCTTCAAAAAAACGTGAAATGCCGCTTGATCACCTGCTGTTTTACGGTCCGCCGGGGCTTGGAAAAACTACGCTTGCAGGTGTTATTGCAGAACAGATGGGAGCAGAGATTAAAATCACATCAGCTCCCGCACTTGAACGTCCCAGGGATATTATAGGTATTTTGATGTCGCTAAAGGGCGGAGAAATTCTCTTTATCGACGAAATCCACAGACTCAATAAGGTTGCAGAAGAAATTTTATATCCTGCAATGGAAGATTTTGTACTTGATATGACAACGGGCAAAGCCCAAACAGTAAAAACATTACGTATTCCTTTGCCAAAATTTACACTTATTGGTGCAACAACAAAAGCAGGTGCTTTATCTGGGCCTTTACGCGACCGTTTTGGCATAATTCACAGGCTTGAATTTTATACGGAAAACGAGCTTGCACAAGTCATAAAACGCACTGCCGGAATTTTAAACATAGAAATTGACACAAAAGGCGCACATGCTATTGCGAGACGCTCAAGAGGAACTCCCCGCATTGCCAACAGGCTGATAAAAAGGGTTTCGGATTACGCACTTGTTAAGCATGATGGAAAAATTACAGAAGATATTGCAAATCAGGCTCTTGATATATTGAAAATTGATGGACTTGGACTAGATAATACAGACAGAAATCTTTTAAAACTTATCATTGATAAATACAACGGAGGTCCTGTCGGGATTGAAACAATTGCAACAGCTATAGGTGAAGATACCAGAACAATTGAGGATGTTTGTGAACCGTATCTTTTGCAGGCAGGATTATTACAAAGAACACCTCGTGGCAGAAAAGTTTCCCAATCTGCATATACACATCTTGGGTATAAAAATATTCAATCCCAACAAACATTATTTTAATTAACTACTTGAATTCTGCCATCGTCGACAATATTTACAGGCTGAGAATGTTTTTTAAAGTAATGTTTTATACATTCACAGATATCAAAATCATATTTTTTTGCAGTATCATATTTTTTTAGCATTGTAAACCCGTCATGACCTTGACAATAATAATCGGTTAATGCTGTTTTATATACTTTATCTGTTCGCGGATTATTAATGTTTATATTTGTTTCGTTGCCGTTTTTATCAACAAAAATAGCTGCTCTTAGTTTACCGTCGCGTCCAATCATATATTTTAAACCTGCAACGTGAACTATACCGGGTTTGTTATTTGTACTTACAAACGATTTTGCAGAAACTTTCAGCATATCAACAATTTCTTTTTCAGTATAATCAGCTACAACAAGTTTATTTTTAAACGGTGAAATATCTTCCAGCCACCTTGTATCAAGCTTTCCGGCTTCAAAATAACCTCTGATAGTTGCAGAACCAAACAGAGCAATATCAGTACCGAGTTCATCAAGCATACAATCGCACAAGAAGTTTGCATGCCCGCTTGGGTCGACAGAATCATTTATTGGCGGAGGTGGAGCTGAATTAATATATCCTACGGTTTTGGGTTTGCCCAAAATATTTTCGAAAATATCTCTGACAATCGGGCTGCGTTTAAATCCTCTGGTGCTGGTTACATTGTTTTGAATTCTGGTCATAACACCATTTTTATCCCAATCAACATTCAGAACACCAAAATATCTTCCGTCGCGTCCTGCTTGAGTAATAACGACAGGTTCGCCCGATTTGGAATTAAATAAGTTTATACCCGGCTGTGCTCCAATTAACAGATTATGCGAGTGACCGCCCAGAATTATATCAATACCATCTGTTTCTTTGGCAATCTTCTGGTCATAATCAAATCCAACATGAGATAATAATATAATCTTATTTACTCCCTGTTTTTTTAGCTTATCTGCTTCAGTCTGAATATCTTTTATAGTTTTATCTATATTATCAATCTTAAGTTCTTCAAAAATCTTACCGTATTTAATTCGAGAGAACAAATCAACCGGCGTTGCACCTATAATACCATATTTATTGCCGTTAACTTCCTGAATATATGATTTTTCTATTTTCTTATAAAGTGGATTATGAGGGTCAATATTAACGTTGCATGCAAGCATTTTATACCCCATATGAGGAATTAACTCCTGAATATGATTTGGTGTGTCATATTCATGGTTTCCCATAGCTGATGCCATAATACCCATAATATTTTGAGCTTCAACCATAACCCTGTTTGCCAGTACTGGCTCACCAAGCTGAATATCACCTGAAGAAAGCTTCAACACATCAGTTCCGGACGGCACAAATTTATCAAACGCATTTGATGCAGTAATTGCTCTTTCAATATTAATTGATTTACCATGCGCATCATTTATATAAAAAATGCTTGAGCTGTTTGCCGTTTCCTGCCCGTTAAAGTTTGTAGAAGTCCGTTGCAACCATTTGGGTTCGATTGCTCTTTTTAATAAATTAGACTGTGAACTGTATACGGGCGTTATCATGTTTCTCGTTGTTCCTTTAGCATGAAACACCGTAAAAATATTTTTTGCTATGTACAAAATAAAAGGTTTACAAAAGTTATTATTCGAAAACCATTGTTTGAATATTCCATTTTTTTGAAAGTTCGGCTTTTAACAGTTCCGCCTCGCCATTAACTTCTAAAAGTACAATACCGCGGTTTAAGCACATCCCGCCATGTGACGGATGTAACCCAATTCTTGTACTGATTTCACAACCGAATTCAGTTATAATTTTTTGAAACTCAACTGAACATTCAATTCTGTTTTCTAAACTTACACCAATAATTGTAGTTGTCATAATTCACCTCTCTTAAAAAATAAAAAATCAGCAAAAATAAAAACACCCTCAATTGGGTGTTTTTATAGTTTATAAATATTGATGAATATTATTCATCCATAGCTTGAAGCTGTTTTTTCTTGTAATTGTGGATAACCGCATCTACAAGAAGCTCATAAGATTTCATATTCTCGATATTCGGGAATTCTGATTTGAGCTGTTCTCTGACCATTGCTTCCAGCTTACGTTCGTCAGAACTTGATTTCAATTCGTCAACACCGCTAATTAATCGTACATACTCGGGTGACGATTTGTCCATATTATGATTTGCAAAATTCAACCAACGTAATTTTGGGCTGATTTGCTGTTTTAACTCTTTTACAATTTTAAGATTTTTAATTCTGTTAAACATCGTTTTGTTTCCCAATTTTAATTATGTTCTTTGTACTATTTTAAAGTATCCTGAAAAAAATAATTTACTTTTTTACATAGATTGTTTACAATTCTTTATAATTTACTAAAATCAGCAATATACTTGTATTTTGACTTTAACATAGTTAAGAGAGCAAGTCTGTTTTCCTTAACATTATCATCTTTATCCATTACAAGAACATCGTTAAAGAATTTTTCTACAGATGGGTTAATAACTTCTAACTGCTTAATATAAGCATCATAAGACACACTTTCATCTACAGTAAGAACTTGTTCATATAATTCTCTTTCAGCAGGCTCTTTAAACAAAGATTTATCAACAGATTTTACACTGTCTTGCTTCAACATTCTCAAAACTCTGTTTGCGCTTTCCAATAATGAAGGACAATTAAGTTTTGAAACAGCATCAACACGTTTTATATAATCGTTTAAATCAGATAAAGCATTTTCCGAACATGCCTCAAGAACATTTTTTGAATATTTATCTGACAAGAAAATGATTAATCTTTGGGTGAAAAACTCATTAATTTCCTCTGCAACATTTTTGTTACCTGCAGGAAGAAATTCAAGAGCTGATTTAATCAATTTTGCAATATCAATTTCTAAATTAGCGGCAAGAATTGTTCTTATAATACCTAAAGCAGCACGTCTTACTCCCAACGGATCAGATGAACCTGTAGGCTTTTTGCCTTCTGCAAACACAGCACAGATATTATCAATTTTATCTGCAATTCCTACAATTTGACCTTCTAAAGTTTTTGCGGTTTCACCTTCTGCATTAAGAGGGAAATAATGCTCTTTTATACCTTCGGCAACATTTTCGTTCTCACCTGAAACTCTTGCATAATCAGCACCGATAAACCCTTGAAGTTCGGTAAATTCAAAAACAAGTTTTGTAGCCAAATCAGCTTTTGCAAGCAATGCAGTCTTTTCTACAGTTACGTTATCTCCAATCATAGATTTTGAGAGTTTAATCATTCTTTGCGCTTTGTCGTACATTGACCCCATTCCTTTTTGGAATGTAATGCCTTTTATATCTTCAACATAATCAGCTAAAGATTTTTTAGTATCTTCATTAAAGAAAAATACAGCATCATCAAGTCTTGCCTTAATTACTCTGACATTACCCTCTTTGATATTTTTAAATTCATCACCGAGATAGTTTGTCATAGTAATAAATTTGTTGATAAGTTTGCCGTCTTTATATAATGCAAAATATCTTTGGTGAACAGCCATAACTGTTACAACAAGTTCTTCCGGCAATCTTAAATAATCCGGATTGAACTCACAAACCGCCGGAACAGGATATTCAGTAATAAATGTAACTTCTTCCAGTAAATCATCGGTATAATAAGGTTCAGCCCCTAATTTTGCAGCTTCTTCTTTTGCTTTATCAATAATTCTTTGACGGCGTTCTTCCTGGTCAACAATTACACAACTGTTGCGCATAATTTCTATATAATCATCAGGATTATTAATATAAACATTTTGTTGCGTAAATCTATGACCACGTGTGACATTTGAACTTTCTTTATCAATAATTTTAATTTTAACTTCATCTCTATCCAAAATTGAAACAATCCATCTGATTGGACGAGAGAATTTTTCTTCATTATCTGACCATCTCATAAAATGAGAGCCTTGAAGTTTAAGAATAATTGAAGGAACATTTTCTTTTAAAAGTTCTACAATAGATTTTCCTTTAATAACGATTTTTGCGTGAACATAATCATCCTGAACAAATAAATCATCCGCGCTTACATTATTTTTGCGGCAAAAACCTTCGCCAGCTTTAGTTAAATTGCCGTTTTCATCATATGCGACTTTTTTTATAGGACCTTTAACAATTTTTTCTTCGTCTTTAGATTCTTTTTCAAGTCCTGAAATAATTACTGCAAGACGACGGGGAGTTGCATAAACTTTTACGTCATCAAACTGCACCTTATTAGTATTTAAAAAGTTTTCAAATCCGTTTTGCAATTGTGTAATTGCAGACGGTATAAACTTATAAGGTAATTCTTCACATCCTATTTCCAATAAATATTTACTCATTCTCTTTCCCTTTTTCTTATCTTAATTACAATTATAGTTTATCAAGACAGAATGTAAAGTAATTATTGATTAACAGCTTTTTTAAAGTCTTGCAAAATATATTCCAAATCATCGAGTTTTCTATCAACAAATGTATTATTATCCATTTGCTCATAGATACCTAATCTTTCGTACATATTGTCACGCGCCTTATTAACAAGGTTTGCAATATCTGCACCTGTATAACCGAGCTGATGAATTTCCTGAGCAAATCGTGCTCTGTCAAAATCTTCAGAGATATTTTTACCTTTCAGGTAATAATTTAAAATATCAAGACAACCTCTTTTATCAGGTTTTTTAATCTCAATCATATTTCCTATACGTCCTGACCTTTTTATGGCATCGTCAATTAATTCAGGCCGATTGGTTGCTCCGATAATCCAAACTTTATGTTTATATTTCTCAATATCGCTTATAATAGTTAAAAACTGCGATACAACTCCGTTTCGATGACGTTCGCCGCCGCTTTCTCCGCCTGAGCGTTTTGAAAGAATAGCATCAATTTCATCAATAAAAAGTATGCAAGGCTGTTTTTCAACAGCTTCCTTGAATACATTTCGCCATGCTTTCTCTGTATCCCCAATCCATTTTGCTTCAAGAGATTGACCGTCAATATTTATAAAATTAATAGTTTTATCTTTACGTTCTTTAGCCTCGCCAATTATTGCCTGAGCAAGCAAAGTTTTTCCTGTCCCCGGAGGTCCGTAAAAAATTGTTCCGCAATTTGTAACATCAGGAAATGCTTTAGGATAAAGCATCGGATATAAAATTTGTTTTTTAACCTGTTGAATTGTATCATCCATACCTGCAACATCTTTGAAAGTTCTGTGCGGTATCGCCTGAGACATAGTTTCTTTTTGATTCGTTTCTACTTTTGTGGCAGGTTCGTTTTTTTTATCAGCTTGTTGAGGTTCTACAGCAGGTTGTTTAGATATTTTTAAATTTTCATATATTGTTTCAATAAATGCTTTTTCTCTTTTAAGATTTTCAATTTGCCGCTTTAGTCCATCAACTTCATTAGCAAGTTCTTTATCTATACTTCCATCTTGCTCTCCCTTTTCTTTTTCCGGTACTATGCCGCCTTTCAAATTCGCAAACCTATCTACAGAGGTAAAAGCTTCTATAGGATACTTTATATCATAAGTGCGTTTATTGTTTTTTGTATTTTTAATAAATTGAATTTTACATCCACTATCTAATTCTATTATATCTCCATAATCGGGACATGAGTCTTTATAATAACAACCACCTCTGCGCCATTCGTATTTATGTAAAGTAGTTAAATTTCTCGCACAGCCTGCAGTTGTAAATTGTCCATCTCTATCTTTGGCAATTAATAAAATATTAGTGGTATTAACAATGTTGTCATTAAATAAAACATATACATCTTTAATTTTTTCCCGTTGACATGCAAAATCACTGTCTTTAAATCTGTCTTGCAATACCCATACACTATTCTTTTGAGCAGGATGACAAATATAAATAATTGATTTATCATCAAGTTTATCCAGACAGGCTGACAATTTTAATGAAAACTCGACTTCATCTGCCGTAAGCTGAAAAGGTTTTTGAGTAAAAGAAACAGTATCGCAGGGATATTGCCCCCCCCCCGAAATTACGGGATTTGATACATTATATTTGTAATTATTAAATTTATATATATTTGCACTTATTGATTGTACTCTCATATTTATATTAAATCTGAACAAAAAATTTTTTGCTAGCTAATTTTGTGATAAAATAAAAATAAAAAAAGGAGATAAAAATGTCAGGACACTCAAAGTGGTCAACAATTAAACACAAAAAAGCTAAAGTGGACTCACAACGCGCTGTTGTATTCCAAAAATATTCAAGAGAGTTAATCGTATCTGCAAGATTGGGCGGCCCAGATCCTGCCGGAAACTTTCGTTTAAGAACAGCAATTGAAAAAGCAAAAGCTGCAGGACTTCCTAATGACAACATAAAACGTGCAATTGAAAAAGGAGCCGGAGCAGGTTCTTCCGATAATTATGAAGAATTAATATATGAAGGATACGCAGCAGGCGGAGTTGCTGTTGTTGTTGAGGCTATGACCGATAACAGAAACAGAACTGCAGGAGATATCAGAAGTTATTTTACAAAATATAATGGCAGCTTGGGAGCTACAGGCTGTGTAGGCTGGATGTTCGACCAACGCGGAGTTTTAACTTTCTCGAATGATGTTGATTTTGATAAATTATTTGAGGCTGCAATTACTCTTGATGCTCTTGATGTAGTTGAAGAAGAAGACACTTATAAAGTTCTTACATCTCCCGAAAACTTTCAAGCAGTTGTAGAAGGTTTAGAAGCTGAAGGTTTTAAAGCTGAAACATCCGAGCTTTCCAGATTGCCTCAAAACACTGTCGAAGTGACAGATGAGGCTGTTGCGAGTCAAATCTTAAAACTTCTTGATAAACTGGAAGAACACGACGACGTCCAAAATGTTTACGCAAACTTTGATATTTCCGACGATTTAATACAAAAATTAGAATCATGATAGATAATCTTAAACAAATATTTAAATTTCTTGATAACGCTTATAATGCTCAAGGCATTGTATGCGTTCTTGAAGAAGTTTTTCCACTAAATGCAATATATATATATGACCAAACCACAGATTCATTAAGAGATTTTTCAAAAAGTTGGATGTTCATAAAGTCCAAAGAACTGACTGAAATATTTGAAAACTTTGGCAGCGAAAAATATGTTGCATCTAAAACAAAATCATATTATGCGCTCTATAATAATGAAAAAATTATAGGGATGCTTGAATTTTCCGAAAAACTTCATAGCAAATTACTGGAATTTCTTGAACTTTGCGGTTTTTGTATTTCTTTAAAAATACAAAACATTATTTTAACCGAAAGAATGCAGAAAAACATTGATTTTCACGATTCTATGAAAAATATTGCAAAAATCATTGAAACTCAATACGAAACAAATTACATAATACCTATTATTGGAGAAATGATAGATAAATTTGTATCAGATCATCTTGTTTATATATTTATAAATAACGAACTTGTATGGCCGACATCGTGCAAAGATGAAAAAATATTCGAACTCATAAAATGCCTGAATAACAAATCAGAATATATTCTTACACCTGATAAAAAAATCGGGCTTTTCCCTATGATTAGCGAAAACAAACTTCTGGGCTGCATTGTCACCAAAAGCACAGATAATATTTTAAGTGAAAAGGAAATTGAATACCTTGAACAACTCTCAAATCAATCCGCAACAACATTAAACAGAGCAAATGTATATGCAGAAATTTTAAAACACGCGACACTTGATGCTCTAACAGGATTTTATAATCGCAGACAGCTTGAAGAACGTATCAAACAGGAAGTTTCAAGTGCTAAACGTCAGCACAGAAATCTTTGTGCAATAATGACTGATATTGATTATTTTAAAAAAGTTAATGACACTTATGGTCATGCAGCCGGTGATTTGGTTTTAAAAACAGTTTCAAGAGAAATCAAAAATCAACTTCGTGATTATGATATTGCAGGACGTTATGGCGGTGAAGAATTCGTTATACTTTTGCCATTTACCAAAATACAAGAGGCGCAGATGGTTGCAGAACGTTTACGTAACGCGGTAGAAAGTAAAAGAATTGAACTTGCCGACAAACAATATATTAATGTTACAATAAGCTTAGGTGTTTGTGAATATAAAGGCGAAGATAATTTTACGGAAAACGCTGACAAAGCACTTTATAAAGCAAAAGAAACAGGAAGAAACAGAGTAGTTGTATATGAAAGTAATATGTAAAACATTAGATGATACAAAAAATTTAGCACAAAAATTTGCAAGTCTGATTAAAGACGGATGTTTTATAAACCTTTACGGTGAAATAGGAGCCGGCAAAACAGCGTTTGTAAAACTCGTTGCAGATGCACTTGATGTGAAAGAAAAAGTTACCAGCCCCAGTTTTGTAATATTAAACGAATATCATACAGGTTCAATTCCGATATATCACTTTGATTTATACAGACTGGAAAATGAAGGTATTAAAACTATTTATGATGAATTAAGAGAATATTCTGAAGGCAGACAGGTTACTTTTGTTGAATGGGCAGAGTTTAATCAGGATGAAGCTCCGTTTAATCATCTTAAAATCAATGTGACTTATACTGATGAAGATTACAGAGTATACGAATTTATCTCCTGTGGTAAAGATGAAATTGTTGAAGGGTTGAAAAAATGATTACATTAGCATTTGATACTTGTTTAGATAAAATGTATGCAGTTTTAAAAAAAGACGGTGAACTTTTAGCATCACGGATTGTTGAAAATCATGACAATAAATATCATTCAGCATTTTTAATTTCGACTTTGCAGGAAATATTATCAGAAAACGGTATAAAACCGCAGGATATAGACTTAATTGCAACAAATATCGGGCCTGGAAGTTTTACAGGAATACGTGCGTGCGTAACAGTTGCGCGTGTTATGGCACAGCAGTTAAATTGCAAAGCTGTCGGAGTATCATCACTTGAGATTTTAGCACAATGTGCAGGAGAAAGTCCGCTTGTTGCACTTGATGCAAGAAAGAATTCAGCATATTTGTATGTTGATGGTGAAATTAAAGGAGCGATTCCTTTAGATGAAATCAAAACTAAAGGCTATAATATTTTAACAGACGACAAATTACAGCCAATTTTGGGTGGAACTTCATACCAGAAAGAAAATTTACCGCTTGGCGAAATCCTTGCCGATTTGGCGGAAAAAAGTTTATCTGACGGCGACTGGCGCAAACTTAAACCGTTATATATCCAACCACCGCCGGCATTGGGTTAATTTGTAATAATTAATAATATATTTTATAAAATTAAAAAAATTTAAGCAATTTTTATTATTCAGATGTTTTATTAATAGTATGTGTAGTGTGCTTAATTTAACTCGTAAAGTTTTACCAAAAATGTCTGCAATTCCCAAAAATAATATTGCAGCAATAAATTCAATGCCGGAAATGGTGCTTAATCGTAAGCTTCGTGACGGTGCTCAAAACATTGTTCATTGCGATATGAACCAATGTGCGGCGGCAATTATTTCACCAAACGGCATAGATACAATTTACACAGATGCTCTGGCTGGCTGCAATGCAGTAAACATTATTACAAAATTAAAAGACAAGAGATTTTTGTCAATTTTATCCCATTATGTACCTACAAACATTGCAGGACAATTAACAGCTATAGAAAAACAACTGCAAACTTATGCCCCGCATATCGATAAAAACTACCAACCGAGGGCTTTTTTAAACATCAGAGGCAGAAATACTTATGATGGATTAGAACCAGTTCCGAATCCTATTGTTGATAAATTAAAATGTTTACTGGAAAAATTCTTTCCACAGGGTAACAAAATAGATATTACCCCGTATCCCACAGCAAAACGTCCTGCATTCTTCTCGTCTGCAAACATTTTTCAATTTGACCCCGCCGATACTGCCAAGTTAAAAATTACCAGCGTAGGTGAAAAAGAAAAATTTATTGATTTGAATATATAATCCCAAATTTTGGGAATAATATACTTGGCGATGGAGAAGAAAATTGTAAAAACTGAAAATATTTCTTTCAAATGCAAAGAAATTCCACTCACAAGACGGGAATTAAAAAACTTGTTTAATTATCAGCTTCCGTGTCCCTGCTGTGGAATGGAAATGTTGCACCCGGATATATACACAAATCTTCTTGATAACAAAATTTTATACGAAAATGCAAATGATGTTATACCTTTATTGGAACCGTTTGAAAAAATTATGCACCCTGTAGAAAGACAGGTGTTTAACATGTTCAAAAATCTTGCAGTGAAATATCCTGATAGAAACCTTCAGGAATTACTCCTTATGAAAAAAGATGTTCATGAACTTGCACTGGTAAAAATTCAGAGTTCAATATTCAATAAAATAAGCTTTTACAGACGAATTTTACCTAAAAAAACTGCACGTGCACTAAGAAAATTAATAATAAAAACCAATGACATCATATTTGACCCCGAACCGCATAAACCATTTTCTCGCCGCATATTTATTCATAAACTTAAAAATATCTGTAAAAATATCGAAAACAAAAAACTTAGAGAAGAAATTATTCAAATATCAAGAAGACTTCCGCGTTCAAGCGATGAGGTATGCGCTTTCGTTGTAAAAAATGCAAGAAAAAGTTCAAGAATTATTGCACTCAATCTTGTTCATCCGTCTGTAGGTACATTTGAGCACCTTCAACCCAAATGTATGAATGGAGAAAATAACTCACTGAATTTTGCTCTTGAATGTACATACTGCAACAATTCCCGTCATCATTACCCTTTAACGGTTCAAATAGAAGAAAATCCGTACATGCCGGAAAATACACAAATTCACATTGATAAATTGATTTCGCTATATAAAAAAGGGTTATGTAAACGCGAATATATAGAAAATCTTAAAAATATATTTTATTACCATTCTGAGGGTATCATTGATTTAGATATAAGCAGATTGTAACCATTTATTTACATAAAGGCAAAAATTTTTAATCACGCGTATTCTAAACATATGCGCATAATTCCTGTAATAAATAATTATTTTACTGCATTGAGCAGTTATAAGAATAATCAGTATGATTATTCTCAATACAGGTTTCCTGTATTGAACGACAGTGTATCCTTTTCTTCAAGACATCCGACAATAGACACACATGAAAAATTTAGGAAATTAATGATTTGGGCAAGAACTCATTGTCTTTATTGTAAAAAAACGATGTCATTTGATGATGATATGATTAATTTGTGGAAAAGACAAAAACTTTTCAGTTCTCCAGTAGGTAACTTTGTAGAGGTAATCAGTCCCCATAAAGAAAGTCTTATGGACACAGAAAGAGCAGTTTTTTCAATAATTGAAAATATTAGTAAAAAAAATTCTAATGTAAGTCTAAGCTCTGTTATTAAAATGATGTCAATACAAGCAAATAAAAAACTTTTAGAAGTTCAAACCCCTATTCTACAAAAGATTACCGAAACTGCATCAGTTCTGCCGGAAGATATTCAACAAAATATAGCTAAACTTATTGAAAAAAACAGATGCAGAATGCTAAAAATACCCTATATTGACGAATTCAGTCCGAAAGAATTTGCTTATAAAATTAAAAATATTTTAAAAACAATGCCTAATGACAGAAACGTATTTAAATTGAAAAGATTATATCAAACACTTACTTTGCCACAGCTTAAACATCCGAATATGGATATTGACGGAAAAACAACAGAAAGAATTGAACGCCATATAGGTTTTAACATGGATAACAGAAACTTTAAACTCGGCAGAAAAGTGAAAAGTTCCAGAAAAAAACTGCTTGAATTAATAGTCCAGAATATAAAACAAACAGCAGTTCAGACTGGAAATAAAGATTTAATAAGACTTTGTGAAGAAAACGAAAAGCGTTTATATGGCTTGCCTACAACCTCAAAGTTTAGCAACAAATCATTTATATATGATTTAAGCGAAGCTCTTGAAAATTGTGACAATAATACGGTAAAAGCACAGCTTTTTCAACTTGCGAATTCTTTACCTAAATCAGACAATTCAATTCATGCGTTTATTGCAAAACATGATCAAGCATCTAGTTCTACAATAGCCTATAATTTACTAGCCCCGTCAGCAGTAACGCTTGAACATATGAAACCTCTTTCAGAAGGCGGCTTTGATAAACTTAAAAACTGGGCAGGTGCACATAAAAGATGCAATAATGTAAGACAAAGTAAAGATATGGCAGAATATTATAAAATATTTCATCCACAAAACGCTCAAGCATATTGGGATGACATTATAAATCTTGCTAATGAAGGATATTTTACATTTAAAGAAGTTAAAGAAATGATGCAAATTTTTCAAAAACAATCTCACATAAAAGTCAAATCTAAAAATTTAAGATTTAGAAATGA
>CATNBA010000028.1 GCA_950096985.1 uncultured Candidatus Melainabacteria bacterium
ATATTTTAAGATTAAAAATATTTCTTTTATTTAATAGCTTTAAAAAATTTTTTATAACAAATTTTAATGAGAAATTTTATGTTATAACGAAATAAAATATAAAAAAAAGGAGCCTTATGGCTCCGTTGGAATTAAGAATAGCTGGAAGTATGAAAAAGATTTATGTTATTATTTAACGTAATAAATAAAACTTTTGCAATTAGCCAAATGGCTATTTTTGACTTTTAAAAATTTATTATTAAGTATCAGGTATGATAATTTTAGAGTTATTCAAGAAAAATAAAACTTGTATTCATTCACAGGTTAGAGCTGATGTTGATTATGCTTATTGCCCGGATTGTGGGGAGCTAATAGAAAATCAATGGTATCTTGTTCGTTGTGCCTGTTGCGGAGTAAAATTACGAGGCATGCTTAAAAACGGTGAAATAATACCTGACAATAATTATTGTCATAACTGTGGTGCAAAAGATTTTGTTGTTGAAAGAATTGATAAAATTAACTTTATAGATATTAGTTACGCTGTTTTGTTAAAAGCTGTTGTTCATAATAATGAATATAATTATACACAAAGCTGGGTTGATACTAAAACATCCAATTACAGACCCAAATTGCTGAAACAATCCCTATGAAATCCGCAATAAGACCTACAAGCAGTGCATATCTTAGTTTAGAAATTCCTATAGCGCCAAAATATACGGCTAAAACATAGAATGTTGTTTCACTAGAGCCAACCATTACAGCAGAAAGTTTTGTTGCATAATCATCGGGACCAAGATTGTTTGCAATATCTGAAAATATTCCCAAGGCTGCTGAACCTGAAAGGGAGCGTACAACCATTATAGGAATTGTATCTGCTGGAACATTAAAATGCATAAGCACAGGGTTTAGTGCATTTCCAATCATTTCTATTATACCTGAAGCTCTAAACATTGAGATTGCAACGATTATTGCAACAAGATACGGGATAATATTTACCGCAACTTTAAATCCTTCTTTAGCGCCATCTGTGAAAGTTTCATAAAGGGGAATTTTTTTGAATAAACCCATTGTAAGAATTAGCAAAAGTATTGAAGGCAGTGCCCAGAGAGAAAGTGTATGCATTACTTATCCCTCCAAAAACGCTGAAATAATTTTGCAAGTGTGATTGCGCTTACAAATGCAATAGATGTAACTACGAGTGTTGGCGCTATAATTTCAGTGGGATTTTTGTAACCGATACCGACTAAAACAGCGATTACGGTTGCTGGAATAATTTGAAATCCTGCTGTATTCATTGCTAAAAACATACACATTGCATTTGATGCTGTTGTTTTGTCTTTATTTTGTTTTTGGAGTTCTTCCATTGCCTTAATCCCTATAGGTGTTGCTGCATTTGTCAAGCCAAATGCGTTTGCGGAAAAACTCATTGCAATATCGCCTATTGCCGGACTGTCTTCGGGAATTTCGTTGAACAATTTCTTTGTAACTGGTTTAATTATTTTGGCAATAAGTGAAATAAGACCACATTTTTCAGCAATTTTCATCATTCCAAGCCAGAATGCCATAATTCCTATAAGTGAAAATGCAATTTTGACCGAAAGTTCAGCCCCTGTAAGAATTGAATTGACAACATCAGAAAGTTTGCCGTTCATAGCACCGGCTATTATTGAAATTACTATTAAAAAATAGAATATGTAATTCATATACAGATTATATTATCAATAAAAAATAAGGTCAATTTATTAAAATCTTACAGGATAATCATCTTTTATCTGCCAGCTGTCATGCATTATTAATGCAGAACAATAGCGGTGTCCGAATAGCTCATGATCAGAATTGCAACTATAATTGCTTCCTCTTATAAGTTCTTCTGTAGATATATTAGAACGAGCTGTATGATAAAGATTTTTTCCGTTAAATATAAAAACAAAAGAATTTTTTCCATCAGACTTAGCACCGGCACTTGCATTAAGCTGAAATTCGTTATTCAGGCATTTGTTTAAATTGATGCAGTGAATAACCATCATATTGATAGTATCTCTTTGTATTGACTTTATACCAATTCCGCTGCCGTTGTTGTATTTTACAATAAACCAATTCTTTTGTTTGATATGTTCTACACCATTGAAATATTTATTCAAGTATTCATTCCACCAAGTTTCCATTGCATCAGCATTGTGATCAACTGCAGACGGATTAATAAATTCAAAGGTTGTATTTTCAACTTCTGATAATTTAACTGCTTGTGTAAAAGTACTATATGTTTTTTTCAAAGAAGTTATCGCGACATTTTTTCTATGATTTTGAATAAGAGCTGGCATAGTTAATGCAGCAATAACACCAATAATACCTAAAGTAATTAATACTTCTGCAAGGGTAAATGCCAGTTGGGTTAATCGGCTCGCTTCTGCTAATATGAAAGCTTCGGGGGGGGGGCAATCTGAGCTTTTTTACTAAATAACATATATAATACCTCCAGTTTTTGTCTTTATTATTTCTCATTTTTTATACGTTTTTTTGGCTTCTTCTGTTCCGACATATCGCCAGTGCCAGGGTTCAAATCCTAGACCTTGCTTGTTATTGCGCGGAAATGAGATTTCAAAGTCATAATCTTTTGCGTGTTGTTGCAGCCATTTGTATGCTTTTGTTCCCTCAAAGGTTTGTTCAAGTGAATTTATGTCAATTGCATATCCGGTATGATGTTCGGAAAAACCCGGGGGAGCAGAAAATTTTAGTCTTGAAACAAATTCATGTTCTGTGGGATTTTTTTTATTTTTAAATTTTTTCGGAAATACAGTTTTTTGATATTCTGTTGATCTGAAACCTGATACTATTCTAAGATTTACACCTTCTTTTTGTGCATCTGCCTGCATACGCTTGAATGCTTCGGCACAATCTTTATGTACTCTTATTCCATTAATTGTAACTAAGTCTGAAGCTTTGCAGTCTGAATATTTATAATGAGTAATGCCGCTGTATTCAACTTTGTCACCAGTATAATTGCCTGTTGTAATTGCTTGAATATTAGAATTGTTAGCAGCTGCAACGGTGTTTCTTTTATTATTATCAATAGGTAATACCATATATATATTACTCCTTTCAAATAAAAAAGGGGCTAAAAAGCCCCTTTTAACTTATTTATGCTTAGTGGCAAGAGCAAGTTGTGCATCCGCAAGAGCAAGACATTCCCAAAGCTTCTTTAGCTTCTTCAAGTCTTACTTTGATACGTCCGTCTACTGCAATGCCTTCACCTGTTGTTTCAGAAATTAACAATGGGTTAATATCTAATTCATCGATGAATTTGAAATCAGAAACTAATTGAGATAATCTCAACAATGTTTCTTGGATTTGGTCGATTTGTGCCGGTTTTGTACCTCTTGCACCTTCTAACAATTTATATGCTTTTACTGATTTAATCATTTCATCAGCATCAACATCTGTTAAAGGAGCAATTCTGAAAGTTACGTCTTTCATAACTTCGACGAATACACCGCCTAAACCGAACATCATCATAGGACCGTATTGAGGATCTGTTGCGATACCGCAAACCATTTCACGAGAACCTTTTACCATTTCCTGAATGATTACGCCTTCCAGACCTTCTAACAAGCCTTTTGCTTCTAATCTTTCAAGAAGACCTTTGTATTCTTTTCTCAATTGTTCTTCTGATTTAATGTTAACTATAACACCGCCAACGTCGGTTTTGTGAGATGTTGTTTTTGAAGTCATTTTCATTACTACAGGATAACCGATTGAGTTACCTAAAGAAACTACTTCTTCTTCGTTAGTTGCTAAACCATATTTACAAGCTCTGATACCGTATGCTTGTAAAACGTCGATTGATTCAAGAGTTGTAAGCTGTGCTCTGCCTTCTGCAAGTGAGCCTTTGATAATGCTTTCAACTTTTTCTCTGTCAACATCGTAACAAGGAATTTTACCTTCAGGTCTTTCCATCCATTTACGTTGTTCATCAAGTCTGCAGAATGCTTCTGCAGCTTCTTCTGCGTACATATAGAACGGCATATTAACTTCCATATTAGAAATTTCTGTGAAGAAACTGCTGGTTGTCATAAATACACCAACTATTGGTTTTTCAGGATTTTTAGCTTTAATTTCCATCAATGCTTTTGCAACATCAATGTCTTTTAAGCCTAAGAACGGCAAGTAGATAACCATAATCATATCAACACTTTCGTCTTTAATTACAGTTTCTAAAGTTTGCATATAATGTTCGATTGGAGCTGATGCAATCATATCGATAGGGTTTTTAACTGATGCAGCTGATGGCAAGAAACTTCTTAATGTTTCTTTTGTAGCGTCAGAAATTTGAGCCATTTGCATACCGCTTTCGCAGATAGCGTCTGTTGCCATAATACCAGGACCACCTGAGTTTGTAATGATTGCTACTCTGTTGCCTTTTGGAATCGGGCAGTTAGAGAAAGCTTTTGCGTTAGCAAACAAGTTTTTCAAAGAGAATTCTCTAATTACGCCTGATTGTTTCAATAATGCTGCTGCTGCTTTATCAGCACCTGCTAAAGAACCTGTGTGAGAAGATGCAGCTGATGCACCTGCTGCAGAACGTCCTGCTTTTAACGCAAGAATAGGTTTCTTTTTAGTAATTCTTGATGCTAATTTACGGAAGTTAGCAGGATTTTGGATAGATTCCATATATAACAAAATTTGTTTTACATCATCATCATTTTCCCAGTATTCAAGAGCTGTTTCAGCGTTAACGTCAGCTTGGTTACCGATAGAAATGAATTGTGCAAAACCGATGTTTAAGTCTTTCAAAATGTTCAAGATACCGCCGCCCAATGCGCCTGATTGAGAAACGAAACCGATATCTCCTCTGATTGGTAAGCTTTCAGCAAATGTTGCATCCATAGAAACGTCAGGGCTTGTGTTTAAAACACCTAAGCAGTTAGGACCAACACATCTCATTCCGTATTCTCTAACTTTATTCAATAAAGCTTTTTCTGCTTCAGCACCTTCTTTGCCTGTTTCTTTAAAGCCTGCTGTAATGATACATAAGCCTTTAATACCTTTAGCGTGGCATTGGTCAATTGTATCAAGTACAAATTTAGCATTAACAACGATTACTGCCAAATCAACTTCACCCGGAATTTCAGCGATAGATGTGTAAGCTTTAAAGCCTTCGATTTCTCCGCCTTTAGGGTTAACAGGATAAATATTTCCATTAAATTTGTAATCTCTTAATCTTTGCATGATTTCAGAACCGATAGTTTTCGGTTTTGTTGAAGCACCGACAACCGCAATTGATTTCGGTTTCATGATTTTGTCTAAATTGCTCATGTTTTTTCCTTTCTTCTTTAGTTTATATCTTTATGAATATCCGTTTTGTATCCATTCACGTACTCTGAACTTTGCGCCCAGATTTTTTGCGATTTTTTCGCAGGTTTCAAGGTCAAGATGTCTGCCTTTGTAACCCTCTACAACGCTTGCTGTGACAGATATATTTTCATCTGCACAAGCTTTGATAAATTTTTTAACTTCCTCATAAGCCTCATCAAAAACAGGCTGTGAAAGTTCGTTATATTCTTCTTTTCCTGCACCGTTCAAACTTACCGAGAATTCATCAATAAGTCCTTTGCATTCTGTGACAACATTTCTTTTATATACAAAATTTGCGTGACCGTTTGTGTTTACGCGAATTTTTGTATCGGGGTATTTGTCTTTAATATATTTTGCTACTTCTTTCAAAACTTCAAATTTTAGCATCGGTTCGCCATAACCGCAAAAGATAATTTCGCTTGTAATATTAAAGGTTTCAAGTTGCTCAATAACATCTTGTGATGTTGAATTTTCGTCATCCAGCCATAATGTTTGACCGACAACATCGTCTTTGTCTTTCCTGAGGCAAAATATACAGTCATTCGTGCATTTGTTGGTTAAATTAATATAAATTTTTCCGTCTAATAAATATACTAAAGTGTTTGCCATGACACGCCTTTCAATAACAAAATTATGCCATGCGCAAAGTGATTTTACAAGTAATATTGAAAATATGTACTAAATACATTATAATAAAAGTTATGAAAAGATTATTTTTATTGCTTAGTATTTTAATTTTATTGCCAGCGCAAGTAAATGCTGTAAATTGGGAAGCTATTCCTAATGTTCGTCCTATGGATTATTTTGATACTGATTCTGCTAAGATTATTGATGGCAGTCTTTTGATAGCAATAAGGTTTTATTCCGGTTATGGTGATACGATTATTTCTTACATCAAAATTAACCCTGAAAAAAATATGTGGTATCTTTTATTTTATAAGGAATATGATAAAAATGAATATGACAGTTCTGAGATTTTGAAATATGATTCGTCAAAATTAAAAGGACAAGCAATTGAAGCGCATTCTGTTGTCTTATATATAAGAAATAAATATTTTGATAAGAGTACTTATAAGTATAATGAAGAAGCTTACAAAAAAGATGTAGCGAAAAACGCTGCAGCACATAAACAATATAAATATTATACCCATAAAGTTTGGTCAACAATCTACAGAAATTGGAAACCTTCTAAGAATACTAATGACAGGAGTATTGTTGATATGATTTTAAGGATAAACAAAGAAGGTTCAGTTGTATCATACATTATTCGAAAACCTGTATCGCAGGAAATGAAAAATTCTTTAATTGAAGCGATTAAAAAAAGTAAATTTGAACCTTTACCTCAGTATTTAGAAATGGAATTTATAGATATACCGTTGCGTTTTAATGTCATATAGTTATTATTTTTTTTCAGTATAATCTGCAGTACCGGGGAATGCATTTGAACCTGTTGCTTTTCTTGTTATCCAGTATTGGATTTTCGGGATAAATGTTGATAAAAATGCTGCAGAAACTGCAAAACCTATTCCCCAGTTCGCCGCGTTTTTAATATAGTTTTCGCGGTTAACTTTTTTCAGCAAGTCTGTTGTTATTTCACCATTTTTAGCTTTTTTGATAATAGTTTCTACATAGCTTTCGATTTCTTTTTGTTTTTTAGTGAATGTTTCTTTTGAAATAAATACAAAGTCTTTATCAAATCCTGCTTCACTGATTTTACCAGTAAAGAGATTTTGGTCTGATGTTGAACATCTGAATACGTTTTTCAAAAATTCAGGCATGTTAATTGCTCCGTCTGTGAATACGTCAATAACCTGTTTTTCGGAAATCATTGCTTTGCCGTTAAGTTTAGGCTGCAATTCAGACATTCCAAGGGCACGTTTTTTGAATTTTTCCAAATCAATTTCGGGATATTTTACTTTAACTTCCGAAAGCAGTTCAATAAATCTGCTAACTTCCATTACACCGTTGTTTTCGCGTAAAAGTTTTGAAATTGAAGGGGTGATGTAAGCTTTTTTATCAGGATTTCCAAGAACAAATTCTTTGAAAGCATCAGATTTCATTTTGCCACCGTTAACTTTCAAAACTTCATTCATATGTTCAGTAACCTGTTGTGCGGCAACAGGGTCTAGTCTTGTTGATTTGCCATCTTGAAGCTTGTTCATCAGCATTGCAATTACAGGCATGTTGAACATGTAGAAGTAGCTTGATGAAATATCTCGAAATAAAACTTCTGTTCTTTCATATTTGTTTCTTGCACAAGCTCCTCTGCCTACCCATACTCCTAAATCTGTCGAAAGAAGTCCGTATTTCGGATTGTTTTCAAAATTATAAGCAAGTGACATAAGGGTCTGTGGTGACATACCAAATGAAATTTTGTCTTTATCTTTATTTAGGAATTTATCCATCGAATATGTTTCTTGTGTTTTTCTGTCTTCTTTTTGAGCAGGTTCTTGGGGTTGTTTTTTTAATAGGTGTTTGGTAATTCCCTGATTAACTTTAGGTAAAACAAGACCGACAAGGCAGTTTGCAAGTATAATACTGGTTATAACTTTTCCGAATTTATATTTTGCTATCATTTTTTCAGCTTTTTCAGGATTGTTTTTAAGCTGAGTTTTGAATTTATTTATATAATTTTGTACAGGATTTCTTAGATTGTCTTTTCCTGTGTCAAATTCTGTTTCCGGCAGTTTGAAAAGTTTTTTACCTACATGTTTGTCTATAAGATGGTTAAAAAGCGGTACACCGCTAAACCAGAATGCAGCCCCTATCATTTCTTCAGTTAAACGTTCTCTGGCTTCTGTAAAGCCGCCTCTTTGGTAAGCCTGATATGTTCTGCCGCCTTCAACAAAAGCTTCCAGAAGTATTACCGGAGCGATAGATCTGCTTGCAAGTCCACGAACAAATTTACGTCCATAACTAAAGTTTTTTAATGTTTGATTAGGTTGTACATTTATTTCCATAATGGTTTCAATACACCTGAAAAAATTTTTTTGCCATACTAATTAAGGTTTTTAATATTTTGTTACACTAAGTTTTGTTAAAAATATTTAGCCAAACTAGCAATGTTTTTTATTCACAATTTTTGGTATAAAATAAAAAAGAAGGTGTGTATTATGCAAGTTAGTTCAATCAATAATAGTGATAAAAGAAATGATTACAAGTTAAAAGCAGGTGTTGCTGCAACGACTGTGCTTACAACGGGCGCGGCATTAGCACATATTGCAAAACGTCAGGGATTTTCGCTTTCACCTTCTGCTATTAAAAAAACTCCGGTCAAAGATTGGGCAGTGTTCACGCTGTATGATAAAAAACGACCTGACAGAAAAATGATTGAGCTTGAGGAAAAAGAAATTCTTGAACTTGCATCAGCTTCTGTTCTTGGAGGTCTTGCGGGCGGACTTGTACTTGATGAAAAACAATATAAAAAATCAAAATTCAGAGAAGCCGTAAACCAGCTTTTGGGTAATGTTGCAGTGCCTGTTGCATGTGTCGGAGCTGTTTCAAGATTATACAAAAAATACAAACCGCAAATTCTTGCAAAAGTGCCTCAGATAAAAGAAACAGGAAAATTTTCTAAAAACTTTAATAAAGTTATGAAAGGTATTCCATTCTCTATTGCAACAATTGCATCTCTTGGTGTTGGTATTGTTGGCGGTAACAGAGTTTCAAATATTTTGAACGAAAAAGTTTTTCATAAGAAAGTAGAAAGAGAAATTAAAGGAACAGACTTTGCACCTCACGTTGATGATTTAGGTATGGCAGTTTCATTAATGGCTGATAAATCTAAGGGTGCATCGTTTATTACAAGAATTGTTCCTGCTTTTTTATGTGTTCCGGGATATCAGGTAGGAACTCACAGGGATTAATTTTCTTTTTCTTTCAAAATTCTTGCAAAGTGCTCTAATCTATCAATAACAGGTTGATATTTTTCATAAAGTTCATCTCTGTCAGTCGACATATCCATTTTTGCCTGAAGTGCTGTTTTTAAAAGCTCGGGAATATTAAGAGCTATCGGGTTTTCGCTTGAAAGATTTTCATAGTATCTGTCAAGAAAGTCTGCGGGAATTCGTTCTTTCCAATTGTTATCTCTTGTACTTCCGGGAATGTTATAAATTTCTTCTGTTATACCTAAAAGGTCGTCAAATGAGATTTGGAATTTTGGAGTTGTCATAAGTTCTGAGAATTTGGCAAACACCAATTCTCTGTCGTTGTTTGCAATTTTGTCACAGTATGCGTTTCTTTCTTCAGCTCTCTTTTCATTTTGGTGTAAGTAGCCTGCAAGATACAGAGGATTCCAAGCATATAGGTTTTTTGTGTACTCATTGCCTATTGAATCTTTTCTTTGAATGTAGTTCATTGCAGGGATAGTATCGTGGTTTCCAAGAATAAACCAGCCGTTAGGGTTATTTTTTACGGCATCTTCTGCTTTTTCCCAGTCAAGAAAGCTTATCCGCGGAAGTTCAAGTTGGTTATAAACCATTTTGAATCTGTCAGGATAAGAACATATATCTTCCCACATAGGCAAATCTTTTGTGATACCGTGTTCTTTAAATGATGGCAGGATTATGCGTTCTATTAGTTTTGGGTAATCCCAGTAGAAATCATATTCTTGTCCGTTTTCATCTTTTAATTGAGAAATGTACATTTCTAAATCATTGTTTTTGTGTGCTGTACCAAATTCACTGTCATGAGCATGTTTTGCCATTAAGTAGGGCTCAATTAATCCCATAACGTGGTCTACCCTGATGTTTTCCGAAAATTCAAGAGCAAAATCAATTTTTTCTTTAAGAAATTTTCCGCCGATATTCAGTTCCTCCCCAATCATAATTTTTTTAGGGTCGATAGCGGGAATGTGCCATCTTTGAGATGCTGAATTATTTTCTCTTGCACCCATTTCCCAATCTTTCATGAATGCATCTTGGTAGCGCCACTCATCCATTTTTGAACAGCCGACGAGCAAATCATTAATATATTTAAAACTTAGTTTGTCGCGCCATTCTTTGTTTTCTTTAATTTGTTTTGTTGCTATAAATTGTTCAAATTTGTATTGTTCGATTTCGAGTGCGTTATCTACACTCAGTTGTTTGTAACGTTCAAAGCCTTCGGTGGTTTTATATTCTGCTATCAAATTTTTATCAAGCGGATTATTCCATTTTGAGAAATCGTCTGTTCCGTATTTTTTTGATAAAAGCTTAAATACTGCTTCATCGTTCAGTCTTGCGCCATGTTTGTTTTTAAAATCTACATAAGATTTATTAAGAGCAAGAGCTTCGGGTTTGCCGTTGAAAAGGTTTTTTCTGAAATTTCCGTAACTTTCTTTGAGCGCAATATTATATGTATGTTCGGCCTCAGCAAAGTCAGTCATGTCGTAATCTTTTCCGAGTACAGGCATGCGCGTAACTTTATTAAAAGTTTCTTTGCTCAATATATGGTCGTATTTGTCTGTTGTCAGTTCTTCCAAATCAATAAACAGTCGGTTTTTTGCAAACGCAGAGGAGTTGTAGGGAGAAACATTTCCTTTTTGAAGTTCTCCGCTCGGCCCGAGCTGTATTCCGTTAAATCCGTATAAATTCAAAAATTTTACATATTCTCTTGCTGATTTACCGTAAGGTGAGCCGATATATGTATCTCTTCCGAGTGCCGGGAAACAAGAACCATGAGTGATAACAGCGCGTTCTTCTGTTCCTATAATGTCATAGGCGTTATTAACAGCAGACTTCAAATCCTGTTCTTCATCTCTGGTTGGTCGTCTTTGAAAATTTATTGTATTATTAATCCCTAAAATGTGCATAATGTATTAAAGCTCAAACAAAAAATTTTTTGTTATATTTCTGAAATAATATTAAGTTCAGCGTTACAACCGATTTCTTCACGGGATAGAACTGTTATTTCGTTCATATAGTTGCTTAAAAGTGTAAATATCAGGTGTCTGAATTCAAGCGGAACAATCAATTTTGGATTTTGCAACTGATTTTGTTTAATTTTTTGTTTTAGTTTCTCTGCAAGAGTTTCTGCAAAACCTGCATCAATCCTGATTATTGCATCATCATCTTCGTCAAAATTTGGCATAAATTTATCAAGCGTTTTTTCTGAAATTTCAAATGCTGTAATTACACCGTTTTCATTCATATTGTTTTTACAGATTTGACGAGAAATTGCAAGTCGAATTTTTTTGATTAAATCTGATTTTGTACAGTCTTGGACATAATCATTAATTTTTTCGAAAATATATGTAATATCTTTGATTGAAATGTTTTCCCTGATTAAGCTTGTCAATATAAATCTTAAATCAGACAAAGATATAAGATCCGGAATTATATTTTCAACAAGAAATTCATTTGTATGGCTTACAATATCAATATATTTATCAAGTTCTTCATAATCTAAAAGCTCATCTACGTATTTTACTGCACAATGTTCAAGTGCGCGGGCAATAAATTCTGCACATGATAACCCTTTTTGCCAGAAATCTTTAGTTTTTTCTTTTTCTATCCATACGATTTTTTTGCCTGTAATTTTATCAATATCATAAATAGAATTTTTAATTTTCTTATCCAGATGCAGTTCATCATCAAAAAACATTAAAAATTTAGGATACACAGGTGATTTGAATACATCAAGTCCTCGAATTTTTATGCTAAATTCATAAGGGGCAAGGTTTTCATCATCCTGAAAAACAATTTTAGGTATTACATATCCTAATTCTTCTGTCAATTTTAGCCTTGATTTAACAGTTTCTGCAACAAGTTCTTCTTCCAAACTTTCCTGCTCAGGGTCAACAGAGCCTAAAATTTCTTCGCTCAAAAGTATTGAAAGTTTTTCTTCTTTTAATTTAGGGAACATTGCATCAGGTGAAGTTGCTTTTGCAAGTTTAATCTTCAATTCTTCAAGTTCTTTTAAACCGGCAGAAATTTTATCGTTAAGTTTTTTTCTGTTAACTGATGCAGGAGCTTCGCCTTCCAATTCTTTTTTTATATTTGCAATTCTTGCTTTACGATCGCGGATTTTGCTTTGAATTTCAAGACATATATCATAAGGCGACTGTTCGGTAGAAAGCATTTTTTCCATCTGGCTTTTAAATGTAGAAATATTGATTATGTCTGCATTTGTATCTCTTCCAGTATTTTCTGCTTCTCTCATAAAAATGCAGTGACATAATAGCTGGCCGTCATCATTTTCGGTTTCCTGCATGCTGTATAGCTCCCAACCGTTCATTGACATTTCGTTCAAAAGGTTTTGAAGTTCCTGAGTATTTTCGCCCGGGCATGTTTTAATTACATACTGCATTTTTTTGTTATACATAAAACTACTCCTTAATAAGAATTTTTAACGCTTCAATTGCGGTTTTAATCGCCTTATCGGTGTCATGTACGACAGGATTTTCAAGGCCGAATTTTTCTCTTTCCTGATTTGCAACGGTTAAAAACACCGACCCTGCTTTTACTCTTAAAAAGCTTGCGGTAATGAATAATGCGGCAGACTCCATTTCCGAAGCAAGACAGCCCATTCTTTTCCATGCTTCCCATTTGTTTTGCAGTTCATAACTTACGGGCATTCTTTCAGGATTATGCTGTCCATAGAAAGAATCTTTGCATTGAACAACACCAGTATGGAAATCATATTCAAGGTTTTTTGCAGATTGTACAAGTGCATTTGTTATATCAAGGTCTGCAACGGCGGGAAATTCAATAGGAGCATATTCTTTTGAAGTTCCTTCCATTCTGATTGCGCCTGTAGCTATAACAATATCACCGCCTTTTACATTTGTATCCATACCGCCGCAGGTGCCTACACGGATGAATTTTTCGGCTCCGATTTTAACTAATTCTTCCATAGCAATTGATGCAGATGCTCCGCCTATGCCTGTAGAAGTTACACTCACTTTTTCACCGTTCAGGTATCCTGTATAGGTTACAAATTCGCGTCTGTCACCCACAAGTTTGGCATCATCAAAATACTGTGCGATTTTTTCGCATCGTTTAGGGTCGCCGGGAAGAATTACGTATTTACCCACATCACCTGTTTTTAAACCGATGTGGTATTGTTCGCCGTTATCTGAATATTTCATAATTAAAATTGTCCGCTTTTTAATTTTTGGATTACTAAATCAGAAATATCTACACCGCCAACGAAGATAACTCTGTAATCTAAGATAGCATCAAGTTTTTGTTCTACAAGAACTTGTTTTGTAGCTGCTTGAATTTTGTTGTAAACTTGTTCTTCTTTAGTCGATTTTAACTTCATGTAAGCATCTTCTTTAGCTTTGAATTCACGAGCGGTTTGTTCTTCAAAATTTTGTTTTTTCAAAGGTGTATCAAGATTTTTGTATTGTTTTTCTTTATCAACCATGAATTGTTGCATTTCTAATGCTTTTGAATCAATTTCTTTCACTGCTTGTTGTGCAAACGGGAAGTTTTCCTGAACTTTTCCGTAATTAATATAGCCCACACCTGCTGCGTGTGCCTGAAGTCCAAAAAGTAATCCTGCTCCAAGCATTAAAGCTGCTAGTTTAAAATTTTTCATATAATACCTCCATATTATTAATACATTATATCGCCTACACCAAATGTGAAGTAACCGTTTTTGTTACCATTGTCACCCGGATTTGTAAGGGGAATACCGTAATCGATTGACAACGGTCCCATTCCCGGTACATATAGTTTTAAGCCTACACCTGCAGATACAGCATAAAGCGGTCTGTCGTATATTTCGTTTGTAATTGTAGGACCAAATACTTTACCTGCATCAACCCATGCGGTTAATCTCAAGTTGTTTAAGAAGTTAATTCTTGTTCTGTCAAGAAACGGTATAGGAGTTGCAAATTCTGCACTACCCATAATAAAGGCATCACCCGTACCTACACCGCTCATTTTGAAACCTCTTACAGTGTAAGGTCCGCCTAAGCGATAAGCCATTACTTCAGGCATATTGTCGCCGTGAATTTTGCCGCCGCCTTTGGCTGTGAATGACAATGAAGATTTTTTCGCAATCGGTATGTATTGTTTAACCATACCGGTTAACTTGCCGTGAGTTTTGTCAAAGCCGTCAAGACCGAATTCTTCATCAAATCTTAAACTTGCCATTGTACCTTTTCTTGTTACAGTTCCACTATCACGTGTATCGTACATCAAGGCAGGACTTAATGACAGGAATAATCCGCCTTCCAATTGTTTTGCACGTTCAGAGATAGGAATGTTATATTTTGAATACATTGCTGCAATCTTGTTGCCGTCACCTTCTGATACATCAATATTTTCGACACCAAGTGAGAATGTTCCGGTAACATGTTTATTGAACTTCATTCTGTGTGCAACAGTTGATTCTACGCCAATTCTTCTTTCAATAGCAAGAGGAACTTGATATGATCCGAAGTCTCTGTAGAAAATTTTGCTCATTAATGAAGTATCAGCGTTATAAAAGTATGGTTTGAAATAGCTCAATTCAGCTTGAATATTCATTCTACGCTTGATTGAGGAGTCGTTTAGGATAACACCTGTACCTGCGATACCGTTTAATGAAATTCTTTCACCGCGTCCTAAGAAGTTGTTGTCTGCAATCCCGACTGAGCCGAATACACCTGTCACAGAGTCGATACCGCCGCCTACAGATATTGTTGCAGTTCTTTGTTCTTCGATATTAATTGTAATATCGTATTTGTCGGGTTCTTCTGTTGGTTCAATTTCTCTTGTAACATCTTTAAATGCCTGTGTTGCATATAATCTTACAAGGTCTTCTTTTAAAAGATTTTCGTTATAGATTGTTCCGGGTTCTGTTAAAATATTGCGTTCAATTACGTAATCTTTTGTTTTTTCGTTGCCCGCAATCATAATTCGGTTAATTGTACCTTCTTTGATACTTATGTTAACAGTTCCGTCAGGATCGTCAGATACTGATTCAATTCTTGCTAAAATGTAGCCTTTTGAGCTGTAACAGTCTTGAATTTTTGAGATAGCTTCGTTGATTTCTGCAATGTTTTGAGGTTTTCCTTTCATTGCCAGAAGGAAGTTTAAGATTTCATCGGTAGATACTACAGTATTGCCTTCAATAGTAAAGTCTGTTATCGGAGCGTTTTCTTCCAGTATAACTTTTAAAGTTATTGTTCCGTCATCGTTATTGACAGGTATAGCTTTCATTTTTTCTGTAAAATACCCGAGGTGATAGATAGATTTTAAGTCTTGTTGGATAGCATCACGGCTGTAAGCATCCCCTTGCCGGATTTTCATTTGTTCCAGAATGACTGATGTTTCAATTACGTTATTGCCGAGAATTTCGATATTTTTTATTGTTCTGCCGTTTGTTTCAGTTGTACTGACAGATGCAGAAGTTGTTACGGGAGTTTCATCGCCGAATTGTGTTGCAGAAGGCGGTTGAAGTTCATGAATTTCATAATCAACGGTATCACCCCAGAAATTTTCTTTTGCATGAGTTTGTACCGGGCACATTATTGCCAATAACAGGGCTATTGAAAATATATGTTTTTTCTTAAACAAAAAATCTTTACCTTAAAAACTTCTACTATCCTAAAAATATTATATCATAAATTAAAAATTTTGGCTAAACTATTCAGATTATTTTATACATTGTTTGTAAATTTCATTTTTATTAGCATTAAAAAGTTCAGATAAAATTAACGAAATCTCTTTTGCTTTAAAACCTTTGGATTTTAATATCTCGATTTTATCAGAAAAATCATTATTTGTAGTGTTTTCTTCTCTGAATATTACTCCTGCGATTTCACCTTTTAAAACATTTGTTTGAAAATGTTTTATAATATTTTCAGTTTTGTTTATTACTATTTCTTCAAAAACTTTTGTCAATTCTCGTCCTATTGCCATACGGGAATTATTACGGCAGGCATGAACGGTTTCAAGTGTGTTCATCAGTCTGTTAGGAGAGTCATAAAAGACAATATCTGTTGATTTATATTTATTTAAAAGATTTTCAATCTGCTGTCTTGTTTTCGGCAAAAATCCGACAAACACAAAATCTTCGCCTTTGCGCGGAACTTGTGAAAGAAATGTTGCCACGGCATTTGCACCTGCAAGTGAGGTTACTGTATAATTATTTTTTCTTAATTCTTCAACGATTACTGCACCGGGGTCACAAAAAAGCGGTGTTCCAGCATCAGAAACCAATGCTATTTTTTTGCCATCACTTAAAATATTAAGAAAATAATCTACCCGTTCTTTTTCGTTAAATTTGTGATAAGAAATACATTTTGTTTTAATATCAAAATGATTAAGCAATTTTTGGGTTACTCTTATATCTTCGCATGCAATAATGTCAACCGATTTTAGAATTTCTAGTGCTCTGTTTGTTATATCGCCTAAATTCCCGATTGGGGTAGGGACTATATAAAAATCATATTCTTTCATAAAATGATTATACCATAACTTAACAAATTGAAAATTATATTAATGTTGTTATAATTATTATTATGGAAGGTATTGATACAAGTCGGCTTGATGAACTTAAAGTTCGGGTAAAAGATAAATTGGAGGAAACTTCCCTTTATAAATTTAAAGGGTCTGTATCCAAACTTTTGGGCTTGACGGTTGAGGTTAAGCTGCCGGGGTTGAAAGTTGGTGATTTGTGTTATATCGAAACCAAAGACGGTCGCAGGAAACCAGCTGAAGTTCAGGCATTTAAAGGTGAAGTGGCACAACTACTTTTACTTTATGACGGTGAAGGTATAGGACAGGGCAGTCTGGTTACTTCTACGGGAAACCCTATTATTATTCCCGTCGGAGATTTTCTTTTGGGACGTTTGATTAACCCTATGGGTGAGCCGATTGACGGCAAACCTCTTGATACTACAGGTGCAACATGGCGTCCTGTTGAAGGTCCGCCGCCGGGACCGTTTGAAAGACCTATTATTACAGAAATGTTCTCAACAGGTGTAAGAGCTATCGACAGTTGTATGACAATGGGATGCGGTCAGCGTTTGGGGTTATTCGCAGGGTCAGGTGTCGGCAAAAGTACACTTTTGGGTATGATTGCAAGAAATTCTGATGCTGATGTAAACGTTGTTGCATTGATTGGGGAACGCGGTCGTGAGGTTAAAGAATTTGTTGAGGATTCTCTTGGTGAAGAGGGTATGGCAAAATCTGTTCTTGTATGTTCAACAGGCGATCAACCCCCTCTTATTCGACAAAAGGCGCTTTTAACGGCAACTGCTGTATGTGAATATTTTAGAGATCAGGGTAAAAAAGTGTTCTTAATGACCGATACTGTTACACGTTGTGCAATGGCGGGACGTGAGGTTGGGTTGTCACTTGGTGAGCCGCCAACTATGAAAGGTTATCCGCCTTCAATTTTTTCCTGGCTTCAAAAAGTTCTTGAGCGTGCGGGCAACAGCCCGAAAGGGTCAATTACGGCACTTTATACGGTATTGATGGAAGGTGATGATATTTCAGACCCGATTGTAGATATTGTGCGCGGTATTGTTGACGGTCACATTTTCTTGTCAAGAAAAGTTGCAGAAATGAATCATTATCCTGCGATTGATGTTCTTGGAAGTATTTCAAGGCTTATGTCAGCTATTGCAACACCCGAACATAAATCCGCGGCGGGTAAAATGCGTGCTTTAATGGCTTTATATCGTGAAAATAAAGACTTGATTGATGTTGGCATGTATCAGCCCGGGACAAATCCAAGACTTGATACTGCTATTGAGATGATGCCTCAGATTAATGCATTTTTGCAGCAGAGGACGTCGGATATTGTAAGTATGGATACAACGGTTAATACTCTCGTTGAAATGATGCGCGGTGTTGAGATTTAATTCATTTTTTATTTTCATGCTACAATAATTTGCGGAAGGAATATTATCTATGAATTTACCGCAAAATTTTGTTCCAGCAATGCTTATTACCTTATTTGCCGGTCTTGCAACCACAATTGGCGGCGGTATTGCGTTTATTATTAAGAAAAAAAGTTTAAAAGCTCTTTCTGTCGGGCTTGGATTTTCTGCGGGAGTTATGATATTTCTTTCTTTTACGGAAATGCTGCCCGAGGCTGATAAGCTTCTTGTTACACATTTCCCCCATAATCATGAATGGATTACTCTTGCAGGATTTTTAATAGGGCTTGTTATTGCAATTCTGATTGACTATTTTCTTCCTGACCACGTGGATGAAGAAGATATGCTTCACCCTGAAACTCCTGCAAAACACAATAATATGATTAAAAGAGCAGGATTATTTACTGCTATTGCAATATGCGTTCACAACTTTCCTGAAGGTATGGCAACATTTTTTACAACAACGCAGAATATAACACTCGGTTTGTCAGTAGGATTAGCAATTGCTATACATAATATCCCAGAAGGTATTGCAGTTGCACTGCCTATTTATCATGTAACAGGTAAAAAACGTTATGCAATGCTGTATGCGGGTTTATCCGGTATAACTGAACCTATTGGTGCGTTAGTCGGGATGTTTTTATTTGGTGCATTATTGCCGCAAATTTTAGTAGGTGCTTTAATGGCGGCGGTTGCAGGTATAATGATTTATATTTCATTTGATACACTTTTACCGCTTGCAAAAGAATACGGGGATTGGCACCAATCTCTTGTTGGTATTTTATCAGGAATTATTGTTATGTGGATTAGTTTAATTTTGATAGGTGGCTAATGAATTTATCAGGTCTGTTTGATTTTGGACGAAACTTATACGCATTACCTGCATATAATGACAAAAGCGGAAAAGCACCTATGCCATTAAGATACTTTTTCGAATTGACTTACAGGTGTAATTTGCAGTGTCCATATTGTTATGTAGGAAATGAACGTAACAAGGACGAGCTTACAACTGACGATTGGTTTAAAATTATCGACCAAATTCCCTGGTATTCTTTTGTAACACTGGTAGGGGGTGAACCATTAATCAGAAAAGATTTTATTGATATTCTTATGAAAACATCTAAAAAAACTTTCGGAAAACTTAATGTTGTTTCAAACGGTATTTTGATTAATGATGATATTATTGATGCGTTTATCAAAAGTAAAATGATGCTTTTATCTGTTTCTCTGGACGGTTACGGTCAAAATCACGATAAAAATCGTGCAAAAGACGGGATTTGGGATAAAATTATGGCGAATTTTGATAATATGAATTCCCGTGAGAAACGTCCTATGATTGATATTAAAACTATAGTTCTTGAAAATAATCTTGATGATTTGCCAAAACTTTACAAGATAAGTGATGAGATGAAGTTTAACTTCTTGTCGATTTCATTTTTGCGTAACAATAATTTGAAACAGAATTCTGTCTTATTTGATAATTTTGTGCCTGAATTTAACGCAAATTATCCTATTGAAAAATATTTCGATATGGAACATTTTAAAGAAGTTTATAAAGAATTGGAATGTTTGTCTAAAAAATCAAAAGTACAAATCAGGTGGTCTCCAAAGTTTGAATATTCAGAAAACCCGCTTGCTAAAATTGAGCAGTTTTTTAATGCTACCGCTGATAAACCAATTTCGGAGATTTATAAACCTTGTATGTATCCGTATTCAAATATGATGATAACGCCTGCCGGTGATGTTTATCCATGTTTGTCACAAAAAATAGGTAACATAAAAGACATGTCTGTTAAAGATGTATTTAATTTGCCTAATTACAGATGTTTTAGGAAAAACTTGCATGCCGCCAAGGTTTTCGGAGCTTGTCAAATGTGTTGTGAACTTTCGGTGAAATAGGGGCTTGTACAATATTAAAAAATAGTTTATAATAATACTATAATATTGAGAGGAATGGATTGTATGAAAATTTATAGTAAATTTTTGGGCTATTATAGCGCCTTTACCTTAGCCGAGATGATGGTTGTGCTTTTAATCGCGAGTATTGTTCTTGCTTGCATGGCACCAGTAATGACAACTAAGATGAAAGCCGACCAGAGCATTCAGACTTCACCATGGAAATGGGCACGTAATA
>CATNBA010000029.1 GCA_950096985.1 uncultured Candidatus Melainabacteria bacterium
TATGTAATTGTATAATTATTTTAATGAAAACGCTAATAAATTTCAAATATGGGTATTTGCACAATTAACATTTCTTATCAAATAAATTATTATAACTAAATGGACAAACAAGATAGGAAAAAACTTTTTGGGCTTATCCTGAAAAACTCTCGTGAAAAATTAGGTTTCACACAAGATAAATTTAGTTCACTTATAGAACTAGATACTACAAATTTAAGTCGTATTGAAAATGGAAAAAGTTCTCCATCTTTTGACACTCTTTGTAATATGATTGAAGTGCTTAATATTGACCCAAACTATTTGTTATATTTTCTTAAATTTGCAGAAAAAAGACACAGTTATGAAGATATAGAAACTTTCGAAAATTTAGAACGTATTAAAACAGATGTCAAAAAAGGTATAACAGATTTAATAAAATTGTTGGCAAAATAAAAACTTATGAAGTTGGATAATATTTGCGCCAAAAATTATAATGTTCGTGATTTAGTTAAATCTATAAAAAAGATAATATATTATTATGGTTTTTGATAAGAATAAGTTTGCTAAAAGATTGAAAGAGATAAGAATAGCAAAAGGCTTAAAACAGGAAGCCTTGTGTGCAAAAATAAATATTGAGCCACCTAATTATAGTCCAATGGAAACTGCAAAAGGTTTACCAAGCATTCCAACTTTTCATAGAATAGTTGAAAGTTTAGAAGTTTCCCCAAATGAGTTTTTCGAATATGAGCATCTTGAGAATGAGAAAACTCTTGATGAAATGAACATGAAAATTTATAATAGCCTAAGTCTTAAAAAGAAACGTGGACTTTATAAAATTCTCAGAGCTCTTGAAGAGTTAATCTAACTATATTACAAAATATAATAAAGCGAACATAACACACAATGATAAAGAGCTTAAAACAAACCAAGTGTGCATTACAGGGTGTTGGTACTCCCAGATTTCTTTAATTGTTGTCGCAGCATTTTCTATTGTTTGCATCTTTCTTCTCCAAAAATGTCATTAAGATGAGGACTTTGTCCGATGTGGCAATTTCATTCCTCTCACATTATAATCTTATACGTTAACCGTAAAAAGGCATCACCTAATCGGTTGATTATTTCTATCCTTTGGGATAATATACAACTATGCGAGATTTAGAACTTTTGATGCCTGCGGGCAATTTGGAAAAATTAGAGTATGCCGTAAGGTACGGTGCGAATGCAGTTTACCTTGGTGTTGTTGATTTTAGCCTTCGCGCCATGAGAAAAGGCAGTCTTATTACTATGGATAACTTGAAAGAGGCTGTTGATTTGGCGCACAAACTCGGGGCAAAGGCTTATGTTACGATTAATATTTTTGCGTTTAATAACGATATAAAGCAATTGGAAGCTTGTATTGACCGTTTTAAAGATGCAAAGCCCGATGCTTTTATCATAAGCGACTACGGAATTTTTAATTTGGTTAGAAAATATATTCCCGAAATTCCGGTTCACATAAGCACACAAACTAACACGCTTAATTATGAAAGTGTAAAATTCTGGCGTGATTTAGGCGCGGAACGTGTAATTCTTGCGCGCGAACTTCCGATTAAAGACATAGCGGAAATCAGAAAGAATGTTCCCGATGTTGAACTCGAAAGCTTTGTTCACGGAGCACAATGCGTTTCTTTTTCGGGAAGATGCTTATTAAGTGATTATTTCTCAAAAGGAGAAAGGAAAGCAAACCACGGAAACTGTTCTCAGCCTTGCCGTTGGAGTTACAGGCTGGTTGAAGAAACAAGACCCAATGAGTTTTTGGAAATTAATCAGGATGGCAGAGGGTCTCATATTCTAAGCCCGAAAGACTTGTGTCTTGTAAAACAATTACCCGAATTAATTGATGCAGGCATTGATTCTTTCAAGATTGAAGGCAGAACAAAAAGTTTGTATTATGTTTCTGCTGTTGCAAAGGCTTACAGGCAGGCAATTGATGAAGTTGTAAAAGACCCGTCTGCGGATTTGGAAAAATATTTTATAGAACTTCAAAAAGTTGGAAACCGCGGATATACAACAGGATTTGCGCTCGGTGACAATAACGGCGAAAGCTACAGCTATGATATTTCAAAAGGTTTGGCGGGAGCTGACTTCTTATGCGAATTTCAAGCGTGCCGCTTGACCCGCCACATGGACAATAGTGAGACTTTAAATGTGGATGCGGTCTTGGATGATTATCATCTCGTAAAAATCAAAAACAAAATGCTTGTAGGTGATGAAGTTGAAATTATTACTCCTGACGAGCAGTTTACCGCAACAGTTGAAGCTGTTAAAAATGCAGACGGTGAAAATTTAGAGCTTGGCAACACAAATGATGATGTGTATGTCAAATTTTCACAAAGTCCGAAAAATCCAAAATATGCATTGGTACGTACCATTGGAGTAAAGCATCAAAGTTGATATGTGAAGTTTATTCATTGTCGTCAAAGAGGGTAAAAAAAAATGTTCATTAAACCTGATTACAACTTAAAAAATATATATGAAATCAATCTTGAGGAGCTTAAATCACTTGGGATTAATGCACTTTTGTTTGATTTGGACAGTACAATAATGGGGTCAAAGACAGGATGTTATACGCCTGAAACTCTTGAATGGCTGGAAAAAGTTAAAAAGGATTTCTTTGTCGGAGTAGTTTCAAATAATGGTAATAAGTCATATATAGAAAAAGTTACAGCATGTTCAGATTTTCCCGTGGTTTTTAGTGCACATAAACCTGATATTAAGGTTGCAAAAGCGTTTATGTCAGAACATAATTTAAAACCTGAGACAACCGCATTTGTCGGTGACAGACCTCTTACAGATATTATGTGCGGTAAGCGTTTAGGGTGTAAAACTATCCTTGTGGATTCAATTACTGCTGATATTGAAAAACCTATTGTGCGTACTGCAAGATGGCTTGAAAGATGTACGGTTAAGAAATAGTCTTACAGATAATTTCTCTTACTTCAGCTTCTTTTGTTCTGTCCATCAATATAAATAAAACATCACAAGGTTCTATTTCGGTACTGCCGGTTGGAATAATATATTCGCCTTTTTTATAAATCAGGCTTACAAGTGCGCCCTGTGGAAGATTTAGCTCGTATAACTGTTTACCCGCCGCCTCGGCTTTATCTGCTACCGTAAACTCAATCATTTGATTTTTATTATCTTTGTCCTCATATTCTAAAACATTATTATGATTTATTTCTAAAGGTGAATCTACAGCGAGTTTTTTAGCAATGTAAGGTATGGTTGTTCCCTGCAAAAGTACAGAAATGATTACTACAAAAAATACTATATTGAAAATTTCCATTGCATGAGGAATATTTGCCGTTAGAGGAAATGTTGCAAGCACAATAGGTGCAGCCCCTCTTAAACCAACCCAGGATATCATTAATTTTTCTTTAAAACTTCTTTTAAAAGGAAATGTGGTTGCAAAAACTGCAATAGGACGAGCAATAAATGTCAGGATTAAAGCTATTAAAAAAGCCTGTTTTGTATATGCAAAACCGTCTTTAAAGTTCACAAGCAACCCCAAAATAAGGAACATAATTATCTGCATAAGCCAGGCAACTGCATCATGAAATTTTATTAATGTTTTTTTATTAACAAATCTCATTGAAGCCATTGCAAGACCACAGACGTAAACCCCAATAAAACCGTTGCCGCCTATAAGAGTAATTGATGAATACGTGAAAAGAACACAAGCAAGGGTGATTACAACATATAAACTGTCATATTCAAGCCTGATTTTGTTTATAATCCATGACGTGCCTTTTGCGATTAAATATCCAAATGAAATCCCCAAAAACATTTGTTTAAAAAAATCAAATATAAGTTCGGCACCGTTTAATTCACCGCTTATTAGTCCTATTATTCCAAGAGTAAGAAATACTGCCATAGGGTCATTACTACCGGATTCAAATTCTAAAAGAGGCTTTAAATTGTAATTAAGACCTATGCTTTTTGAACGTAAAACTCCGAAAACTGCTGCCGCATCGGTTGAAGAAATAATTCCGCCTAAAAGCATACATTCCAATAACGGTAAATCAAGAAGAAAATAACTGCAAATCCCCACAATTATTCCGGTAGCGAATACTCCGAGCGTTGCAAGAATACTACCTTCTGTTATTACAGGTTTAAGCTCTTTTATATCGACACTCAATCCGCCCATAAAAAGAATATATGAAATCGCAACAATTCCAACAAACTGGGCAAAAATATAATTTTCAAAATGTATTCCCAGTATTCCGTCTGATCCTGCAAGAATTCCTACCAAAATAAAAATTACAAGTGATGGTACTCCAAATTTACCGCCGATTTTATTAAAAATTATGGCGCACATTAAAAGAATTGCAGAAATGAGTAATATCTCATTAATTATCATTGATTTATATTAGCTTATTTTTTTTATAAGCGCAATATCTTAATGATTATTTTTTCATGTAAAATCTTTTCTGTTCAGCTGTTAATTTTTCAATAGAATATCTCAGCATTGTTCTGGGCATATTTTTTGCGTGTTTATCTAAAAAATCCAGTAAGATTTTTTCGTCTTTTTTACCAGCTTCCCTGAGCATCCAGCCTGTTGCTTTGTGCATTAAATCGTGTTTGTGGGTTAAAAATTTTTCACAAAGTTCTAATAAAAGTTCAAATTTACCATATTTAACGACACTCCATTGTGAAACTACAGCAATTCGTTCAGACCATAAATGACCGCTGTTTGATAACTTTTCAATTATTGTTCTGTCATGTGTTCTTATGTAATTTTTTCCGATAATTTTGTGAGCTGTTAAATCTACTAAATCCCAGTTGTTAATTTTTTTTGTATTCTTAACGTAAAGGTCAACTATTTTTTCTTTCCGGTCAGTTCTTTCGTACAATTCAACCATGATTAACAATGCACAAAGTCTTATTTCGTGATATTCATTATCAAGCATATTTTGAAGTGCATCAAAAGAAACTTTATCATAATATTTTTTTACAATAGACCTTGTTATGGGCACACGAATACCAAGGAATTTATCACCTTCTCCGTATTCTCCTTTTCCTGTTTTAAAAAAACGCATTAAATGCTTTGCTTGTTCTTCATCTTTTAGATTTAATAATTTTTGTATTACGTCCATACATAAATTATACAAAAAAATACAGGATTATTCATCCTGTATTTTTTATGGGACCAGAGGGATTCGAACCCACGACCAAGGGATTATGAGTCCCCTGCGCTACCGCTGCGCCATAGTCCCACATTATATTAAACTATTAGCGCACTTTTTACTTTATCATCAAACTTTCAAAAAATCAAGTGTTATATATTCATTTTCTAAGTTACAATCTATTGTACAGTCTGAAGCTATTATGCAGTTTGAAATATGCAAATCTGAACCGATTTTAACATTATCCCAAATTATACAATTTTCGATTACAGTATTTTCACCTATTATAGTGTTTTTGCCAATTGTTGAATTGCCTATAAACCTTACTGTTTCATTAATATCACAGTCATCAGCAATATATGCACCTTGCCTGCAAGTAATAATTGGAGCATGCTTAAATGTGTATTTTTCTTTAAACAAATCTTGTGTCGATTGTTTATATTGTTCAAGTGTGCCTATATCACTCCAGTATTCTGTTACCTCAAAAGTATTAATAGAATGTTCTTCTAATAATTTTGGGAAAACGTTTTTTGCAAAATCATAAAAAGTATTTTTCGGAATATAATCAAAAATTTTATAATTAAAGATATAAATACCTGTATTTATGTAATTACTTTTAGCTTCTTCAATTGCAGGTTTTTCTTGAAATTCTGTTATGAAACCATTGTTATCTGTTACTACAACTCCAAAATGCGGTACTTGAGATTTATTGATTTCTTTAATACCTATAGTTGCAATTGCATTAGACTTGTTGTGAATTTCTATACCTTTTTCTATGTCAGCATTTGTAAGTCCGTCTCCAGAAAGTACAACAAATGTCTCGCCGTATTTAAAGAAATGCTGGCATTTCTTTAATCCTCCTGCTGTACCGGACAGGGTTTCTTCCTGAATATAATTGAAATTTATACCTAAATCATTATTTTTGTAATGTTCAATAATTTTATCTGCAAGATAATATGTGTTACAGATGACATCTTTAATCCCTAAATCATAAAGCTTTTCGAAAAGAATATCCATAACAGGTTTATTCGCAATCGGCACAAGAGGTTTTGGTATTTCTCTTGTAAGAGGTTCTAATCTCGAGCCGACACCTGCTGACATAATCATAGCTTTAGCAACATTACTCATATTTATATATAATAATCTAAAAAATAATTTATTGCAAATTTAGAATGAAGTTGTATAATTTACATGCGATGGGCTTATAGCTCAGTTGGTAGAGCAGTTGACTCTTAATCAATTGGTCGAGGGTTCGAGTCCCTCTGAGCCCAAAATAAAAAACAGGTATTGTACCTGTTTTTTATTTTTAATGATTTATTGCATTCTCAAAAATATGGTAAACATTATTTGTATATTCTCTTGCCTCAGGGGAAGTATTAAAAACTCCTGCCCAATGTCGTTCGCAATCTGTCCAGGCATTTGAACCGCTCATTTTTTTAGGGTTCATCATTATTTCATGTGTGTTTATATATGGTGATAATGGGAAAATATCATTAATCTGCATAAATGTCGGTAATTTATTATATCTGTGATTGAAACCCCACAGGCATGAATTTATACGGTTTAACCGCTCTTCAAATCTTAACTCGCCATAATCATTATCATTAGATACCTCAGGACCACCGGCATATTCTCTGTTATATGCCTGACGCTCTGATTCATATTTTACACTTGAAATATTATCGGCTTTACCCCAATCAGTACCTGCAGTAAATCCCATTTCTTTATAGCGATAATCATTATTGCATTTTTCGCCTATAAAAGATAAATCATTTCTACCTGTTTCAGTTCTTACTTTATGGAGAATATATGCCATCTGCTGCTCATTTGGCAATGCTCCTTGACCCATATATCCGTTATAATCGATTATATGTTTTGCACTATCAAAGTATATCGCATCAAAACCTAAATCAACTGCCCAAATGCAGGCATCTATATATGCTTTTTCATGGTCAAACCAGTTAAAATTATTGCCTTGAACTTTTAATTGCCCTGCGGATAGAGGTAGTCGAATGCCTGTTTTTAGACCGTGCATATGTGCTAAATCATTAAAAGCTTTTACCTGTTCGTCTGCTCCCATTTTTCCAAATAATCCATGAGAAGTCAGGTTGTTGCTTATTCCGCTATGGAGGTTTGTACAGTATAAAGAACCGTCATATAGACTGCCGTCGCCTGATGAGATTGTCGGGTAAAGTTGTGAAAGTATAATGCAGTTGGCGCCTTTTCCGCAATGTGGTGGAATCGCGGGTAATAATTTCATTACCCCGAGAAGGCCTTCTGATATTCTGTCTCCATCATATTTTGCCGCAAGACGCGGGTTAATTTCTATATAATTTGCATGTCTGCCCCATTTATCGCCATAATTTGGTGATGGAATATATGAAGGTATTCCTGGGTATTGGCTATCAGGTTTGGTCAGCGTACAAATTGATTGGATTACCTGTTCGGGAGTTCTTGTCAAAAGTTGTGTCGGTGATGCATTTACCCATTTAGTCATGCCTGCACGATATATATGTTCGTTAGTCCAATTATCTTCATATACATCATTTCTGTTTGTGCTAATCCAGAAAAGTTTTTTTAATGGCTGCGGGTCGCCATAATACCCTGTAAACGAAAATTTCACAGGCTTTTTTTTATTAATCAGCAAATGACTGTCGCCAAAATTATGTATGTTTGGAGAAGTATAAGTTTCGGTTTTATTTGAAACTTTATTTGTATATTGTTTTTGATAATATCCCTTGTTAAAATTTAAGGCTGTTACCTTCATGTTTATAATTTTATTTAAAGCATAGTAAAAAAGCAAGGTCATAAGACCTTGCTTACAATATATGGGGTTGTTATTATGCTTTGTTTCCGCCAAACATCCATCCGAGAACAAGACCTGCACCTGCAGCGATTGCTGCAAATTTTCCGGCTTTAGCCCATTTGATGCTTTTAGCTGCTTTTGTTAAAGTTTCGGGAGCATCTGCTCTGAACGCTTTTGCCAATTTCTTTTTTACAATTTTATCTGTTTGTGTGGGAATATTTTCTTGAGCTCTTAAAACTTCATCAGCAAATTTGGCGTCTTTAACAAACCCTGCGCCTAATTTATCACCATAATAGTAAGCTCCTGCACCGGCGCCTATACCGCCTACTGCTGCAAATTTAAGACCATTACCTAAGCCGGAATCGCCATCTGTTTTTTTTAATGTATCTGCTGTTGGTTGTTGCGGTAGAGATAATTGTTCCAATAAAGCCTGTTGCTGTGCTAATTGAGCATATTGATTATTAAATCCTGTTGTATTAGACATAAAGTCATAATTTAATCCTGAGTTTGACATCATATACGGATTAAAACCATACATAGGGTTAATTGACATAATAACCTGCCTTTTCCAAATTTCACTAAACCTAACCTTGTTTATATAAAAAATTTTTCAAAAAAGAAATTGCTTATTATATAAAAAACAACTTAATATTCAGTTACAAAGTGCTAAAAAGACTTTCAAATTCAGGAAAAGAAATGTTAACCCATTCAAATCCGTTGATGCAAACAGGGTGTCTGCAAATTAGTCCTGCAACATATAAACTCATTGCAAGTCTGTGGTCATGATAAGTTTCGACCTCACATCCGCCTTGTAAGTCGTATTTGCCGTTGATAATAAACCCATCTTGAGTTTCTTCAATATCTGCCCCGAGTTTTTTGAGTTCTGTCACAACAGCTTTAATCCTGTCGCTTTCTTTATTACGTAAATCTTGTGCATCTTTAATTATTGTTGTACCTTCAGCCTGTGTGGCTAAAACTGCAATTACAGGAAGTTCATCAATAAGTTTCGGAATAATTTCACCTTCTATTGTGCAGGCTTTCAATTGAGAATAACTTATTTTAATATCACCGACTTCTTCTCCAGATATGTTCCGAAAATCAAGGATTTCTATATTTCCGCCCATTTTTTTTACAACTTCAAAAATTCCTGTTCGTGTTGGGTTCAATCCTACATTTTTGATAATTATTTCGGAATTAGGAATTATTAATCCGGCAACTATAAAATATGCAGCTGATGAAATATCTCCACAGATTTCTATTGTTTGTGGTTTAAGTTCTGATTTTTGGATTGTTGTAGTTGTATTATTTGTAGAAATATCAGCTTCCATAAATTTAAGCATTCTTTCTGTATGGTCTCGTGAAATATATGGCTCGGTAAACTTGGTTTTTCCGTCACAATTTAAGCCTGCAAGCAGAATACAGGATTTTACCTGAGCTGAGGCAAGCTTGGATACATAGTCTATACAGTGCAGTGATTTTCCTGCTATATTTAACGGAGCCTGAAAATTATTTGAAATGATATTCGCTCCCATAAGTTTTAATGGTTCAATCACGCGTTTCATAGGACGTTTTGAAAGACTTTCATCTCCGATTAGTGTTGAATTAAAATTTTGCCCTGCAAGAACTCCTGCCATAAAGCGCATTGTGGTTCCGGAATTTCCGCAATCAAGATTTGTATTTGGGGATGCAAATTTGCCTGTTGAATTAATTATTAAATCGTTCTGTAATTCTATGTCTACTCCTAAATTCTTACATATTTGTAAGGTAGATAAAGGGTCTTGACCCTTTGAAAAATTTTTAATTATTGATTTACCTTTTGCCAGAGATGCTAAAATAACTGCTCTGTGCGATATAGATTTATCTGAAGGTGTTGTAATTTCACCTTTAAGTCCACGGGTAATTTTTTGAACTGTTTTTTTCATAAATAAATTTTAACATAAAACGTATATTTATGATACAATAATTTTGACATAGAGGGGTGTCCGAGCGGTTTAAGGTGCAATCTTGGAAAGGTTGTGTGAGCGCAAGCCCACCGAGGGTTCGAATCCCTTCCCCTCTGAATTTTTTAAGACAAACTTTTATCAAACAGATATGTAGCTAGCTTAAATTTTATATAATATTCCCAGTTTAATAACTTTCATCATTAAGTTAAGACCTTCAGGTAAAGTTAAAAAACCGTTTTTTATATTGTCTTTTATAATCTTCCAAGCCATTGAATTTCCTTGAGTTAAAGTTAAGTTTGCTTTTGGAATTTCTTCAACATGACAATCTTCTTTATTTATATCAAAGTGAGAATAGTAAACTCGTCTGTTATCGTTGCAAAAATTATGTATAAAACAAGTATATTCATCGGGTTTGGGTAATGCGCATCTTGTATCTAAAAGATAAGCTTTTCCATTATATATTCCAACTTGTTCTACTCTGTATTTGTCTAAATCGCTTGAAGGCTCAAAACCTTGTTCATCCATTCGCCTTATTACATCAAGACAATCTTCGGGGGTAACATTTTTGGTATCAGCTTTGACTTCACGTACAATATATGTATTATTTATTTTAGTTACAGGCGATAAAAAAGGAATATCAAATTCAGGATTATGTACTCTATATTCAAGCGGATTTTCATATGAACATTTCAAAACTTCTTTTTCGCCTAAATTAAAAACGACGGTTTCTACGCCATGGCCTGCTATACCTTTAATATCACTTTCCTTAATATCTTTTCCGGATGCAATGTATTTTCTTAAATTTGCCAATAAATTTTTAACACAACAGGAATGAACTTCGTTTGTATATTTATCTAAAAAAGAAAATGTATCTTGTTGTGAAGTTTGGCTGATATTTATTTTTGGCGGCTTTCTTCCCGCAAATGTTGTCACATTAGGGGCAGTATAAAAATTAATCTTCATGCATAGTTAAAAAACGCATAAAAATAATTTTTGCTATAGTAATAACGGGCAATTAAATTGAATAATTTATCGTTCATAATAATTTTATGGTTTATGTTTTGATATGTAATCACTTATTATTTCAGCTGCTGATGCCGCAAGTTCTTCACATGGACGGTCTGTGTAATATTGTTCAGTTCTTTTTTCCGGTTTAGGAATGTCATGTTTTAGGTCCAATCCCAAAAGTTCACGGCAAATTATTGACCCATGTTTTGTTTCAAACTCGTGTGCAAGTTTTTGAATAAGTTCGTAGTGTTTTTCTTTTGCGTTATCATCATTATTAGATGTATAGCCGTATTTTAGACCTGCAATCATAAACATTGCGCTTACTGCACCGCACACTTCGCGTAAACGTCCCATGCCGCCGCCAAATGAAGATGATAATTTTAAAGCAGTGTCAAAGTCTATTTCTAAGTCATCAGCAAAAGCGCAAAATACTGATTGTGCGCAATTATATCCATTTTTAAACAGTTCACGTGTTTTCTGTGATTTCATAATGCTATTGTACTATAAAATTAACCGGTTTGGGAATGTGTTTTAATTATAAGCTAAATAGAATTTATAATATGAACAATATGTATAAATCTTTAGTATTAATAGCGTTATTATTATGTTTAGGCGCATCGTATTATTTTTATAAAACCAGTACAATTGTAACGGCTGAATTTCATAATTTAAGACCGTTCCATGATAGAGCCCCGATTTATTATAACGGGTTTAATATAGGTAGAGTTGTAAGAGTTAGAGCAAATGAGGATTATACTGCAACAATCTTAACTTTATGGTTCCATCCTCATGATTTAAAATTGCCTACTAATATTGAAGTACATCTAAAAAAAGAAAAGGACAGAAGGGATAGAAAATTTGATTACATTGATGTAATTTATCCTGAAGAACCTTCCGGATTTTTCCTGAAAGATGGCGACAGAGTTGCAGGAAAGACAACTGTTGAGCTTGAAACTTATCTTGCAAATCAAGACCCTGAATCTTTAGAAGCTATAAAAGGTGACTTTGCTGAAACCGTGAAAAACTTAAATGTGACAGTTCAGACATTGGGTGATTTATTTGCTACATTAAATTCAATGGCTCAAGAAGTTAAACCTAATATGGTAAAAGCATCTTCAGATTTAACTTTAACTACAGGAAATTTTGTAAAAGTTTCACAAAATGCAGGGGCATTTACAGGGAATATTAATAATGCTTTAACTGAAGAAAGAATGAATACTACAGCTAAAAATGTTCAGATTATGTCTAAGAACATGAAACTTATGACACATGAACTTAATAAGACTATGCCTCAAATTCAATGCACTATATGCGAGGTTAATAAAGTATTGAGTAATGTAGATGAAATGACATCAGGTTTAAATTGTACTATGAAGAAGCCTTTTGGCGGGTTGCGTTTAATTTTTGGAAGACCTATATGCAAAAAAAGATGTAAATAGGACAGGTGGGGAATGTAATTTTTTATACATTAATTTAGTATGTGAATGTTAGAAGGATGGCAGGAATGGAAACAATAGCAAAAAGACAGAGGGATACTTATATTTCAACTTTAAACCATGATTTAAAAATACCAACAATAGCTCAAATTCGCGCACTGGAGCTGTTATTGGATGAGAGTATGGGCAGTATTAACAGTGCACAAAAAGAAATAATAAATTCGACCTTAGATTCTTGTCGTTATATGTATGAGATGCTCTCAACAATTACGTCAACATATAAATACGAAAATAAGGATTTTATACTGGATTTTGAACACATTGAGGTTTTAAGATTTGTCGATTCATGTTTTGAAAATTCTATTAGAAGAATGAAGGATAAAAATGTAAAAGTAATTTTACGCTCCAAAGATGCTGTTTTGAATATATTTGCAGACAGACTTCAATTGAAAAAAGCTCTGGAAAATCTTATAGATTACTGTGTTTCCAGCGCTTATGAAAATACAAATATAATATGTGAGTTGAAAAGAGCACGTGATGAAGAAAATATATTCATATCAATTGTGTTCGAAAGTCCTTACCTATCGTCAGAAAAACTAAATAATATGTTTAATATGTATTCAACACCATCTGAAAAAATGGATAAAGTTGGTTCCGGGTTGGGATTATATTTGGCAAAACAAATCATTGAGGCACATAAAGGTGAAATTTCTGTTGAAAGCAATGAAAATAATTTTAGTACATATAAGATTAAATTACCCTGTATTAATGAATGTAAATTTTCTGCCTTTAACTGCTGAATGATGTATTATTTTTATATGAAAAAAATACTATTAATATTAATGATTTTGGTTATGTCAGCGCAGGTTGTATTTTCTGCAAATACATCAGATGAGAAAAAAAGTGCATATAAAAAAATGGCAAAAAGTCACATGCTTCAACATGAAACTTGTTTAAATATTGTTGATAATTTTCGTTATGATCATCAATTCGGCAATTATATGAAATACAGATGCCAGCTTTTTGAATCAGACCGACAAAGACTTTTAAATTCTGTATTTACAATTACATCAACTTCCACAAAAAGCGGTGCAGTTGAAAATTATATTAATGCAATGTCTGACTTTGCAGTTAATCTTAATAACAATGAGATTTCAACTTACAAAAAAATTATTGAAGAATATTGCAAATACAATTCATATAAATTTGCCAAAAAAGACCCTCAGGCATGTGCAAAAGAAAGAGTTAATTCATTATTTCAAACAATGCCTTGAGCTTTCATAGCTTTTGCAAGTTTTCTAAATGCTGCAATATTTGCACCTGCAACATAATTATTGCCAAGATTATATTCTTCTGCTGCTATTTTACAAGAATTGAAAATGTTAATCATAATATTTTCAAGTTTTTTGTCTACTTCTTCAAATGTAAGATAGTATCTCATGCTGTTCTGGCTCATTTCTATTGCTGAAGTTGCTACACCGCCTGCATTAGATGCTTTTGCGGGAGCAACAAGTATTTTATGAGCAAGCAGGTATTCAGTAGCCTCTTTTGTGCAAGGCATATTTGCACCTTCACCTATTGCTATTACACCGTTTTTAACAAGTTTTTCTGCATCATCAAGATTTAGCTCATTCTGTGTTGCACAAGGTAATGCAATGTCGGTTTTAATTTCCCATATTGCAGAACTTTCTAAATATTGAGCATCCTTATGAACTTTAATATATTCAGAAATTCTACCGCGTTCAACTTCTTTAATCTGTTTAATTAAATCTAAATCAATGCCGTTTTTATCATAAATACAGCCCTGAGAATCGCTCATTGCAACAACATTCATGCCAAATTCCTGAGCTTTTTGACAAGCATAAATTGCAACATTGCCCGCCCCTGATATTACTGTTGTTTTACCTTCCAGTGACTGCCCGTTTGAATTAAGCATTTCCCTCATAAAATAAATAAGTCCATAGCCGGTTGCCTCTTTTCTAGCTAAAGAACCGCCGTAGGATAATCCTTTGCCGGTTAAAACACCGCCTTCATATGTATCCTTTATTCTTTTATATTGACCGAACATATATCCAATCTCTCTTTCGCCTACTCCAATGTCGCCTGCCGGTACATCAATGTCTTGACCTATATGTCGTTGAAGTTCAGTCATAAAACTTTGGCAAAATCTCATAATTTCACCATCAGATTTGCCTTTCGGATCGAAATCACTTCCGCCTTTGCCACCGCCAATTGGTAAGCCTGTTAAAGCATTTTTGAAAATTTGTTCAAATCCTAAAAATTTCATTATGCTTTGATTTACACTCGGATGAAATCTTAATCCCCCTTTATATGGTCCTATAAGGCTGCTGAATTGTACTCTGTAGCCTCTGTGTACAATTGTTTTTCCTTCGTCATTTACATAAGGAACTCTGAATGTAATAAGTCTTTCAGGTTCTGTCATACGTTCAAGAAGTGCAATATTTTCATATTCGTCATGTTTTTCTATAACAGGCTCAATTGATGTCAAAACTTCATCTACTGCTTGTATGTATTCCTTTTCGTTTTTATTTTTTTCTCTTATTTCATCTAAAACTTTTTGTAAATATCTGTTCATAATAACCTCTTTTATTCTATTATACACAATTGATTTTTTTTGTATATCGTTTATAATGTGGAAAAGGAGTGTAAATTATGTTTGAAAAATTAGAAAAATTACAATTGGTTTGGTTAGCTGTAATTCTTGCTTTAGGACTTGTTATTGCCGTAAAAGCCGGTACTAAATCAATGTCAAATGACAAAATTACTGTAACCGGTTCTGCTTATGAGATAGTTAAGTCAGATTCTGCAAGATTAGAATTTGATTTGACTGCTCGCACTCCGGATAAGCAAAGTGCTTATAACAAAGCAAAAACTCAAATGCCTATCATTATGAAATATTTGGAAGAAAAAGGGATTACAGATATTGAAGTTTTGGCATCGAGCGGTTATGATACTTATAGATATAATGCAAATGGAAATTCAACAGGTGAAGTTTTATATCACAATTTTTCGCAGCCTATTATAATCAAATCCAATGATGTACAAAAAATAAAAGACATATCAGTAGATATCCAAAGTCTTTTAGATAAGGGAATAGATATACGTGTTATGCGTCCTGAATTTTATTATTCCCAACTTGCTGATTTAAAAATTAAACTTCTTCAGGAAGCAACTACTGATGCAAAAGACAGAGCTACAGCAATGCTTAAGGCTACTCATAATAGACCGGGTAAAATTCAGTCTGTACAGATGGGTGTATTCCAGATTACTCCCGTGGATTCCACAAATGTTTCTGATATGGGTATAAGTGATACAACAACTGTTGATAAAAAAGTTACAGCAGTCGCAAATGTTGTATTCCGTATAAAATAAGAGGAATTTATATGAAAAAGATTTTAACAAGTATACTTTTGAGTACAGTTTCACTGCCAGTATTGGCTTATGCTCCGCCTATTGCACCTGTAATTAATAATCATGATATGCAAATGATTAGAGAACAGAAGTTTAGACGAGAAGAAATAAACGATTACAAAGAAGTTCAGGAAGAAAAAGAACGATTTGAAAAACGTATAAAAACAAATAAGCCTGTAGTTGAGAATCGTACAATTAATAAAACTCCTGAATTAATTGACGAGAATGGTGAAATAAGAATTAAATATGAAAACTAATTGCTCATGCCTGCTCTGTAACCGCATAATCCGTACACGGCAGGCAGTGCTTTTTCAATCTGAAGTCTATCTGCCAAAGGTACTTTTGTAACTATTAAAATTCCTATAGCATCATCAATATTTGCAATAGAGTCTCTGAGTGTAAGCTTTCTATCCGGCACTTTGTCGTAAGGGTCATTTATAATATTTGCAAGTTTTGATGCAAGAAACATTCCACCTACCAGTCCGGTTAAAGCGCTTAAAGCTTTGCAAGGAGTATTATTCAAATTTTTGAAAGTTTTAGTTAATGAAAATAAACTTGCGGTTAAAAGTGTAGGAACAGTAGCATTTAGGAACTGGAATACACCTTCATGCATTTTCTGTTTGCGATGTTCCTTTTTATCAGTAAGCATACCTGCAGTTAAGCCGCCTATGATTGCCCCTGAGCTTAACAGAAGCATTTCTTTTGTGCTGTATTTAATTTTAAAAATGTTTTTGTTCTGTTTTTTTGCGAAACAAAGCATTGGAATTATAGTACCTGCAGCACTGCCTGCAGCAACTTTATACTTTGCAGATGAATCAACAGGTTCTTTTCTGTGATTTCTGTAAGTTTTAATATCATATTCAATTCGAGAGCTGTTTATTGGCGATATCATATTTCCTCTGATAGTATATAATGAACCAAAATAAAAATTTTTGCTAGTCTTTTTTGATTGGCGGTCCTTCCGGTGAAATTTTTTCTTTCCACGCCTTAACAATTTTATTTGTTATTATTTTTCTATCTGTTTCTGAATATTTTTTATAATCTCTTGGCATATGAAAGTAATTCCAAGCTGCACGAATATGTTCTTCAGTATCAAGCGGATATTTTTTATTTATATCATCCGCAAATTGAACATTGCCATATTTTTTTAACCCTGTATCTGGATTTATGTCTTTACGTTTTTCCATATGTATAATTATACCAATTAAGAATAAATATACATTAATATTTTTACTTAGTAAATTTATATAAAAAAACAAGGCTTAAAAGCCTTGTTAAAAATGGTTGCGGGAGCTGGATTTGAACCAACGACCTTCGGGTTATGAGCCCGACGAGCTACCAGACTGCTCCATCCCGCGATATTTTATCGCGTGTCGAGGGAATTCCCTCAACACTTATATTATGCTACGTAAATTTTAAAAATCAAGTACCCCGATTTTTTATTTAAAAATAGTTTATACCTACAATTATTGTAGGTATGTTTGTAGGAGCGGTGCAGAGCGAAGTTTTTTGTATTATAATAGTTTTGTAAATATAAATTTGAGGAAAAATATGTTAAAGAAATTAACTAACTTTTTAACAAAAATATTATCAGGTAATAAAAATTTTACTGGTATCTCAATGGATAACAAACTTATTGAACAAAATGCAAATACAGTAAATAATGTTGCAGTACAAAACAATTCAATGTATGGAATTACTTATACAGAAGCTCGCCAAATAGCTATTGATATATATGAGCAAAATTTTCCAAAAATACAACAATATGCCAAAGATATAGCAAATAAGAGAATAGAAAATTTTTTAAAAGAATTTATGCCGCAAATTCCAGAAGATTTATGTTATAGATTTATGAATCCAGATATACAATATACTTGGAATAATATAGCTAAAATAGCCGCATTACGTGAAGATGATGACTTAAAAAAGATTTTAGGCAATTTACTAATAAATAAATTAAAAGCACAAAATAGCTATGATTCTATATTATATTCTCATATAATAAAAGTTGCAGAAAATGTATCTATTGAAGAAATGAAAATTTTAGCTCTTTATTATTTAGTAAAACAAGAACTAATTAACAATACATCGCAAAATATTTTAAATTACTTATTGGATTTTGATAAATCTCGATGCAGTGAATATTTATCAAGTTTAATTTCAAATGGACTAGCATACCGCTCTGGTGGTTTTGCTCATTATATAGTTTCAGAAGAGCAAGGAGAAAATCTAGAATATATAAACCAAATAAATACTTTGTTTAGCGAAAATCATACCTTTATAAATGTGGAAGTTCTTAATATTGGCCAAAAGATTGCTGAATTGTATTTAGAAAATTTAAATAATGAAGTAATTATTTATAAATACCAATAACACTGATTATATCAAGCAAGGAAGTAAAACAAAAAAGCGTCTTATGAGCCAACGAGCTACCAATTTATGTTGTATATTTTGTTTATGCTAAAATCAAAATTGAAATAGGGGTATTTTACATGAAAATATTTATAGGACATAGCTTTAAAGATGAAGATAAAGACATAGTCGAGCGGATAAAAAGATTTATTCAATCATCCAAATTTGAATGTATTACTGGTGAACAGTCTGAAATATTATCTGTTTCTCAAAAAGTACAAGAGAGAATAAAAAAATGTGATATTTTTATAGGTATTTTCACAAGAGAAAAACCTTTGGAACATAGTATATTTAAAAAACCTTCAGCATATACTACTTCCGCTTGGGTTATCCAAGAATCGGGATACGCATTGGCTAATTGTAAAAAAGTTATATTCCTTTTTGAGGATATGGTTATTACAAGACTTGGATTACAATCTGATAGCGAATATTTAGTGTTTGATAGAAATGAGCCCCTTGACAATATGTTTGTAAAATTAAATGAAATGCTTGTAAATTCTCAAAATAATAATTGTAGTATTGTAAACAATGAAAATATAGAATTAGAAAGTGAAAATATAACAGTAGAAAAAGAAGATACTTTAACGAATAA
>CATNBA010000030.1 GCA_950096985.1 uncultured Candidatus Melainabacteria bacterium
AACTTTTTAGCGCCTTTATGATTGATTAAATCTATATTATTGCATTTTAAAATTTTTTCGTTAAGAGGATTTATATATGAGATTTTTAGTAGTAATGTTTTTATTTTTTATGTTACCTGCTTTCGGCGCAGTCATGGAAGGCGGTGTATCTAAGGTTGGTGATGTAAGTATGATAATTGATACCGAAACTAATATGCCGGTATCGGGGGCTAAGGTTAGTCTGCCCAAAGAAAATTATACAACTTTTACTGATAATAACGGTATTTTTAATTTGAAAGCTAATATCAAAGACAGCTCACTTTTGTCTGTAGAAAAAGAAGGATACAGACCTTTTTCTCTCACAATAAATGAGAAACTTGCTAATAAGCCGTTAGTTTTAGGTATTGAAAAAAGTAACGCTCAGGATATTGTGATTTCAACAGAAATGTTTCATTTAGGCGATGATAACTTTTCGGCAAACTCTGCAAATTCATCTGAATTTAAAGGAAAATCTATAGGACCTTTTTATTCAAAAACTTTTATGATGGCTGCAAATGCTCTTTCGAAAAATAATTATCTGGTAATTGGTTCTATAATTGGTGTAGATACATTAATGGCTCGTTCCATGAGACAAAATTCAATTGTAAATTCATTTGCAAGTCCGCCGGAAGTTTATTTTAACGGCAGAAAGATTGCAGAAATTCAGCTAAACGGTGATGGTCAACGTATTAAACTGCCAAATAATATTTTGCGTGCGGGACAGATGAATGAGATTACAATCCGCACAGGGCGGAACTTAAAACAGACTGCATATATTGATTATGATGATATTGAATTTATGAATTTATCGGTACAATCCGAATAAGAAAAAAGACTAACTGGAAGTTAGTCAGGGAAAAAAGGAAACAAAAATATATATTGAAGCGTAAGGCTTCGTAAAATTCGTAATATTTCGGTAAAGAAAGTCGAACAAATCTCTCCAAAATCCAATATGGGAGAGTAGAATTCGTCTACCCGAAAGTTTTGAATGTAGATTCAGTGTTCTTTTCAATAACTTTTTGAACTGCATCCATTTCTGTTTGAATTGCTGCTTGTTCTGTATCTAATTGTTTTAAGCGTAATTCAAGGTTTTTATCTTCAGATTGAATAATTTCAATTTTTGAGTTGATGTTTTGAATTGATTGATCGTATTGATATTTATCATATTCATACTGGTTCATAGCATCATCATATTTAGCCTGATCTGTAAGGGTGTTTGTTTTAACTGCGTAAGTTACTTCATCATCCTGACCCGGTTTTAATGTAACACTGATTAAGCGTCCTGTTGAATCTTGTTCAAATCTTGCAGTGATACCTTTAACTTCTTCTGTTTCTTGAGCTGATCCTAATGTATAGTTAGGAATATAACTTTGAGAAGAACCTGTTTCGTTATATTCTGCTTTATCAAGAACATCTCTTTTCACAAAGGTCGGTGTCCATGTTTTTGTAGAAGTATTCTCTGTATATCTTACTTCCCAACCGTTTTGAGGTTCACCGTATTTTTTATTTAAAATTTTAATGTATTCAGCTTCATCTTGTTCTAATTTGTCTAATTGATCTTTAGATAAAGTTCTGAGGTATTCATCATAATATGTTGTGCCATCAGCGTTCGGAATACCGGCATAAGTACCGTCAGCATTTCTTGGAATAGGGTCGCCAAGCTGTCTTAATCTTTTAGCACCAACATAATAAACATTATCATCAACAGTTGCACCTTCTTGTTTTGTATAGATAGTCGGAGATGCTTGCACAACTGAAAAATCATTAGTCCAGCTTGATGTATAGCTGATTAAATATGTACCGTCTTTTTGAGCAATCATAGTTGAAATTGAATTGCTTAAAGCTCCGTCATCAAATGTATAAACTGTTTTTGTAAAATCTGCAACTGATGGAGGAACAGGAACTGTCATACCAAGCAGCTGATTGTAGTAGTTAGCAGATTGGTTAGACAAAGTCGTTCTTTGTTGGTTGATCTGCTGACCTTCATATTCGGTATTTGTTTTTCTTGCAGTTAGACCAAGAAATCTAGCCTGCGAAGCTGCCATACCCATGACTTGCATTCCTTTCGTTTTGTTTCCTTATGTTTTTTATTACGGCAACATTACAGGAAATCTTTAATTATTGTATCAGAAAAGTTAATATTTCGTAATAAAAGTCATACGTATGATGGATGGAAATCTGTCAAAATCATTACTATATATTAGTTTTAAGACAGTTTATCACAAATTGTAATGCGCCTTGCTGTTCTTCAAAAATTGTTTTGCAATCCGAACACGCTTTAGCATAAAATTCTTTATCTGATAAAAGTTTACGCATGTACTCCGTCAATTCTTGAGGAGTTTTAACTACTCTACCTGCATCAGATTGCGTTAAAAGCCAGTAAATGTCTTTAAAATTATGGATTGACGGACCTGAAATTGCAGGTTTTTCATAAACTACAGCTTCAAGAGGATTGTGACCTCCGGTTTTGTTAAAACTTCCACCTATGAAAGCAAAGTCGCAGATTTGATATATTTTGCTTAACTCGCCGAGTGTATTTAATATAATAATATCGTTTTTATCAAATCTATCATCGTTTGAACGCAAGCCATACGGCAGACCTGTTTTTTCCGCCAGTGATTTAACCTCAGTTTCGCGTGTCAAATGGCGCGGAGCAAGCAAAAGTTTTATGTCTGGAAATTCTTTTTTAAGCTCGCAAAAAGCGTTCAATATTATTTCATCCTCGCCTTTATGTGTACTTCCTGCAATTATAATTCTGCCATCTCCTAAGTCAAAATCTGCTTGAATCTTTTTAACATCAAATTTGAGATTTCTCATGACTTGAGTTTTTTCAGCAGGAGCACCGATATTTATAAATTTTTTATTATCCTGTTCGCTTTGGGTAAAAATACCTGCATAGTTCTTAAATAATTGTTTAAAGAAAGGTGTAAGCAATCTGTATGAACGGTATGTGCTGTCGGAAATTCTGCCGTTTATTATATAAAGCGGTATTTTTTTCTTTTTGCAGTATTGAGCAAATGTCGGCCAGATTTCGGTTTCAGCAATTAAAACTATATCCGGATTAATTTTATTTAAAAATGATTTTACGCAAAATGTTATATCAAGCGGGAAATATGTTATAAAATCGGCAACCCCTTCAAACTTTTTCTTTGCAATTTCCTGTCCTGTTTTAGTTCCTGTAGTAATAACAAGTTTACAATTCGGAAAAGTTTCTTTTGTCTTTTTTACTAGATTTTCAAGAGCAATTACTTCGCCTACCGAAACTCCATGGTACATAATAATTTTACCGTCTAAATCTGGAGTTTTAAAATGCCCGAACTTTTCTACAGGCAAAGCTTTTCCTTTACATGCTCTGATAACCGCATAAATCGGTAGAATTGCTAAAAATATTATTGTTGAAAAAAGTCTGTATATAAACATAAATTAATTATAATATAAAAAAACTGTATTGACATTGAGAATTAAAACTCTTAAAATACTGTTATGGCAATAGTTTATTTAAGTTTAGGGTCAAATTTCGGAGACCGCATAGGTTACGTGCAGCAAGCAGCAAGTTTGCTCGGGGCTTGTGACGGCATTTCTATTGTGAGAACTTCTGCTTTTTATGAAACAGAACCTTGGGGAATGAATTCTGAAAATTGGTTTGTTAATGCTGTTTTGGAGATTAAAACAACACTTTCTCCAATAAAATTGCTTGAAGAATGTCAGAGAATTGAAAATCAGTTGGGGCGTAAACGCTCTGAAACAGGCTATATTGATAGAACTATTGATATTGATATTCTTTTTTATAATAAAGATTTAGTTAATGAAGAAAAATTGATTATACCGCACAAGTTTGTTCATTTGAGGGCATTTACACTTGTTCCTCTGTTGGAATTGATACCGAATTTTGAACATCCTGTGCTGCATAAAACAATTTCAGACCTTCACAATGATTTGGAAAATCCTGAAATGGTATTTTTGTATGGAACAAGGGTTGAAATCTAAGGTTGCAATTATTGGCGGCGGACCTGCCGGGTGTATTTGCGCATATTTTTTGCAAAATAATTTTGAAGTAACGGTTTTTGATAAAAAGTCACCGCTTTTGACAATATTGCCTACAGGTGGCGGCAGATGCAATCTTGCACATGCTGAATATGACTTTAAAGAACTTGCAAAAAACTATCCGCGCGGAGAAAAGTTTTTATATTCTGTATTCTCGCGATTTTCTACTTGCGAAACAATGGAATTTTTTGAAAAAATAGGTGTGGAAACTTATGTTCAGGATGACATGAGAATATTTCCCTCATCTAACAGCTCGAAAGATTTGCGTGAAAAGTTTTTAAATGCGTTAAATAAAGTAAAATTTATAAAAGAAGAAGTTTTACGAATAAATGAAGGTTTTAAAGTTGTAACTGATATGGGAGCTTATAATGCAGATTATGTGATAATAGCAGTAGGCGGTCATGCTTCGTATGAACTTGTCCGTTTACTGGGACATAAAATTATTGAGCCAAGACCTGCACTAACGGGGATTATTACAAAAGAGGATTTTTCTAAAATAAGCGGTGTAAGTATAAATGATGTTTTGTTTACGCATAAAGGTATTTCAGGCCCTGCTGTTTATAAGATTTCATCAATAAAAGCTCGCGAGAAATTCCCTTATACTTTAAGCTTTGATTTTGTCGGGGATATTGATTTGCAAACTGCTTTGAATGAAAATCCTCATAAAAGTATTAAAAATTTGCTGGCAGATTATGTTCCAAAGTCGTTTGCAGAATTTATTCTTGACAATCCTGATGAAAAATGTCACAGAATTAACGGTAAAATGCGCGATAACATATTAGATAAATTGCAAAATTTTACAGTTACAGCAAAAGGAACTGTTCCTGACGGCGAGGTTGTAACAGCAGGAGGAGTGGATTTAAAAGAAATTAATCCCAAAACAATGGAATCAAAAATTGTTCCAAATGTTTATTTCTGCGGTGAGGTAATGGATATTGACGGTTTTTGCGGAGGGTTTAATCTTCAAAACTGCTGGTCAACAGGTTATATTGCAAGTCAAGCTGTTTTAGAAGCATCATGTGCAGTTTGATTTCTTGCGGCTTCCATAACTTTATATTCTTTGTTATTTGGCAGAATGTATCTGCTCGCAATCATTATGGCCGGCACAGCAATTCCCAATGCACTGATGCATATTCCCATGTTTTTCAGTACTGAAAATCTTTTTGATTTTATAACTTTAGTTAAGTATTCGTCAATATTTTCTTTCGGAGCTTTTTTGTACAATTGTTCGATATTGTCTTTCAAGTTTTTGAAATCGTTAATGTCAATGAATGCTCTTGTATCAATTTGTTCAGAATTTTTCAAAGTTTTGATAAGTTTTGATTTTTTTGCCATCTTAACTATGAAGTTATCCGGATTATCATGAATAAAGTTATAAATATCAATATCTTTAGAATTTTTTGTAATTTGTTGAGAATATTGTTCCAAACTTGATTTTAAAGAGTTTCCTTTTATAGCTTCTTTAAGTTCTTTGCTTTCTATGATGGTTGAGTCAAGTTTAATAGGTACTTTTGATTTATTTTCAAGGTGTTTCTTAATCATATCACCTGCAAAGTACATAAATAACCAAGTTCCGCCTTCTTTGATTGTATAATTAATGAATTCTTGTTTGCTTTCAGAACTTGCAAGTCTTTCAGCTGTTATAGAACCGTCAAGTATCATCAGATTTTTTACAGGGTTAAACATGAAATCCTGAAAAGAACCTGTGAATGATATTTTTTGATTATTATGAACGGCTTTAAACACATCCGGTGTTTTTGTCAAATTGTTTGGAGTATTAGAATTTTCTTTTAATTTTTCTTTAGCCTCCTGCAATCTGTAATGCTGTCTGAATTTTGTAAGTCCTGTATAAGTTCCGATTGCCGCCAAAGTTGAAAAGGCAAATTTTGCAATCGCAAGATTTTTCATGTATTTAGGATTTTGATTTGCTCTGATAATGCTTTGTTTAATCTCGTCTGTCGGAGCTTTTTCAATTGCTTTGGCAAGAATATCTTTGTTTTTAAGATTTCTTACATCAAATTTCGGGTCAACCTTTAAAAGTTTATATAATGTAATATCCGTAAGTTTTTTGAAAAATGGAATGCCGCCAAGCCATATCGCTTGAGTTCCAAACTCATCAATAAATCTGTCTTTACCTTCGACATCTTTACCTGTTATATAAGACCCGGCAGTTAAACCGGTACTGTTTGCAATGTCTTTGATTGCAAGGGGTAATAATGAGGAATCACTTCCTAATTTTGAATATATATTGCTAGCTGTTAAAGCTGGTATCATTTTTTGGTCCTTTCCGCGGCAATTTTTATGCCGTTCAATAATTAAGTACTACAGACCCCAGATTAAATTCATTAATTTGACGATTGGGGCATTCGCCTTGACTATTGAGTTTCGTCGGATATTATGTTTCATTTTACTACCTTTCACTTTATCTTCAAGTATACTGAATATTTTTTATTGCCTTAAAAGAGTCTTTTATTAACGATTTTTTACATAAAAAAATGACCTTTCGGGGGGAAAGGTCAAGTAATAAAAAATCTTTTTTTGCGACAGAATGTAAGCGTCTTATTTTTATAACAAGCCTTTCATAAAATATCTTACATTTCGTCGGTATAGTCTATTCATAAATTTTGATATAAAAAGCGCCTCTTGGGCGCTTATTCTTTTTAAATGGTACCCCCAAGCGAATTCGAATCGCTGTCTACACCGTGAAAGGGTGTTGTCCTAGGCCTCTAGACGATGGGGGCTCAATCGACAATTTCTATTGTATGCAAAAAAAAATTTATTGTCAACACTTTTTAATTATTAATTTAAAATTAATTTTAATGACTTTTTGAAATTCAGCGTTAAAATAAAATTATAGGCTATTTAAAAGGAGTTGATGTATATGGCAGACTTTAATAAGTTTACTAATTATTCGCAGGAAATTTTAAATTCAGCCGGTGCAATTATGAATGAATATAAAAATTCAGAATTGCAGCCGGAGCATGTCATGCTTGCAATGATTAAAGATGATGGAATTATTAAAGATTATTTAACTGAATTAAAACTTTTAAATCAAGGTTTTATAAATAATATTGTAGGTACTGTCAAAGGATTTCCGACAATTTCAACTCCGCCTTCAGGACAAGTATTTTTATCAACCCAAACGTACAGATTACTTGACTTGGCACAAAATCAGGCGCAGGAATTAAAAGATGAATTTGTTAGTATTGAGGCAATACTTCTTGCCATGACAAAGTTGGAAAACAGTAATATCCAGCAAATTTTGCGTTCTTCAGGTGTCGATGCAAATAAAGTATTAAATGTGATGAAAAAAATAAGAGGTAATAAAAAAGTGGATAATAAAAATGCAGAAGAAAATATGAAAGCTTTGGAAAAATATTCAACCGATTTAACTGCGCTTGCCCGAAAAGGTAAATTAGATCCGGTAATCGGTCGTGATGAAGAAGTTAGACGTATTATTCAGGTATTAAACCGACGTACAAAAAACAATCCTGTTCTTATTGGTGAACCAGGTGTTGGTAAAACCGCTATTGTTGAGGGCTTGGCTCAGAGAATTGTTCGCGGTGATGTACCGGAAAGCTTAAAAAATGTTAAACTTGTATCTCTTGATATGGGTGCACTTGTTGCAGGTGCAAAATTTAGGGGTGAGTTTGAGGAACGTTTAAAAGCTGTTTTGAAAGAAGTTGAACAGTCAAATGGCGAAATTGTCATGTTTATCGATGAACTTCATACAGTTGTTGGTGCAGGTGCTACTGAAGGGTCTATGGATGCGGGAAATCTTTTAAAACCGATGCTTGCGCGAGGTGTTTTACGTACAATTGGCGCAACTACAATTAACGAATACCGTAAATATATTGAAAAAGACCCTGCTTTGGAAAGACGTTTTCAACCGGTACTTGTTGGAGAACCGTCTGTAGAAGATACGATTTCTATTCTTAGAGGACTTAAAGAAAAATATGAAGTTCACCATGGTATAAGAATTTTAGACAGCGCATTGATTCAAGCCGCAAAACTTTCAGACAGATATATTACAGACAGATTTCTACCAGATAAAGCTATTGATTTGATTGATGAGGCAGCATCATCATTACGTATTGAAATCGACAGCATGCCTGAAGAAATCGATAAAATGATGCGTCAAAAAATTCAACTTGAAATTGAACGCGAGGCCCTTAAAAAAGAAACTGATGAGGATGCTCGTGCAAAAGTCGAAGACTTAACAAGTCAAATCACAGAACTTGAAGAAAAGATTAATAGAATGAAAGCTCAATGGGAACAGGAAAAAGCTTCAATAACCGGTGAGGCTGGTATTAAAGAACAAATTGAGCAAGTAAAAACTCAAATTGAGGAAGCTGAACGCAATACTGATTTGCAGACTGCCGCAGAACTCAAATACGGTAAACTGCTTGAGCTTGAAAAACAATTAAAAGCTGTTCAAAACAAAGAACACACAGAAAATAAACTTCTTAAAGAAGAAATTAATGACGACGATATTGCAAACGTGGTAAGCAAATGGACGGGAATTCCTGTTAATAAGCTTGTGGAGAGTGAAAAGCAAAAACTTATCAATATGGAAGATATTTTACATAAACGTCTCGTGGGTCAAGAGGAGGCTGTGGAAACTGTTGCTGATGCAATACGTCGTGCACGTTCAGGCTTAAAAGACCCGAAACGTCCGATAGGTACTTTCTTATTCCTTGGACCTACAGGGGTTGGTAAGACAGAACTTGCAAAATCGCTCGCCGAATTTATGTTTAATGATGAGGATGCTTTAATAAGAATTGATATGTCTGAATATATGGAAAAACACAACGTATCAAGGCTTGTCGGTGCGCCACCCGGATATGTCGGTTATGATGAAGGCGGACAATTAACAGAAGCTGTTCGAAGAAAACCTTATTCGGTTGTGCTTTTTGATGAAATAGAAAAAGCTCATCCTGATGTTTTCAATATTATGCTTCAAATCTTTGATGACGGAAGATTAACAGACAGCAAGGGCAGAACAGTAGATTTTAAAAATACTCTTATTATTATGACTTCAAATATTGGATCAGACATAATTCTTGAAAATTCGTTGAATTCGCTGGTATCTCAGGCAAACTTTGAAGAAACAAAAGAAAAGGTTCTTGAAGTTTTGAGAAGCCGTTTCAAACCTGAATTTTTAAACAGAATTGACGAAACAATATTCTTTAGAGCATTAAATATGCAGGATTTGACACAAATCGTCGATATACAAACAGATTATCTGCGAAAACTGTTAAAAGAACAGGAAATTGATATTGAAATAACACCGGAAGCAAAAGAATTTCTTGCAACGCGCGGGTTTAATCCTGTGTATGGTGCAAGACCATTAAAACGTGTAATTCGCCAATTAATAGAAAATCCTTTATCAAAACAAATTTTGTCGCAGAAATTCCTTCGCGGTGATAAAGTGACAATTGATGTTGATAATGACGAGATTGGGTTTAAAAAATAAAGACCTCATTTGAGGTCTTTATTTAATCCAGATATTAAGGATTATATTATCTTTTTCAGGTTTTATGTCAACTTCTTTACCTCGAAAGACTATTCCGCAATAATTAAAGAATTGGGCAATACGGTTACCTTTATATTTTAAAATTTCAAATCCGTTAATTGATACGGGGCTTTCTATTGTAATAATGTTGCCGTTTACACTTTTAGTTTTAAAGTATCTGATATCAATTTGCGCATTATCATATGACCAGCCGTTATCGCTTATATAATCTACAATGCCATAAATCGGCGTATCTTTTTTTATATATAGTTTACTGTTTTTATAAACATCTTTAACCGTAGTGAATTTTATTTTGTCGCCAACTTCAATTTCGTCATAACAAGTTGAAATATGCTGGGCAGGTTTGATTTTTACAGGTGTATCTTCGGATTTTATATAATCACTGTAAAATAATACCAGTTTAGTTTTGTCTGGTTTAAGTACAACTTCACCGCCTCGAATAAATGTTGTTGTAGCTCCAAAAGATATATTATTTGCAAATTCTTGATGCTTTTTATGTTCACCGCCTTTGATATAAATATTTCCATTTAATATTTTGCCTGAATTTTTGTATGTGAAGTTATCAATAAGTAATGTTGCTTCTTCGCCGGCAAACCCGTTAGCTGTAAGTTCTTTTATAACCCCGGTGATTATTTCGTTTGAATTTATATCTTTAAATTCTACAGTATCACCTTCCAAGAGGTGTTTATCTGCAGTAGAAATTTTGGATATAGGTGTGATTGTAACAGAAATTTCCTCTGCGAAAGAGGAAATCCCTGTTATTAATAAACAAATAAGAATTAAATTTTTTATCATAAAAATAAGCTCTGGTGAATTGTTACTGTTTTGTCGTACAGATTTGCGAATGCATTAATATTTCTTTTGTTATCCACAAATATTGGAACTCTTTTAGAAATTTTATTATCAAGCATAATTTTTTGAGCAACTTTGATAACTTTTTCTTCATCAACTCCTTTTTTACGCCATAAGTTATCCATATTAACTCCGCGTACAATTACAACTTCTTCAGCAAACGAACATGCTCCGACGAGCAATAAACATAATAAAACTAAAATCTTTTTAATAATATCTCCTTTATTTGCTTAGTTTAATACATAAAAATAATTTTTGCAAGTATAATATAAAACTTTTATAAGGATAATTTATTTCGTGCTATAATAACAATATAGACAGTTATTGGAGAGTGAAATTATGTGCGGTATAGTCGGATATGTAGGTAACAGATCTGTTGTTGATATATTATTAGATGGTTTGGAACAGCTTGAATACAGAGGATATGATTCTTCAGGTGTTGCTGTTATGTGTGATAATGATATTAAGGTTTATAAAGCTATAGGTAAATTACAAAACCTGCGTGATGAGCTTCGCGGGCATGAAAACGAATTTACTGCATCAACAATGGGTATTGGACATATCAGATGGGCAACACACGGTGCACCTACTGCACTTAATGCACACCCGCATACCTGCAATTGTGGTAATTTGGTTATAGTACATAACGGAATTATAGAAAATTATAAAGAATTAAGAGAAGAATTGTCAGCATCAGGATGTGTATTCCGTTCTCAAACAGATACAGAGGCTGTTGCTCACCTTGTTGCAAGAAAATATGCAGAATGTAAAGATTTAACAGAAGCCGTACGTCTTGCATCTCAAGAAATAGAAGGGGCTTATGCTCTGTGTGTAATGCACAATGACTGTAAAAATAAATTAGTTATTACTAAACGCAATGCTCCGCTTTTAATCGGGGTTGGCGAAGGTGAATATTTTGCTGCATCAGATGTTCCGGCTATTATTAAACACACTAAAAAAGCTGTTTATTTAAATGACAATCAAATAGCAACTTTAACACCTGACAGCATGGATATAATTAATGATGAAGGTGAAAAAGTTGCACCTAAAGTTGAAGTTTTACCTTGGGAGCCTGTTGCATTAAGCAAAATGGGATATAAACATTTCATGCTTAAAGAAATCCATGAGCAGCCTGATGTTATAAGAAATATATTAGTGGGCAGACTTCATGCTCCTGATGAACATATTATTCTTAATGAAGTTAAATTAAATAAAGAAACTTTGAAAAAATTAAATAGAATTCAAATTATTGCATGCGGAACTTCTTTACATGCAGCAATGGTCGGTAAATATTTAATCGAAAGTTTTTGCGGAATAGCAGTTGATGTTGAAGCTTCAAGTGAATATATTTACAGGAAAACAGTTACTGATGAAAATACGCTTGTAATAGGTGTTTCTCAATCAGGTGAAACTGCTGATACTTTAACAGCTATTAAACAATCAAAAGCACGCGGGTCGCATATTTTAATTATTACTAATCGTCCGGACAGTGCTATGGCTCGTGAGGCTGACAGTTTAATTCCTGTTAATGCGGGGATTGAAGTTTCTGTAGCGGCTACAAAATCGTATATTGCACAGTTGATGGCATTTTATCTTCTTTCATTGTATATGTCTGAGATAAAAGACAGTATCGCAGCATCAACTCTTACTTCTTTAAAAGCAGAGTTAATGGTTTTGCCGCAAAAAATTGAACAAATTCTTGCTCACAAAGAAGAAATTCAGACTGTAGCAAGAGCATATGCCGGTACTAAAGATTTTATTTATATCGCACGCGGTATAAATTTTGCAACAGCTTTAGAAGGTGCATTGAAGCTTAAAGAAATCAGTTACATTAATGCTACCGGCTATCCGGCAGGAGAATTAAAACATGGTCCGATTGCAATGCTTGATGAAACAATGCCTGTACTTTCAATATTGATGAACGGTGGAGTATACGAAAAACTTTTGTCTAACAGTGAAGAAGCAAAAGCAAGAAATGCAAGAATGATTGCTCTTACAAATTCCAAAGATGAAAAATTAAAAGATTTGTTTGAACATATAATGTATGTGCCTGATGTTCAGGAATTGTTTTCACCTATAATTTCAATCATACCATTGCAGTTGCTTGCATATTATATCGCGGAATTTTTGGGTAAAGATGTTGACCAGCCGCGTAACCTTGCGAAATCCGTAACGGTCGAATAATTCAAGGCAATTTTTTTAGGAAAAAATACTTTATTATATTGTAAGGTTATGAAAGTAGTTAATAAATTATTATCAAAAGCTATACCGACAGATGTTGTTAAAACTCAACGCACTTTATTTTCTGCTGTCAAAGAAGGTTGGAGTGTAGGAAAACGATATTCTGAAATAAACAATAAAGGACTTATGACTGATATGTTTATAAGAGGGAAAGCAATAAAACGAAATATAAAATTAACAAAAGAGGATATTCCTGCTTGTACCGCAATAGCCACTTCATTTGTTCCCGTTCCTTGTTCCACATTTGCAGGCTACGGAGTTGGTAAGGTTTTAAAATTTTTACTGAATATAATAGTTAAAGGGCATAAATGATTTTATCAGATAATATTAAAATAAAAAAAATAACAGATTTTGATAATTTATATATTGAACAAGAGTTTAAAAATCTTGGTTTAGATGTTGTGCGATGGGCTGTTATTGCAGTGGATGAGGAATATCTGACTCTAAGTGTTTCATATATTGATTAATATATATTAATACATTATTTGATTTTAAAAGTTGTCTGGTGTAAACTTTTTATTAATGTGCCGGGTCGGAATTAAAAACCTTACCGGTAGGGTTGACGGTGATAAGGTTCGCCGGACCTGAATACAAATTAAGGAGAAAAAGATGACACCTAGAAACTTTTTATTTACTTCAGAATCAGTTACTGAAGGACACCCCGACAAAGTTTGCGATCAGATTTCTGATGCGATTTTGGATGAATTTTTGACTAAGTATCCGCAATCTCGTGTTGCTGCTGAAACTACCGTAACGACAGGTATGGCGCTTGTTTGTGGTGAAATTACAGCAGATTGCTACGTTGATATTCCGTCAGTTGTTCGTAACACTATTAAAAATATCGGTTATATCGGTAGAGAAGGCGGCGGTTTTGATTACAAAACCTGTGCTGTTCTGACAAGTATTGACGAACAATCTTGCGACATTGCAGGCGGCGTTAATAAAGCTTTAGAAACAAGATGTGATAATGCTGATACGTCAGTTTCAGAAACTGAAAACATCGGTGCAGGCGACCAGGGCATTATGTTTGGTTATGCTTGTAACGAAACTCCTGAATTAATGCCGTTACCTATAAGCTTGGCTCACAAATTGTCTTACAGATTAGCTCAAGTCAGAAAACAAGGTCTTTTAAATTATTTAAGACCTGACGGTAAATCTCAGGTTACTGTTGAATATGTTGATGGAAAACCTGCAAGAATTCATACAGTATTAATTTCAACTCAACACGATCCTGAAATTAATGGAGTTACTGATAATGCTAAAGTACAGGAAATTATCAGAAACGATATCAAAAAATTAGTTATTGATTACGTATTTGAAAATGAAACAATTAAACTTGACAGTGAAACAAAAATTCTTGTTAACCCGTCAGGACGTTTCGTAGTTGGCGGTCCACAAGGTGATGCTGGTTTGACAGGCCGTAAAATTATTGTTGATACATACGGCGGTTACTCTCGTCACGGCGGTGGTGCTTTCTCAGGAAAAGACCCCACAAAAGTTGACAGATCAGCTGCTTATGCTTCCCGTTGGGTTGCTAAAAACATCGTTGCAGCAGGATTGGCTGAAAAATGTGAAATCGAACTAGCTTATGCAATCGGTGTTGCAGAACCTATTTCAATCATGGTTGATACATTTGGTACAGGTAAAATTTCAGATGATGAAATTTCAGCATTAGTTTTCAAAAACTTTGATTTAAGACCTGCATCAATTATTAATCAGTTTGATTTACGCGGATTACCTGCTAAAAACGGCGGTAAGTTCTATCAATTGTTAGCTTCTTACGGTCACATGGGCAGAACTGATATTGATGTCCCCTGGGAAAAAACAGATAAGGCAGATGCCTTGAAATCACAAGCTTGTTCTTTAGCTCAAGTGTAAAAATTCAAAACAGGAGAGAATAATCTCTCCTGTTTTTTTAGGAGTGTTTATGAAAAAGTTTTTGTTTTTGTTATTAATGTTTATGCTTATTGTATCTCCTGTGTATGCAGATGATGGTCACTTTGAAACATTATTTGAAGGCAGCGGTATGTCCTCTATGTGGGTAAAATTACAGGACGGCAGGGTTCTGCTTTGGAAGCTGGGGCGTAGCGATAATAATAGAATTTTTAATCCTGTGACAAATACTGTTCAATCTGTTGTAAAGTCTAAAGATGGTATTGAAATGCATAGCGGGGCTTTGTTGAATGATGGTAAAGTTTTGTTATTTGGGTCTGTGAATTTTGATATTTCCAGATCTGTTAAGGAAGAATTATATAATCTTATTAAAGATGATATTGTCAAAATTTACGCTATTGAACATAAAATATTAGTATCGCCTGAAAAAGCTAAAGAAATAATAAAACAGGACAGGCAGAAATTTTATGCATTAACTCCTGCTGAAATGTATGAAAGGTGTTATTTACATTTAAACAAAAACCCAGACTTAAAAAATCGTTTTATCGAATATGCAAGACTTTATGAAAAAGCAACTCATGCTCAAATTTATAATCCGAATACAAATACTTTTGAATATGCAGGGGTAACTAATGTTAATAAAAGATATATTCCTACAATTGTTGCTTTAAAAAACGGTAATGCTATTGTTTATAATGATACAAATGCCGAAATATATGATTATCAAACAGGTTTGTTTCATTCAATAGAATATAATAAAAATATTTGGTATTCAAAGGCGATTTCACTTGATGACGGCAGAGTTTTGTTTATAAACAGTAAAGAGTGTATTTTCTATAATCCGAATAACGAAAGCTTTGTGAATAGCGGTTATGCAATCAAGGGCTTGAATTTTGTGAAGTTGCAAAATGGTACAATATTATACAAGCCTGAAAATTATGGACTTGAATTGAAAACTTTTAATCCTGATACAGGTAAATCATCTTATGCAGGCGAACTTTTGATTAAAAGACTCTGGGGTAAAAATGTTCTTTTAAAAGATGGCAGAGTAATGGTTTATGATGGAATTAATCCTGATAGATCGGGATTTTTTATGGGTGATGTTCCGGAAAATCGTATTGAAATATTTGATCCGAACTCGGGAAAATCAAAAATTATAGGACGTAATAAGCTTAATCATTATATTAGTGATGCGATTTTGCTTGATGACGGCAGAGTTTTATTCCCAATGGTTGGAGAAGTGTTTGTTCCTAAAAAGTAACTTTTTCCTTATGCTTTTTAATCAAAACAGATGCAACGATTGCCGTAATCGGTACGCACATCAAAATTGCGATACTTCCGATTAGGGCTGAAAGAATTTCTGTCGCAACTTGATTGAGGTTAAAGAATTTGTTCAGGTCAATGTTGTTGGATAGTAAAACTAAAGGCAGTGAACTTCCAAGATAAACCAAAATCAAGGTGTTTGACATTGTGCCGATAATGTCGTGTCCTACGTTCATTCCGGATTTGAAAAGTTCTTTTACACTCAAAGAGTTGTCTGTTTCGTGGATTTCGTTAATAGTGCTTGCAATTGAAACTGCCGTATCCATTAGTGCCCCGAGTGCCGCAATAATCATTGATGCTGAAAGAATTCCCGTGAAATTTAAATCAGGTCGTACTGCATATAAAAACATATTTTCTTCACCTGCAAAACCTGTAAGGTGTGCAAAATAAATTGCAATTATAGATAGCAGACCTGCAAAAATAAGGCTGACAGATGTTCCTATAATTGCTGATGAGCTTTTTGAATTAAATCCGCCGACCAGATAAATTGTTATAACAGTTGATAAAATCCCTGTCAATACAGCTGATGCAATAGGACATAATCCGTTTAAAATCATAGGAATTAGTATGGAAAATATTAATCCCAGTGTTGCAAGTATGGCTATAATACTTCTTAGTCCCTTTTTTCGCCCGATAAGCAAAAGAAGTGTGCAAAAAATTCCTGTATACAACCATATTTGCTTGTCGCGTTTTATGTCTGCAATAAAAAAGTCTACATCATTTGCTACTGCAACTGTATCGGAATTTGCCTCTGCATGAAGAATTACCTTGTCGCCCTTTGTAAGATGTATGTCATATGCTGGGTTTCCCGTAAGCATATTATCTATAATTCTTTCACTGCCTTTGAATTCGCCTGTAAGTATTTTTACGGTAACTTCCTGTTTAGTACTTTGTTCTGTATCTTCGTAATGAATATTTGTGATAACTCCAGTTTCGGAACGAAGTATATTCTCTTCTGATAATACAGGTGAAACCAATCCGAACAACAATAAAATTAAAATAATTATTTTTCTCATAATTTAATTTTATCATAAAATATTGCCTTTTAG
>CATNBA010000031.1 GCA_950096985.1 uncultured Candidatus Melainabacteria bacterium
ACAATTTCAAATTAGTCGAAACGGTATTTTAAGAACCTGAAAGGTTATATTTTATATTAAATTACCATTTCTTAAAAATAAAAAATGCGGCTATAATTATTAACACAAATCCAACAAGATAATTCCAACGAAATTCTTCTTTTAGATAAAGAACTGAAAAAACACTGAAAACAACCAGAGTGATTACTTCTTGAATTGTTTTTAACTGAGCAGCATTATATACTCCATGACCTATTCTGTTTGCTGGGACTTGAAAACAATATTCAAAAAATGCAATCCCCCAGCTTACCAGAATAACAATCCATAAAGCTGTTGATTTATGTCTCAAATGACCATACCAGGCAAAAGTCATAAATACATTTGATATAGTCAACATTATAATTGGAAAAAGATGTTTTAGCATAAAATTATTATACATGAAAAAACCTCTTGACAGTTAAAAATTTTTTTATTAGAATAAGTAATGTGACTTGCCGACTTGGCTCAATGGTAGAGCAACGGTTTTGTAAACCGTAGGTTGTAGGTTCGATTCCTATAGTCGGCAATTTTTTTGAAAATAAATAAATTGTTTTTAGTATTTGAGCCTTTGTGGCGCAGGGGTAGCGCACTCCCTTGGTAAGGGAGAGGCCACGGGTTCAAATCCCGTCAAAGGCAATTTTGATAATAGAATATGGGTAGGTGCCCGAGTGGCTAAAGGGAGCAGACTGTAAATCTGCCGTCGCGAGACTACGGTGGTTCGAATCCACCCTTGCCCAAATAAAAAAGAGGTTAGAATTTTTCTAAACCTCTTTTTTAATATATTATTTATTTAATTATTGTCCAATATCTTTTTAATTTTTTCTTGTTCATCAGGTGTTAAAAAAGAGGAATGGGCTCTAATTTTTTCTTTTAATTCTTCATTTGTAACATTTTTTGCCAGTTGTTTTAAGACAAAGAAATGATTTTTTCGCTCTACATTAGAAAATTTATAAATCATTCTATCATGCAAATCATCATTTGGAATTCGCGCAAGATGTCTATAATATGTTTTAAATTTTTCTTTAGGCAATAAATGCAAGAAACTGGCCAAATGTTCTATTGTATCCGGTTTAGCATATTTTTCTGAAATATCATAATATTCCTTAACTCTTGAACATAATATTTCTGAACGAGTTGTTTGAAGGTCATCTTTTAAATTATCATCCCTGTGCTTCATGGCAAGTAACGGAATTTCATTAAACAGAATAACCTGTGTTACAGAATCATTGGTTTGAACTAATTTTTCAAAATATTTTAATGCATCCTTATATGGAAGATACTTTAACGCATAAGCAAGTCCTTGATCAACTTTAGGTTTATGCAAAGCCAAACATCTATCAAAATACTTGTTTTTATCATCAAGGTATTTAATGCTCATTGCAAGACCAGCTTGTCTGCTTTCAATATTGCCGTCTTTGCGGCTCATAAGCTGTTCCCATCTTACAGATCTGTATTTTTCTTCTGTATTTTTTATTTCATAAAGTACAGCCCTTGCATGTTTGTCACCATTTTTCAATCTGTTTACAACCCTGACACCGCCCCAATCATAACTGTAACCTTTACACACATTATGTTTTTTAGCAGCATCTTCATCGGTACATTTTAAACCGTATTCATACGGGTCGATAACTCTTTTAGGCAGACGTACATCTTCATCTACATACTTATTAATCATATATCCGGAACGCATATCGCCCCAGAAGAATTTCCCTCGATTGGTATCCATGCCTACATTATTAATCCAATATTGAGCACTGTTAATTTCAGCATAACAGCCATGACTTTTTGAATACTGCCAATTTTTACTTTCAATTACATGAAAAACTTTTATTACAAATTCATCTTCATTTTTGTCAGAAAAATCTCTAAGTCCCGTAAGTTTATATACTGAGCCTTTTCCGCCTTTGCCTAAATATTCTATATCACAATCAGACCATTTTCCTACGAAATTATATTTACGCATTATATTTTCAAATTTTTCGACAGTAGATTTATTGCGCCTTTTGCTTATAGCATCAATAGCACCAGCTTTGGACAAATCAACCTTCTTTTCATCGAAATCTCTTAATTCTTTAGTAATTTCACTGAAAGTATTATATATATCCATAATAGCTTCTTTGCGATTTTCTTTTGGCAATTTTGCAAGCATAAATGGCGGTAATTGACCGACTATAAGATTTTTGTCGCCACGCTGCTCAATAATCTTTTTAATATCTCGCTGACCGTCAATATGAGTATGCTTTTTCATTTTTTTAGTAAGCCCGCCAAAAGATACTGTATCTTCAATCGGTGCAGATAGATAATTTCTGTTAATATTTTGTTTTGAGGAATTATTGGTTCTGTATGAATATACAGAACCAAATAAACTGTAGTTTATTTGCATATCGAGATAAAAACCTTAAACAAAAATTTTTGCTAGTGCAGTTAATAAAATTTTACAAATAATTAAACATTGTTGCCGTAATTTAATTTTACCTGTACCATATAAATGAATATAGGAGAGTGGATATGAAAAATTTATTTAAATTATGTTTATCACTAGCGGTCGGACTTTTAATTACAATACCTGCATTTGCTTATCCGGATGTAACAAATGATCACTGGGCATTTAATCAAATTCAAACATTAACTGAACAAGGCGTCATTGTTGGTTATCCTGACGGTACATTTCAGCCTGATGAAAATGTAACACGTGCAGAATTCGCATCTATGGCTATTAAAGCTTTAGGTCAAGAGCATACAACCGTTGCGCAGCCTGTAAATTTTACAGACATTGACCCGACATTCTGGGCTTATGATGCAATACAAAAATCATTATATTTTGATTTAATTTCATGCCAGTCAGGAGGGGATGTTTTCAGACCTGACGACACTGTAACAAGAGCAGAATCAATTTCGGTTGCGGTAAATGCTCTTACTACAGAACAAATCAGCACAATGAAAGCTAAAGAAGTTTTGTCAAAAAGATTTGCTGACGTTAATGAAATTCCGGAATGGTTTGTTATACCAGCAGGAAAAGCTGAAATACTTGATATGCTTGTAACAATTCCATCAGCAGATAAAGCAAAAGTCGAAGCAGAAAGACCTGCAACACGTGCAGAAGTTGCGGCAATACTTTTTGATATGATGGAACAGGCAAAATTAAATCCTAACGGAAAACTAGCTGAAGCTATGAGAAAGAAAACCGGTGAAGGTTTTGTTATTGAAGATGCGTTTGTTCAAGGCAGTGTAGGTACAATACCAGCAGGAACAATTATTCCCGTAAAATTAAGCAGCTATGCAAGCTCTCAATCTTCTCAATCCGGTGAAATTTATACTGCAATTGCGCCGGAAAATTACATTACAAAAGATAAATATATACTTATAAAAAAAGGTGCTAACCTTAAAGGACAAATGCTTGACGTCAGAGACGGCAAATGGTTTGTAAGAAACGGTGTTCTGGTATTTGACAACTCTTTAATTACAACAACAAATGACCAGACAGTACCTTTCAACGGTGTTTGCGAAATTAAAAAAGACAGAAATTGGTTTATGAAAATAGTAAGAGCGACATTAAAAGGTGAAAAACTTGATGTTAGTCCTGAAAATACAATTTACATAAAACTTCTTAAACCGGTTAAAATTGATTTAACAAACGGCTGGATATATGATTAATAAAAAGCTCCCTTCGGGAGCTTTTTTAGACATCCTTTTTAATAAATCCTGTCTGAATAATATCTTTTCCGAATTTTTGTTCTAATTTATCAAGACATTGTGAAAGTTTTTCTTTCTTTGTATCGACGCTGACATCCGCGAACAAAGACATCTGTTCTTCGCTGTTTAAAACAAATGTGTCAAGAATTACCCCCGTGCTGCGGTACAAAATATTCGGATTATAAATTTTATCCAGAAGTTCAAACACAATATCAGAAATCTCAAGTTCAAAATCACATCCCGCATTCAAAACTTTCTTTTCACAATAAACTTTAAAATCCTTTGTACGCAAAAATATACTTACACCTTTACATTTTGCATTTATTTTTCGAAGTTTCACGCATGCTCTGTGAATATGATAATTTAAAGAATTTTTCAAATAATCCTTATCTGATGTAAACTTTGCAAGCGCGCAGGTTTTTTGAATAGACTTAGGTAATTTAACTTCTGATGAGACCGGAGAAATCATTTCGCCCAAAAGTTCATGTTTCATTTCTAATCCACGAATACCTATTTGTTTATCCAGCCATAAGTCATCCTGTGATACAAGCTCATAAGCTGTCAAAATCCCGTGTTTTCTAAGCATCAAAGATAAATTTCTGCCAATCCCCCAAATCTCATCAATGCTTGTTTTCTGCAAAAGAGGTGTAATTTTTCTTGAACCGATTAAAAACACACCTTCTTCAAGTTTTTTTGCCTTATCTGATGCAAGTTTCGCAAGAGATTTTGAAGAACTTACACCAATAGAAACTGGAATATCAACTTCATCTTTAACTTTCTGCCTTATCATTTGCGCTATTTCAAGATAATTACGTTTATAAAGACGCTCCAAACCTGTTAAATCTACAAATGCCTCATCAACTGAATAAACTTCAACTGTCGGACTAAACGATTTTAAAACATCCATAACTTTTTGGGATATTTCAGAATAAAGTTCATGATTGGCATTAATAAAAACTGATTTTCTCATATCGCCTTCAATTTGAAAATAAGGCATGCCCATTCTTATCCCGAGTTTTTTAGCCTCTTTAGAACGCGAAATCACACACTGACCGCGCCCCGACATAACACAAACAGCTTTATTTTTTAATTCGGGATTAACAGCCTGTTCACATGAAACAAAAAAAGAATCGCAATCCACAAGAGCAATAATATTTTTCCGAGCCATATCAATATTATCGTTTATGTTTAAATCTTCGTCCAACATTACAATATAATTTCCCGCTCGTTTTTATAAGTTACATAACCGAGGTTGGCTTTTGGAGGTTTTTTAAGATATTTGCGCTTTGTATAAATAACACCGACTTTTGAAGACAAACTGCCTTTTGAATATTTTTTTGCAAGTTTTGCACATTCTAAAATCATATTATCTGATGGATTCTCACATTTCAAAAGCACATGCGAGCCTGCACAATCTTTTGTATGAAACCACAAATCTTCATCACGTGAAAGCTTGGAAACAATCAAATCATTCTGCCTGTTGTTTTTCCCGACATAAACTTTGCATCCTTCAATTTCAATCGGTTCAAGTATTGTTTTTTCAAGTTTTTTTTGAACTTTTTCAGGCTCTATTTCCGATTTAATCTCCAATAATCCATCCATTTCAGATGCAAGTTCGAGAGAATATAAAATCTGCTCATAATACCGAATATTTTCATTCAAAAAAGTTGATAGTTCATCAATTTTTTCTTGTGCAATTTTGCCTTTATTATAAAGTTTATAAAACTTGTTTGCATTATCTTTAAGAGTTTTTGTTTCATCAAGTTCAAGCGTAATTTCTTTGTTATTTTCATAATCAAACAACTTTATTGATTTTGAATAATCTTTATTATTATAAAGATTTGCCATAATCAAATCACCGTAAAGTCTGTATTTATCATAATTCTTATCTTTACCTGCCTGCATTTTTTTCAAAGATGCTGCATCTTTTTTAAGTTTCCTGTTTACAAGCTGAACGCACGCAGATTTTATTTTTTTTATTTTATCTTCATAAATTGCCTGGGAATAATAATCATCGATTTCATCAATATTTTGCCCCTCATACCATTTAGCTGGACGACCAGAAGGATATACATAGGGCAAACCGCCTGCCATTTCTCGTTCCCGACTTTTTTCGACTCCGACATTATGCGCACACCCAAGGATAATATTTGTATCATAATTATACAAAATAACGTTGGAATGTTTGCCCATAAGCTCAATTGCAAGACAAAGATAAATTTTTTCAGATAATTCATTATAAGTTTCAATATAAAATTCCAGTATTCTTTCATACTGAGGCTGATTTACCCGCGCAATTACCGCATTTTCAAGATATTTTCGAAGCAGCATGCAAAACATAGGCGGTTTTTGAGGAATTTCAATTAAACGTTTCGCCTCGTTTTCTTTGCTCATAAAGCAGACATGGTAATACTGCGGATTAATGTTTATATAAAGCTTTCGTGTTTCACCGTTATTTCTGATAGCAAAAACAAAATCTCTCCTGGTAGGCTGCTGAATTTTCTGAATTCTCGCACCCGTCAAAAAATCAGAATTTTCTTCTACCCATTTTTTTAACATTGAACTATTGAAATTTATCATACATTTATTTTACAACAAAATTGACTGAACTTTAAAAATATGATATAGTCAACAAAAAGGAGAGAATATGACTTTATGGGAAATTTATGCAATCGTCGGGTTGATCTGCTTAATCCTTGAGATGATTTTGCCGTCAATGTTTTTCTTAAATCTGGCTTTTGCAGGATTTGCAACTGCAATTATTGCCCTATTTGTAACTGGTTGGATTAATCTCACCGTTATATTTGTTGCATTGGCTTTGCTTTTCATAATCCTGCTTCGACCTGTTTTGCTGAAAAACAGAGAATGCAAACTGCAAGAAACAGGTATGGAGGGAAAATATATAGGCAAAATCGTAAAAGTAATCGAACCTGTTGACAAATTTCACGGTGCAATTACAATTTACGATGAAAGATGGGAAGCACGTTCAAATTGCGAAGAAACAATTCCTGCCGGTACAGAAGTTAAAATTATAGGTTATGACAGCTTAGTTTTAAAAGTAGAAAGGATATAAAAATGAATATTTTATTGTTAATTTTACTTGTCGGACTTTTAGTATACGTTTTTAAAGGTATTATTATTGTTCAACAGCAACAAGAAGTTATTATAGAAAGAATGGGTCGATATGAAAAAACATTGAGAGCTGGTCCCAATTTTATTTTCCCGATATTGGAAGCTCCGAGAGGGATTTTGAAAAAAGTTTCTCAAAAAGGCTTAGACGGCAGAAACTATTATTATCTCAAAGCCGTTGATAGAATTGATTTACGTGAACAAATGTACGATTTCCCACGCCAAAACGTAATCACTAAAGACAACGTTTCAATTACAATTAACGCTTTGATTTATTTCCAAATCGTAGACTCAAAAAGTGCTGTTTATGAAATCGAAAACCTGCCTGATGCAATTGAAAAGTTAACTCAAACAACATTAAGAAACCTTGTAGGTCAAATGGATTTGCAAGAAACATTAACTTCTCGCGGCAAAATCAATGATGAATTAAGAACAACTCTTGATGAAGCTACAAACAAATGGGGGGTTAAAGTTAACCGTGTAGAAATTCAGGATATTTTTCCGCCGGCCGATATTCAGGCTTCAATGGATAAATTAATGAAAGCAGACAGAGAGAAGAAAGCTACAATTACAGAGGCTGAAGGTCTTAAAGAGGCTGCTATCAGAAAAGCTGAAGGTGAAAAAGAGGCGGCAATTCGTTCGGCAGAAGGTGCAAAACAAGCAGAAATTTTACGTGCCGAAGGTATTGCACAAGCACGTGTTATTGAGGCTGATGCTGAAAAAGAAGCTATTTCAAGAATTATCAATGCACTTGCGGATAAAGGACAGCCTGATAAATATTTGATTGCTATGAAATATCTTGAAACAATGACAGCAATTACAAGCGGAGAAAACAACAAAGTAGTTTATATGCCGTACGAGGCAACTGGAATTTTATCTTCTGTTGACGGAATTAAACAAATGTTTGATAAGAAATAAGAACTAAACTTTAAAGGACGCTTTATAAGCGTCCTTTTTTTATATTGACAAAAAGCTGAATATCGTAAATAATAGTTAAGTATCTGGAGGTATTTTATATGTTATTTAATTTTGCGGCTAAATCCCCCTCCACCGACAAGATTAAGGCATTTTGGGGATTTACATTGGCGGAAGTACTTATTACTTTAGGCATTATTGGAGTTGTTGCGGCATTAACTATGCCATCATTAATTCAGCATCACAAAAAACAGGAAGTTGAAACTAAACTTAAAAGATTTTACTCAACTATTAATCAGGCAATAATACAAGCAGAAGCAGACAAAGGCAGCAGAGCAAATTGGAATTATACCTGCGGCGATCATAACGGAACTCAATATAGCGAACAATGCTTAACAGATTTTTATAATAATTACCTTAAAGGTTATTTAAACGTCGTTAAAACAGAATACAATCCCACAGCCGTCAATGATGAGAAAGGCGGATTGTTTTTATATTTTGCAGACGGCAGTATTGTAAGACTTGTTTATGGCGGACGGGATTATTTATATTTCATAAATAACAAGAACATTGAGAATTGCAATGTGGGCAAAGATTGTTTCCCATTCTCTTTTTATACGACTTATGCAGCAGGTTTAAGAGAAAAATATTTTTTGGGTAAAGGTGTTGAACCGACTATAGTATATGATTGGGATGGAACAGAGGAAGGCTTAAAACAACACCCTTATAATTATGGAAAAATAATTCAGCTTAACGGTTGGAAAATCCCTAAAGATTATCCGTTAAAATTCTAAAAGTTTACAAAAATTTTTATAAAACTTCTCTCTTTTCTATGTTTTTGCTAAAATGGATGTAACTCTGTATAAAAATAAGAAAAGGAAGATAGAATGATTAAAACAAAACTTAAAGACCATAATTGCGGAGAACTAAACCTAAGCAATTTGAAAGAAGAAGTTACCCTTTCAGGATGGGCTGCAACTATCCGTGATTTGGGCGGTATTTTATTTGTAGAGTTAAGAGACAGAACAGGATTTATACAACTTGTTGCAAACCCTCAAATTAACCCGGAAGTTCATAAAGTTTTTGAAAAAGTTAAAACTGAATATGTTATCACAATCAAAGGTAAAATTTCTAAAAGACCTGAAGAAACATACAACGAAAAATATCCTACAGGTCAGGTAGAAATTTATCCTGATAGTGTTGAAATTTTATCAGAGGCTAAAACACTACCATTTGTTCTTGATGATGATAATGTTTCAGAAGATATCCGCTTGAAATACAGATATTTGGATATCAGACGTGAAAGCATGTTACATAATCTTACTTTGCGTCATAAAATTTGTCAGGCTGCAAGAAATTATCTTAACAATCAAGAATTTTTGGAAGTTGAAACTCCTATACTGATTAAAACAACTCCGGAAGGTGCAAGAGACTACCTTGTTCCATCAAGAGTTCAAGAAGGTAAATTCTACGCATTGCCTCAATCTCCGCAAATTTTTAAACAATTATTAATGGTTGGCGGTATTGAAAGATATTACCAAATTGCAAAATGTTTCAGAGATGAAGACTTACGTGCAGACAGACAACCTGAATTTACTCAAATCGACCTTGAAATGTCATTTGTAGAACAACAGGATGTAATAAATACTGTTGAAGGTTTAATCGTTGACACATTCAAAGCAGCAGGTGTTGAAGTTCAAACTCCGTTTATCCAAATGCCATGGCAAGAGGCTATGGACAGATTTGGTTCTGACAAACCTGATACACGTTTCGGCTTGGAATTATTTGATATCGGTGATATCATCCTTCAATCAGAATTCCAAATCGTTAAAAACACTCTTGAAAACGGCGGCATTGTACGTGGTATAAGAATTCCTGGTGGTGCTAAATTCTCAAGAAAAGATATTGATGATATTACAAAACTTGCAGTATCATTTGGGGCAAAAGCTCTTGCTAATATTATTTATAATGAAGACGGTACAGCAAAATCTCCTGTATTAAAATTTGTTACAGAAGAACAGGCTAAACAAATTCAAGAACGTGCTCAAGCTGAAGCCGGTGATATAATCTTCTTTGTTGCAGATAAACCAAAACTTGTTTATGACATTATGGGAAGATTAAGACTTTATTTCGGTAAACGTCTTGATTTGATTGACGAAAGCAAACACAACCTTCTTTGGGTAGTAGACTTCCCGATGTTTGAATGGTCTGAAGAAGAAGGTAGATTTATGGCAATGCACCACCCGTTCACATCACCTTGTATCGAAGATTTAGATAAACTTAAATCAGGTGATTTGGGCAACGTTAAATCAATTGCTTACGATATCGTTTATAACGGAACTGAACTTGGCGGAGGATCTGTCAGAATTCACTCATCAGAAGTTCAATCAGCAATCTTTAAAGCTTTAGGATTAACTGAAGATGAAGCTAAAGAAAAATTCGGATTTATGGTTAACGCACTGCAATACGGTACACCACCTCATGCAGGTCTTGCAATCGGTTTGGACAGACTTGTTGCATTACTTTGCAGAACAGAAAGTATCCGCGATGTTATTGCGTTCCCGAAAAACTCAGGAGCAAAAGACTTGATGAGCGATGCTCCGGGTGAAGCTTCATTACAACAGTTAAGAGAACTTCACTTAAAAAGTACAGTAACTAAACACTAAAAAAGAGCCTCAGGGCTCTTTTTTTGTAATATAATCAGTTTATGCAGATATTCACAGAATTAAATAAAAATCCTGATTTATCCCTTGCACTTGGCTTTTTTGACGGAGTTCATCTTGGTCATCAAGCAGTTATAAAAAGTGCAGTAGAATATGCGCATAAAAATGGTAATAAATCTGCAGTAATCACATTTTCAGACCATCCGTGCTGTTATTTCTGGGGAGTGTGTCCAAAATATATTCTTACGCGCAAACAGCGTGAACAAAAAATTGAAAAACTTGGTATTGATTACCTTTACGAGCTTGATTTTGAAAGCATTGCAGGTCTAACCGCACAGGATTACTTGAAAGATATCCTGGTAAACCATTTTACACCCGTATCAATTTCAACAGGATGGAATCATAATTTCGGGTGTCAAAAATCAGGTGATGTAAAATTTTTGCATGAAAATTCTAAAAAATACGGTTATGAATATTTTGAACTTCCCCCGCAAAAGCTTGATAATGAAACAATAAGCAGTACAACAATTCGTAAGCTATTATCTGACGGGAATATAGCAAAAGCAAACGACATGCTCGGCTCAAAATTTTCAATTTCGGGCGAAGTTGTTAAAGGAAATCAAATAGGCAGAACAATAGGATTCAATACTGCAAATCTTGTTTATCCGACTGAACTCATTGAACTTCCATACGGTGTTTATTCTGTTGATACAAACTATGGTAAGGCAATCGCAAACTTTGGAATTCGTCCGACAGTAAACGGTTCTCATGCTGTTTTGGAAGTTCATATTTTAGATTTTGATAAAGATATATATAGTGAAGCCATCACAGTAGAGTTTAATAAAATGATACGTCCTGAAAAAAAATTTGCATCCCTTGATGCTTTAAAAACTCAAATTAAACAGGATATTGACAATATTTAAAAAATCGGAAATAATAAGTATAGAGAATTGGAGGTATTTTATATGTTATTTAATTTTGCGGTTGAGTGCCCCCCCCCCCAACAGAATGCCCGTATAGACTGTAGTTTGGGCACTTTGGGCAAGATCGATGTAATACGCAAATCGACACGCTTGGGATTTACTTTGGCTGAGGTACTTATTACATTAGGGATTATTGGTGTAGTTGCCGCTTTAACTATACCTTCGTTAATTGCTAAACATAAAAAAAAGGTTTTTGCGACCAGAGTTAAAACAACATATAATATAGTTTCAAATGCTTTGGTAAGTTCTGTTCAAGAAAATGGAGCTCCAAATACCTGGGATTATGGTGATAGTATAGAAAACAATGGGGACAACACTTTAAATTCTATTGATCATATCGAAAAAATGGTAAATAAATATTTTTTACCATATTTTAAAGCAGCCTCATCGGGAAGATATACATCAGGAAGATATCTAAGTCAATATTATATAATACTTGCAAATGGAACAAGTTTAACATTCATGACCGATGGTACTACAAGTAATAACACTTATACACCACATACAATGTATATTGTTGCAAATTTTAAGGGGCAGGTATTCGGTGATTTATTAGCAAGCAATAGAAATTACTCAAGAAATGATGTAGTTATGTATGTTAACATTAATACTAATTATGCAAAACTCAAATTATTTACCTGGGATGGTCCCGGAAAAACTAGAAGAGAAAATATAATTACTAATACGACATATGGCTGCAATAAAAGTATAGCCGCTAACCGCAGATTAAATTGCGGCGCATTAATTCAACACGATAACTGGGAAATAAAAGACGATTTCCCATGGTAATTAATTATTTAATCAAAGCTTGAACTTCTTTAAATTTAGGATTTTGCGAACCTTGCAACCACTCAAAAAGTATCATTTCGACACAAGAAATTTTAGCTCCTTGTGCATGCATAGCTTCAATTCCCATTTTAAACTCATATTTATTACGACTGGCACACGCATCTTTGACAACAAATACTTCAAATCCTGCCTCTATTAGTGCACATGCTGTTTGGTATACACAAATATGGGTTTCAATACCGAATATCACGACTTGCTTTTTGCCATAGGCTTTTATCTTTTTTAACATGCCTTCTTCTAATAAAGCGTTAAAACAAGTTTTTTCCACAACTTGAATATCAGAATTCAGAGGAATAACAGTATTTCCAAGTCCGCGACGATATTGTTCCGTAACAAGCACCGGAACTCCTAAAAGTTCCGCCCCGTCAAGAATTTTTTGCGCCTTTGATACTATAATATTTTTATCCAAAGATGCTACTAACCGCTCCTGAACATCAATCATTAAAACCAAACTGTCATTTACTGATAACATTCTGTCTCCTTAAATTCTTCAATAAATCTTTCTACAATACCAATAAGTTCTTTTTGAGTTATTTTATCTAACTGCAAAGAAATTTCCCTGTTTTCAGGACTATCCAATCCTTCATGAGTTATATAAATCATAATTTTTGCAAAACCGGGATAAATAATTCTTAATGAACTTTCACCATTTTTATTTTTCAAATTAAAAGCGCACTGTTCTGAATTTGTAAACTGCTCAATCTCAGTTTCAAAAAGTCTTTCCTCATAAGACTTTTGAAGCCTGTAAAACACAGGAGCAATAACCCTTTCCAACTTTTTGTTAAATATCTTTCTAAATAATTTATAATTACCTTTTTGCGCATCAGAAAGCCATTCATCAAGCGTATCTTCTATTATTTCTGCAAATGCGTATCCTCCGTCACTTGCCTCTGCCAGAGCATTCAATGCTCTTTTTTCATAATCTTCGCAGGATATATCCGTAAAGCCGGCTTTAATTTGAATATCAGAATTTATTTTATTAAATACAGTTACAGCCCCGTTAAAATCGGTATCAGGCAAAAATATATAAAAGTTTGCACCTGCCCCTAAAAACGCGATATCATCTGTTCTGAGTGCAGATTTTATTGCATCAGATATATTCTTTACTGAAAATGAAACTTTATCACAAGGAGTTAACGCAACAAAAGTTCCGGATTTATAATCGTCTATAAGAGGTTTGCAAAATTCATGTCTGTAAAGTCCTGCAAACTCATCACTTAATAGTTTAAAATTTCTATTTGCAAAAAGTTTTGCACCACGATATTTCATGTTATTTATAATTCTTATTACAAATTCAAAATCAGGTGCATTTTCAAGAATAAAATCATCAACCCCAACATCTGCAGCACTCAAAATAACATTATCATATGAATTTGCAACCAAAATAATACATAAACTTTCATCTACTCGCAATTTTTCAATCAAATTGAGAGTATCTGCATTGTTATCATGAATAAGAACAACATCAGCCTCAGGCAAATCCTCTTTGTAATCTGCAACGGTAATGATATCATCTTTGCGAAGAAATACAAGTTTTTCTTTAAGTTTATATGCAAAGTCGTTATCATCAGAAACAAGCAATATGTTCATGAACTACACCTGCAAATGTTTTTTAATACACAAGAAACTTCCACCTGCGCCGAAAGAAACTGCCATAGCAAACATTACGGCAATTACAAGAGGTTGAGCGTACAAAGGTGTAGGCACCATAAAGAACTGATGCATATGTGTTAACCCGTTTTGAACAACATTTAATGGTATAACAGCAATCAAAGCACCGCTAAATCCATAAAAAGCACCCTGCATAATCAATGGGAAACGAATATACCAGTTGGAAACACCCATCAAGCGCATGATTTCGATTTCTTCTTTTCTGGACTGAATAACAAGCTGAATTGTATTATTGATAATCGTCATGGTCAAAATTGCCATGATTATGACAACAAATACAGTAATCATATTTACAATATGATTAAGCATTTCAATCTTTTTAGCCAAATCCTGCGCATAACTCATATCTTCAACTGAATTAAGTTGTTTAACATTCTTAAACACTTCTTCAATATTTTCAGGCTTATCAACCTTAACATGCAAAGTATCAGGCAAAGGATTATCCATATCAGGCAAATCCATTTCACGTTTCAAGTTAGTCCAAGATGCTGATTTTGGAATAATAGTAACGTTTTCAACATGTTCAAATTCTTTAACTCTGTTTTTTGCTGCATTTACATCGGTATTCTCTTTCAAATAAACAGAAATTTCGAGAACATTGCCAAGTTCATGTGCAAATGACGAAATTGAAATAGCTGATCTAAAAAACGCACCAAAAATTATTAAAATAGCAGCCATAGTCGTAATAATAACAAGGTTTACCATACCTGTTCTGTATATATCAAGAATAGTTTCCTTAGTTAATCTGTATAAAATTCTCAGCTCACAAAGCCAATCTTTTGGAATATGTTTTTTTACTTCTTTTTTAATCTTCGCTTTTCGACTATTCATAAGTACCTGCCTGTATATCTCTGACGATTTCGCCTTTATCCAGCGTAATAACACGTTTTCTAAAGTAATCAACCATTGCGTTGTCGTGTGTTGAAACTATTACGGTTATACCTCTCTGATTGATTTGATCCAAAATCTGCATAATTTCCATAGAGTTTTTAGGGTCTAGGTTTCCGGTAGGTTCATCTGCAATCAATAATTGAGGACCATTAACAATTGCACGTGCAATACCAACCCTCTGTTGTTCACCGCCAGATAATTCGGACGGGAAAGCATTCATCTTATCATACAATCCTACAATTTTCAACGCACCTGATACTCTTGCATTAATCTCTTTTGAACTCATGCCAAGAGTTCTGATAACATATGCAACATTATCGTAAATAGTATGAGTTTGAAGAAGTTTATAATCCTGGAAAATAATTCCCATCCATCTTCTTAAGCTTGGGATTTGATCATTAGAAAGATTTGCAATATTTTTGTTGCAAATAGTTACGGTTCCGCTGGACGGTCTTTCTTCAGTATACAAAAGTTTCATTAAAGTAGACTTACCTGCGCCTGATGCACCAACAATAAATACAAATTCGCCCGACATAATATCGAGATTAACATTTTTCAACGCGTAATGGTCATTTTTGTATTTTTTGGTAACTGCTCTGAATTGAATCATAAATCTTTTCCTATTTTTATTTTACAAGACGATATTTATCAATATGTCTTTTAATACTTACAGCTAATTTTTCAGATGTTAATCCGTAATAATCCAGCAAGAAATCCCATTTACCGCTCTGTCCAAATGTATCATTAACACCGAGCCTGTGTACCGGAACGGGATAATATTCAGCAAGAAGCTCGCATATTGCACTTCCTAATCCGCCGGTTATAGAGTGATTTTCAACTGTCATAACAAACTTTGTTTTCTTGACATGGTCAATAATTGTTGCTCCGTCAAGCGGTTTTACAACCGGTACATGAATTATTTGAATTGAATACCCCTGTGATTGAAGATTTTCAGCGGCCTCAATAACTTCTGCAAGTGTTTCGCCGTTAGTGATAACAGTTACATCAGTTCCATCTTGGAGTACATGAGCCTTACAAAAATCAAATTCGTAGTTTTCATCAAATATATCACATACGTTAGTTCTTGGAATTCTTATATACATAGGACCGTAATTTTCAGCTGCAAATTTAATAACCTGTTCGCATTCTCTGCAATCAGCTGGAACGATAACAGCCATATTAGGAATACCGCGCATTAAAGAAACATCTTCCAATGCCTGATGGCTTGCACCATCTTCACCCACGGTAACACCGCCATGAGTGCCTACAATTTTAACATTAAATTCGGGATAGCAGACTGAATTTCTAATCTGATCATAAGTTCTACCGGTAGCAAACATAGCAAAACTTGCTGCAAACGGTATTTTACCGACAGATGCAAGTCCGGCAGCAACTGCAACCATATCCTGCTCTGCTATACCGCAATTAAAAAATCTGTCCGGAAATTCTTTTGCAAAAACCTGTGTTTGAGTTGAACAAGATAAATCAGCATCCAATACAACTATATTCGGATTAGTTTTACCAAGCTCTGCCAATGTTTTGCCAAAAACAGATCTTATAGATTTTCTTTCATTCTTGTTAATAATCATAAATACAATCCCAAATACTGTACAACAACATTATAGCATAAACAAAATTTAATCAAAATTGTAAAGAAAGACATTATATGTGTTAAGAATTAT
>CATNBA010000032.1 GCA_950096985.1 uncultured Candidatus Melainabacteria bacterium
ATAAGTCAATATTTTATTTGATTATTTTTATGATAAAATATATTTATGTTCACAGGGATTGTAGAAGAAATAGGACAGGTTAAGAGTTTTGACGGGTCAAGACTCGTTGTTGAATGCTCAAAAGTTTTAGACGGAACTCAAATCGGTGACAGTATCGCAATTAACGGATGCTGTCAAACTGTTGTTTCAATGAATGCAAACTCTTTTTCTGCTGATGTGAGCACAGAAACACTCCGTATTACAAAAGGTTTTAAAGGAAAAGTAAACCTTGAACGCGCCCTAACCCCTCAGAGTAGAATGGGCGGACATATCGTTCAGGGTCATGTGGACGGGTGTGCAAAATATCTGGGTAACAGCAGATTTGAAATACCTTCAGAACTTGCAAGATATGTTGTTTACAAGGGCTCAATCACAATCGACGGAGTAAGTCTTACCATAAGCAAAACTGACAGAAACATTTTTGAGGTGGCATTAATCCCTCATACACTTGAAAACACAACTTTGCAATATCTTAAACCGGGCGATTTTGTAAACATTGAAACTGATATTTTGGGTCGTTATGTTGAAAAATTTTTATCAACGCAAAATAATAGTAATATCACAGAAAACTTTTTAAAAGAAAACGGATTTTTATAATGGATAATTTTAAATTTGACAGCATTGAAAGTGCTTTAGAAGATTTTAAAAACGGTAAAATGATTATCGTTGCAGACGACGAGGACAGGGAAAACGAAGGCGATTTAATCTGTTCGGGGCAAATGGTTACGCCTGAAACAATCAAGTTTATGGCAGAGCATGCAAAAGGGTTAATCTGTCTTGCAATTGCACCTGAAATATCTGAAAAAATGAACTTGCCTCAAATGGTCGAACAGAATTCCGAGTCAATGAAAACAGCTTTCACGGTAAGTATTGATGCCGATGAAAAATTCGGGGTTACAACGGGAATTTCTGCATTTGACCGTGCAAAAACTATTGAAGTCTGTCTTGCACCCGATGCTCAACCGTCAGATTTGCGCAGACCCGGACATTTATTCCCCTGTGTTGCACGTAAAGGCGGAGTTTTGACAAGAACAGGACACACGGAAGCTGTTGTTGATTTGGCAAAACTTTGCGGACACACACCGGCAGGTCCGATGTGCGAGATTATGGGCAAAGATGGTCATATGGCAAAACGTGACGAACTTTATGCTTTTGCAAAAGAGCACGGGTTGAAATTCATCTCTGTTGCAGAACTCATCGCGTACAGATTAAAAAAAGAAAAAATTGTAACCCGCGAGGCAGAGGCTCATTTACCTACGCAATTTGGCGAATTTGATATTTACGGGTACTTAAACCAAATCACAGGTCAAGAATGCGTCGCATTAGTAAAAAATGACGGCTCTGATAAAATCCCGCTAATCCGTGTTCACAGCGAATGTTTGACAGGGGACATTTTCGGAAGTTTAAAATGCGACTGTAATTACCAACTCCACAGTGCCTTAAATATGATTGACGAATACGGCAAAGGTGCTTTAATTTACATGAAAGGTCATGAAGGCAGAGGAATTGGTATTATAAACAAAATCAAAGCCTACAAACTCCAAGAATGTGGACAGGATACGGTTGAAGCAAATCTTTCGCTCGGGTTTAAAGCTGATTTAAGAGATTACGGTATGGGCGCACAGATTATCCTTGATTTAGGATTTAACAATTTTAACCTCATTACAAATAATCCGAAAAAAATCGTCGGTTTGAACGGTTACGGTTTGACAGTGCATGATATAGTTAAAATAGAACCATATATTAACAATTACAATCAACGGTATATGGAAACCAAAAAAGAAAAAATGAACCATTTATTCTAGAGGAAATTATGCAACCTTATCAACATGAAGAAAAAGATGATAATAAATTTGAAGCAAGACTTTTGACCAAAAATGATTACAAAGGTTTTGCTACGGTTTATGAAGATTTCAGAACAAGAGCAATTGAAGATTATTCATTTGAACTTGAACCGTTGGGATTTGAGGATTTCACCGAAGCTGTAGAAAAAAACTTGATTGATTGCCTTGTTTTGTTTGAAAATACAATTCCTGTTGCATTTCTGGTTTATACAACTGCAATTTCCGAGGCTATTGAACTTAACATAATCCATTGTTTCAAAATGGAAAATATGCAAGAGCGCGCAATGTATCTTGTCAAAAAATTTCTTGAACTTACTAAATCTGAAAGAGCTGATAAAATCGTATGCTATCCGATGCTTGGCGCACAAAAAGATTTAATTGCCGACATTGCACTTTACGGGTTTAAATTTGTAGGGATTGCGGTTTTGAGATTTATGACGGCAGGCACAAATTCACGCGAAATTCTTAAAATGGCTGAAATGCCCGAACTTTCAAACGAGTATCAAGTCGTTAAATGGGATAACAAATACTTTGATGATGCTGTTGTAGTTGTCCAGGAAGGTTTTGAAACCAGTGCTGATGCACTTTTTGACCCGAGATTTAAAACCATTGAAGGCACAAAAGACATTATTAAAAAAATTGTGGAAAATATTTACGCTGAATTTTTACCTGATGCAACAAGCGTAATTTTATATAAAGATGAACCTGTCGGATTTTGCTTTATGAACCTGACAGGCGGAAGTATTGCAAATATTCCTATTGTGTCTATTAAAAAAGATTTTCAGGGTAAAGGTTTATCTAAATATATGCTTAAAAAATCAGTCGAAAAACTGCTTGAATGGGCAGACAACGGCGAAAAACCAATTTTAGAAGTTAATACAACAACAGAAACAAACAATTTTCAGGCTCTGAAAATGTATAGAAATATCGGTTTTAAAGAAGATTATAACTACCCGCAGTCATATTTGCCCGTTAAATCCTAGTTGCCAAAACAGCAAAAAATTATTATAATAAAGCTGATGGCAGACTTAAATCTTGGCAAAATGATATCAAAATTTGTTAATTATCAGACGCTTAACATGCAAAAACAAGCGCCTCAAAATCAGACTGCCCAAAGTTCATCATTTACGCCTGCCCCGCAAACACCGGCACAGTCGTCTTCTGCCACACCCATGCCCGCTCCGCAACAGTCGCAAATGGCAGGGGCAGACCAATCTGCTTATGTAAAAGATATGATGAAACTGCCTAAAAATCTTAATGAACTTGTTTTTATGATGCAAAAGAATATTACGCTTGCCCAGTTAAACCAGCGTTTTGCACAATCCAATATGCGCTCTATGTCACAAACTCAAGCCCAAATTCTTGCTCAATTACAGGGGTTGTCGCTCACAGAAGCTCAAAACATGATTTTAAACGGCAATAAAGCAATACTTAGCCAGATGCAAACGAATTTACGCAATCTTGCAATATCTTCAAATGCAATGATTAATCTTGCGGATATTTCGGCAATGATACAGGCAAACGGTAAAGATGCAATAGCAAAACTTATTACGACAATGGCAAGCACGGCAAAACTTGGTGTTCAAGACCTTTCGCAATTAAAAGAAACTGCAAAACTTATTAACGCAAGCGTTGCCGCCGCATCACAAAATGACAGTGCACAGACAATGAAATTATTGATGCTTCTATATCTTCCGTGGCTTCCGCTGCAGGAAGGTGTGGGATTTGACCTTGAGATTGAAACCGGTGCCGGAAGTGATGAAAGCGACAGCATTCTGATTATTACAATTACAACTTTGAACTACGGTAATATAGTTGCAACATTAATATTGGAAACATCAAATTCTGTTCATGTTAATATTGAATGTGATAAGGAATTCCCGAAAGACGAATTGTTATTGAGAATTGAAACAGATGAAAAACACTACTCAATGCAGTCATCCGTAACATTTGAAACTAATTCGCAAAAAACAAATACCAATAGCGAAAAACCCGAAGCAAAGATTAATATGTCAAATACCAATGAGGTTAATCCGTATTTGTTGCTGATGGCGCATACTATTATCAGGCACGTTATAGAAATTGATAAGAAGAAAACGGGAGCTTAGGCGACTGACCAATATAAAACAAGTCCGACCGAAATCGGCAGAGAGGGTAGATAAATGAGATTTTTACATGCAATGATTAGAGTTAAAGATGTTGATAAATCACTTGATTTTTATACAAAACTTTTAGACATGAACTTAGTACGCACAATCAAACTTGAAGATTGTATTTTATATTTTCTGAGTGATGAAGACGGGCAAACTCAAATTGAACTTACCGCAAACTTTGAAAATCCCGAAAACGGCTACGAAAATGGAAACGCTTTCGGACATTTCGCGTTTGGTGTTAATTCAATAGATGAATTTACGAAAAAACTTCACTCAATGGGATATGAATACCTATACGAGCCTTATTATATGGAAGAGGCGGGTTCAACAATTGCGTTTATCAAAGACCCTGACGGAAATGAAATTGAATTAATTCAGTAATTCAAGACTGTTTAATTTGTCGTTAATTTCGTTCATCAAATTAATATCATCTGTACGGCGTGCATAGGTTTGAGCTTTTGTCAAAAGCCCTTTTGCTTTTGATACATTGCTCATTTCTACCATAATATCGCCTGCTTTAAGGTAATTTTGTGCTGTTTTTTGAGGCGAATTTGCGTCAGTATAATGTTTTACGGCATTTGAGTACGCTTTCAATGCTTTTTGAGGTTCGCCAAATGTTTCATAAGCACTTCCAAGACTTGATGATACAAACCCTTTTACTTTCGCATTATCAGTCTGCTTTGCAAGTCCGTCTGCAATATCATAGTATTCAATACTTTGAACATCAAACATATCAGTAAAAATATTACCCATTTTTGTCAGAGAGGTTGATTGCGCAGAAAGATTTTCAGCCTCGCCCGCAAATGCAGCAGAGCTGAAATAATGGTTAAGTGCAGGTTTAATCTGATTTACATCATCATAAATCTGTGCCATTGAATAATGCGCTTTTGTTTTTACGTTGTTATCTTCAGTGTTTTGAATTGATTTGTGATAGCTTTTTAAAGCCTCTGCAAAATATGAATGATCATCATAAATTTTGCCGACTTCGTAGTAAATTTTTGATTTTGTTTCGTTATCGCCGACTTCATCAGCTCTGTGTAAAGCCTTTTCGAAAGCCTCTATTGCTTTTTCGGGCTGATTTGCATAAACAAGTTTTTTAGACTGAATAAAGAGTGACTTCAATTCTTTATCCTGAGGGATTAAGGAAACCACTTTTGCATCAGTTTGAATCTCCTGTTCAACAGGTTCAGGTGGTGTTTCAACAGTTTTGGGTTCAGCCTGCTCTGTTCCTTGAGGAAATTTTACTAAAAATTGAGGGTTAATTTCTTCTTCGTTATATTTAAAATCAATCTGCTGTAAGAACAGTGCATCAACCCAGTTTTCCACAACTTTTGAATCTTTATTCAAGGTTTGTGAAATATATCCATCAAGGATTGAAGATGCGTTTTTAAGATTTGATTTTACAAGTTTTGTATTAGCATCGTCTTTTTTAACCTGTTTTTCAACAAGTACAAGATATCCTTCAACTTCTTCTTTTAAATTGTCGGGAGTGCCGATTGCAGCAGCTGTGTTTCTGAAATCTTTAAGGATTTGTGCAATATTGATTACGGTACTTCTGCCTGAAAGAGTTTTTGTCGGCATAACCTCTTCGGTTTGCACTGTAGGCTGAGCATTTCTTGCTTGTGCCTGAATTTGAGAACGCATTTGACGCCAGTCAACCTGCTGTTCTTGTTTGGGGGATTGTGGTTCAATGTATTGAAGTCCTTTGCTTTTGGAATTTTGGTCAGCCTGTTGTTCACGCTGTGTTAACTGCGCGTTTTTTTCTTCGTCTTGTTTCTTTTTGACAAGATTGTTGTTATTTAAATATGGACGTTGAAAAATACCATTTAACACAATTGTACCCTCAAGACTACTATATCCTAAAACACGATTTTAGACGTCATACTTTCGTATGATATATTTAATGCGGATTTCGTTAAAGTCAAGGTTTTAAAAGCACCATTTCACAACGTTTACAATCAAACTTTAAGGGGTATTTTTTTCCTTTTTCATCAATCAGAAAAAGCTTTCTCGGCGATTTGCACATGTTGAATGCAAACTTCAAACAATGTTTTGTGCGCATAAGTTCTGTCGGTTTTGAACCGCTTTCTGCTGACATCTCGCAAACCTCGCATCCGCAAGCCTCATAGAAACTTTTTGCGGTTTGATTGTGAATATTTGCCTTGTAATCTAGAGCTTTTTGCGAAAATTCAACGTATTTTAACGGCTTTTGTATCTCTCGTGTGTAATTTTTCACACGTTCTGCCATCAATTGTGTAAGAATTGTGCGTCGAAGTTCGTTGATTTCTCCTACAGGCATAAACGGTAAATCTTCTGCAACTACACCGGTTACATAAAAATCACTGTCGCCTGTTTTTTGCATTTGTTTTATAAATGTTTCGCGCATCTTTTCGGGATTTTTCGAAGTTTCATTTGCGGAAAGCGGTATTTGTACTGAGTTTTTGTCCTCATCTAAAGCTTTTAAAACGCCGTCTTTGCAAGTAAACTCAACACCAATTCTGCGTTTTGTTTTGGAATTTTCGAGCTGCTTTTCAAAATCGCAGTCATAGTTTCTGTAAACATCAACACCGACAGCAATTCCATGCATACGGTTCGGATAAATTCTTTTATCTTCAACTTTATTAATCAAACATCCGCCGTTATTGAAATATAAACCGTCTTGTTTTGAAACTTCTGCTTTTAATTCAAACCAGTCTTTACCAATTTTGGTTATTTTTCCTAAATATTCGCCGACAGCTTTGGGGGTTTCAAAGTTAAAACATTTTTTTCGCCCGTCAAGAAAATAATCCGTAAATCCGCGGTTAAAACTTTTATTTACGTCGGGTTCAAAATCCAAAAAGACTTTGCCTGATGAAGTTTTTGGAGCAAATTTATCGATTTCCCGCCTATAGAATGCAACAACATTTTTAACGTAATTTTTATCTTTTAATCTGCCTTCGATTTTGAATGATTTTACGCCCGCATCAATCAGCTTTTTCAAATGTTTTGATGCGTTAAAATCTCTCAAACTTAAAATGTACTTGTCTTTTGCAATAATTGTGCCTTCTTCATCCACAAGTGTGTATTTTTTACGACAGGCTTGAGCGCATTCGCCTCTGTTTGCGGAACGTCCACCGATATAATGGCTTAAATAACATTGTCCGCTGTAAGACACACACAAGGCACCATGGACAAAAGTTTCCACCTCGGCATTTATGTTTTGACAAATATCTTTAATTTGTTCAATCGAAAGTTCGCGCGCAAAAATTACACGCGAAATACCCATATCATCAAAGAATTTTGCTTTTTCTAAAGTTCTGTTATCACATTGAGTACTTGCATGGATTGGTATCGACGGTAATTTGCCGTCAACCGCAAGTTTAAAAATTCCCATATCCTGAACAATAATTGCATCAACACCGATTTCGTAAAGCTTAAAAATAAGCTCTTGCGCCTGCTTTAATTCATCATCCGTCAAAATTGTATTAATAGCCACATGAACTTTTACATAAAACTTGTGTGCATAATCGACGACTTCTTTAATATCTTCAAGAGAATTGCCGACCGCCTGACGCGCCCCAAACTTTGGCGAACCGATATAAACGGCATCAGCCCCGCTTTCTATTGCAATAACAGCAGTTTCTTTATCTTTTGCAGGTGCTAAAAGTTCAATTTGTTTCATGAATATATTATATTACAGAAGATTATTTTCGTCTACGAAATTGACCATCCACTTTTCAATCTTATTAGTAGGAATTGTATTGTTCATCTTGCACGCCCTTTTAAATAAATCCCATAACTCATCATTAACCATTAAACTCATTTTTTTAGTTTTATTGCGTGTCAAATCAATAATTCTGTCTGTCTTACCCGTCATATTATCCTCTTAATAAAGATAATATAACTTATCATTATGTTTCAACTGTATATTGACAGGGTATATTTATCATGGTATTTATACAGGTATATTTGGAGGTATTATGAGACAAAAGGCATTCACATTGGCGGAAGTTCTGATAACATTAGGTATTATCGGTGTTGTTGCAGCTCTTACAATGCCTTCTTTAATTGCAAACATGCAAAAAAAAGAATTACAAACTGCTCTACAAAAAGCATATTCAACTCTTAGTCAAGCATTAACATTGTACGAAAATGATAACGGCTTGCCTATGATACCACAAAACATCGGTACCAAACAATTAAAATCAATTTTAATGAAATATATAAAAGTGGCAAAAGACTGTGGATTTGGTGCAGAAAGTAATGCTGGTGACAAAGCCTGTATGCCAAATAAGGCTTATGTAAATGATCCTGATAATTATAAAGATATTTACAAAACCTTCAACGGAAAAAGTAATATACAATATGGTTATTTTGACGACGGACAATTTGTGATGAATGACAGTATGTTTGTTATGATTGAAAACAACATGTACTACAATCATTATTTCCTATTTATATCTGTTGATGTTAACGGATTTAACAAAAAACCAAACCGTTTAGGACAGGATTTGTTTATGTTCCAGATAGATGATAACGGTAAACTTTTACCAATGGGAGCTGAGGGCACTAACTTTTACAGCGAAAACGATGAATATTGTTCATTACAATCAAATAATAATATGAACGGAGCGGGATGCACAGTAAAAGCACTTTCAGACAAAGACTTTTTTAAAAAATAACCAAATAATTCGTTTAAATGATTTCCTGCAGGCTTAGAAAGAATATAATTTCTCAAGATAGGAGAATTATATGCCTTTAAGAATTTTATTTTTACTGCTTGCGTTTGTAATCTTTACAAACCTTGTTATTATGCTTTTAAGTATAATTTTGAAAAAAAATCTTTACCAAACACATGGAAAATTAATCGCAAACTGCTATGGCATTTTTGCATTAATTATAGTGGTACTTTACGCAGCGCTTTCTGTTGCTGGAATTAACTAATTTGAAAGGAAGTTTATGGAAGAAAACAAATTTATTGCGCCGTTAATTATTGTCACATTGTTGATAATTTTTATCGCATTTTTTAACCCGATTGCAATCGTAGGTGTCGGCGAACGCGGAGTTAAGGTTACGCTAGGTAAAGTATCACCGACAAGCTACACAGAAGGTGTTCACTTTGTAACTCCATTCATTTCAACAATCAAAAACATGAATGTTAAAACTCAAAAAAATTATATTGAAACATCAGTTTACACAAAAGATATTCAGCAGGCAAAAATTACATACGTTCTCAACTACAACTTACAGCCTGAAAACGCTCACAAAATGTACAGAGAAGTCGGCATGAACTACTTTGATACAGTTGTAAATCCTGTTGTAGAAGGTACAATCAAAGACGTTATCGGTAAATGGAATGCACAAGATTTAGTTGCAAACCGAGAAAAAGCAACCCAGGAAATTCTTGTAAAACTTCAAAATCACCTTACACCAAAATATGTTAACGTAACAGATTTCCAAATGACTGCAATTGCATACTCAGGTGTATTTGAAAAAGCTATTGAAAGCAAAGTAACGGCAGAACAAGAAGCGTTACGTGCCAGAAACAAAACAGTTCAAATTCAAGAAGAAGCAAAACAAAAACTTATATCAGCAGAGGCAGAGGCAAAATCAATGTCAATCCGTGCACACGCCTTAACTCAAAACAAAGCTCTTGTTGAATACGAAGCTGTTCAAAAATGGGATGGAAAACTTCCTGAATACATGCTTGGCGGTTCAATGCCGTTTATTAACATTAGTAAAAAATAGTGCTACGCACGTAGATCTAAAATGCTATTACCATGCGGTAATAGCATTTTTTAATTTATCTTCTTAAACTCAATTTCATAACCTAAGACACGGGCTAGGAATTTGACTTCGTCATATTTCATGGTGCCTTTATTTAATTTTTGAGAAATATCGTCAGCAGAAAATTTTTTGCTTGAAATTTTATTTGCCATTTCAGCAAGTTGTTTTATAGTTTTTGCTTCATTTAAAAGCAAATGTCTTAAATCTTTATTTATACCCATAAAATAATTATACATATTTAAGTCAATGCTTGACAAATAAAAAATAATTTCTAGTATTTACGTATATTATATCGTATTAACAATAAAATATACGCAATTAGATTAAGAAAGGTAAACTTATGCTCACACTCGAAGAAAAAATGGAAAAAATTGAAGAAGCAATGCTATATATTGAAGCATTCAATAATATTCTGCTAGATTCACTTGATAGTTCTCGAAGTAGTTGTGAATGTCAATATATAATTCTTTTGGAATACCAAAAAGAACATATCAAAAAAATTACAAACTTGTTTTGAAATATTCTATCGTTTTCAGCAAGCCGTCTTTTATATCTACTGTCGGAGCATATCCCAATTTTTCTTTTGCAAGGGTCAAGTCGGGACGGCGTTTGCACGGGTCGTCTGACGGCAAGGGCTTAAATATAATTTTTGATGATGAGCCGCACAATTCAATAATCATTTGGGCAAGTTCTAAAATACTATACTCACCGTCATTGCCTACATTCACAGGACCGATAAAGTTTTCGGAATTCATCAATGAAATCATTCCGCGTACCAAATCATCAACATAACAGAATGAACGTGTCTGAGAGCCGTCACCGTAAATAGTTATATCTTCATTTTTTAAGGCTTGAATTATAAAATTAGAAACAACTCTGCCGTCGTTTTCAGCCATTCGAGGGCCGTAGGTATTAAATATCCTGATAATTTTTACATCAACATTATGCTGGCGATGATAATCCATCATTAATGCCTCTGCAACACGTTTGCCCTCATCATAACAACTTCTCAAACCTATAGGATTAACATTTCCCCAATAATCTTCTTTTTGCGGATGAACTGTCGGGTCGCCATAAACTTCGCTTGTAGATGCCTGTAAAATTCTTGCTTTTGTTTCGTCGGCAAGATCAAGCATATTTGTAACCCCGATTACGTTGGTTTTAATTGTTTTAATAGCATTAAACTGGTAATGTATAGGGCTTGCGGGACAAGCAAGGTTATAAATCCGGTCGACTTCAAGAATTATTGGCTCTATTATGTCGTGTCTTATAAGTTCAAATTCTTTATTATCAAGAAGGTGTTCAATATTTTTTCTTGACCCCGTAAAAAAATTATCCAGACAAATTACATGGTTTCCCTGCTTAATCAATTCCTCGCATAAGTGTGACCCTATAAAACCTGCTCCGCCTGTTACCAGTATATTTTTCATCCTTAAACCTCGTTGTACGTCTTGAAATGAGCCTTACAAACTTCTTTCAATCTTTCCTTGCCATATTTTTCAATAAACAGTTTTGCGCCATCTTTAACAAGACCTGAACAACCTTTTTGAAATTTAAGTCCGTAGGTATTTTCCATATCCTGCAATTTTTGAACAAAAGTTGCACGCGCTAAAACTGATGCCGCTGCAACAGCAATATCACTTTCAGCCTTGCACATTTGTTCAAGTCTTATACTTCTGCCGTTTCGCATTAATGCGGATTTAATCAGGCTTTCGTCACCGAATTTATCAGATAATGCGTATTCACAATGCTGTTTTTCCAAAACATTTTCAATCGCTCTTGCATGACCCCAGGCAAGAAGTTTATTCAAATTCCTCATATTGTTATAAAGCTCGTTATATTTTGAATTTGAAATAGCGATAATCGAATGCGGAGCGACTTTTTTGATTTCTGCCGCCAGTGTCAGCATCTTTTTATCTGTTAATTTTTTACTGTCTTTAATTCCTAAATCAAGAAAATATTGCGAAGTTTTCTCATCGGCAAGAACACCTGCGATTACAAGCGGTCCGAAAAAATCGCCTTTTCCTGATTCATCTGTTCCTATATGTGCGATAAATTGTTCTTTCATATCTCTCTAATGTTGTTGGTTTAAGCTCTCCGGAACTGCCATTGGGATAGGTATTGGCGCTGTTGCGGGTTTCTGTACAGGTTTTACAGCCGGTTGTGCTTGCTGTTGAACAGGCTGCTGTGCAGGTTGTGTCTGTGTTTCTGTCTTCTTCAATATATTATTAACCTGTTTTGCTATATCTTCAGAAGTTAAATCACTGTTTTCAGAGGGAGCAGGTTGTTCTTCAGGTTTTTTATCTTGCTCCTGTTCCTCATCTTCTTCACCAATAATTTTCACATTTGCACCGGCAGCAAAAGGCATTAATTTAACCTCAGGGTAGTTGAAATCAGCTTTTCCATAAGGTTCGGTTGCAACTCTCATAACATCTTTCCAGATTATAGCAGGAACTGTTGCACCTTGAATTGATTTGTTCATTGCAATATTGTCATCGTTACCAACCCAAACGCCTGTTACAACATTCGGTGTGTAACCCATAAAGTATGCATCTTTATTATCATCTGTTGTACCGGTCTTTCCTGCTGCGGGTTTGCCGATATTTGCCGCACGGCCTGTACCATTTGTTATAACCGTTTTTAACATAGCTGTCATTTGTGCAGACGTGTTCATACTTAACTGATGTGTAAATCTTGTTTTTGGAGCTTTATAAACAACTTTTCCACGTGAAGTTTCTACTCTCTCAATTGCATAAGGCTGAACAACAAATCCGCCGTTTGCAAATGCACCGTAAGCTCTTGTAAATTCAAACAATTTAACACCATTTGAACCTAAAGCTATTGTGTAATCGTATTCAATAGGAGTTTCAATACCTAAAACTCTTGCAATTTGAATTACGGAGCGGATACCTACTTCTTTAATCATTCTTGCCGCACACACGTTTGATGAAACCATCAACGCAGTATAAACAGGGATTGGACCTCTGTATTTGTTACCTGCGTTACGCGGTGACCAATGACCGATTGTTACAGGTTTATCTTCAATCATGTCGTTAGGAGTAATGCCCTTTTCAAGCGCAGCTGCATAAACAATAGGTTTAAATGATGAACCCGGAGGTCTAACGGCTTGAGTAACTCTGTCATATTGACTTTTTGCATAATCTTTCCCGCCGGCATAAGCAATGATGCGCCCGTCTACCGGACTGTATGAAAATACTGCCGCTTGATTATTATCCCCACGAAGTCCCCAATTTTTAAGGTTTTTGTCGATAGCTTCATCAGTTGCTTTTTGAGTTTTATAATCAAGTGTTGTAACAATTTTATATCCGCCCTGTGTAATTTCTGTTTCATCAAAACCAAGTTTTTCAAGTTCTTTCATAACGTAATCACAGAAATACGGAGCTTTATTGGTTGTATAGTATTGAGGCACTTTTGCAAGCTTAACGTCCGCTGATTTTGCACTTTCGTATTCAGCTTTTGTTATGTATCTCATCTTATACATTCTCATCAAAACCTGATTACGTCTTTTAATCGCCAAATCTTTGTTATTAAACGGGTTATAAACCGACGGTGCTTGTGGCAAACCTGCAATCAACGCCAGTTCAGATAAAGAGCAATCTTTCAAATGTTTATCAAAATAAATTTGTGATGCTCCTTCAACACCGTATGCACCTGCGCCCAAATAAACATTATTCATATACATTTCTAAAATTTGATCTTTAGAAATTGTTTTTTCAATTCTTGCCGCAATAAATAATTCTTTCAACTTTCTGTCAAAAGTTCTTTCATTATTAAGAAATAAAACCCTTGCCAACTGTTGAGTAAGGGTGCTTGCGCCCTGTACGACATGACCTGCCATTACGTTTTGTACGGTAGAACGAACTAAGCCTGTCAAATCATATCCGTGATGTCTGTAAAAGTTTTTATCTTCCGTCGCAATTAACGCTTTTTTTAAGTTTTCGGGAATATCTTTAAGCTCAATTTTTTCGTATGTATAAGCTGTAAAAGTTTTGATAATTTCTTCATCCGCAGAATAAATTTTGGTTACAATATTTGGCTTAAATTGCTCAAGATTGTTAATCGGTGGCAATGACGACAAATAAAGTTCAAATGATGCAATACCCGCAAGCGCACAGGCACATCCCATTAAGAATAAGAACTTCAAAGTTGAAAAAAATCCGCCCTGTTTCTTTTTAGATTTTTTCGATATATTTTCTCTCGCCATTTTTTTAGCTGTAGAGTTAACTTTGTATTTTGTCATAGATACTCCCTCGTCAATTACATTATTTTAGTATAAAACACGATTAATGGCAAGCGTGCCGCTTGACCCGCCCTACACGACAATTACAGCAGTTTATGATATACTGGTAATATGATATTTGATTTTTTCTTTGTAATATTTAACGAAATCCGTTCATATTTCGTGCCCGAAAAAGTCAGTTATGAGATTACGGGCGAGTGTAAAAAGTGCGGAAAATGCTGTAATTATATGTACAGCAAAGATACATATACCGAAAAAGAATTTAAGATTATGCAATTTCTTTTTCCCGCTTATAAAAGATTTTACATAAAAGGGAGAGATGAAGAAGGCAACCTTATTTTTGCCTGCAAACTCGTGACGCCCGAAGGCTTGTGCTCTGATTACAAACACCGATTAAGGATGTGTAAAAACTATCCTGCAAAACGTATTTTTTATCCCGGCAAACTCCACGAAGGATGCGGTTATAAGGTTAATGTAAAAAGTTTTGAGGACTATTTGAAATAGGTTTCACCCTTATCCGTTTTCTTGAACAAAATAAAAAAGGACAGGTATAAATTCTGTCCTTTTTTATATGGGCCGCAGTGGACTCGAACCACCGACCTCACCCTTATCAGGGGTGCGCTCTAACCACCTGAGCTAGCAGCCCGCAAATCTTAATTCGGTTAGCAAAATCTAATCTATCATGAACATTTTTTAAAATCAAGCACTTTTTTAAATCAATATATAAAATAATGTTCCTTTAAGTTACCAGAATTTTAACAATATTGCATTTTGCATTATTTTATAGTATTATTAAATTGTAGGATAGCTCATGCTTTTCACCGACACACACGAGTAGTGAAGGACTATGGTCGGAAAGGAGGGCACTATGGTAAAGTTAATAATAATGCTATTACTGGCATTAGCAATAGCAGTAATAGCATTTAAACTGTAACTGTAGGAGTGAAGCGGGTCATCAGGAAAGCCTGAACATTTTCCCTTTTGGCTCGTCCTACACTTATATTATTTAATATTTAATTGATTTTGTCAAGTGTGGTTAATTCTCTACGAATTCAATGTAAACAGTATATTGCGATATTTAGTTGCAAATTCTTCGTCGCCACTTAACAGTATTTGATTTACTTCATTTACTATACTTTTTAATGTAGTGTGAAAATTATATAATCTCAATTTTTTATGACTGTTATAAAACGATAAATATATTTTAAATTTTCTTCAGTACAATCAGACATAAGACGGTTTATTTCTTCTTTTAAATCTTTAATATTATCAATATCATCAATATTTTGAGATTTAAAAAAGTAGTTTGGCTCTACATTAAAATAATTACTTAATTTTGTAAGCGCTTCTGCAGAAATAAAAGTTCTTCCTGTTTCGATAGCAGTTATAGTTTCGCGTTGAAAATCTAAATATTCAGCTAATAATTCCTGTGTTATATTTTTAGCCATTCTTAGTTTTTTAACATTTTTACCAACTATTTTTTTATTTTATTGCTATCAATCATTATAATTAAATGATAGTCCATTTTTGACACTACTTCTAGGTAATTAAAATATATTTAAAATAATAACA
>CATNBA010000033.1 GCA_950096985.1 uncultured Candidatus Melainabacteria bacterium
ATCTTTGGGAGCTTATGCTGGTTATAGCATGAAGGGGGATAATAACATTGCTATCGGTCAGTATTCTTGTAATAATGTTAGAGGCAGTAATAAGATTTGTATAGGAGCTAATTCCGGACCGACTGCTAATTCTGAATGGGCAAAAGACGATGTTGAACGTATATTTATTGGTAGTCAATCACGTTTTAATAGTGGTCCTGCAGTTTTAGAGGTACATAATGGAACTGCACGATTTGGAATATCAAAAAATAATATTACATCTCCGGAAACTGCTGTTGTGGTCAATGGTGTTTTAGTTGTAAAAGGTGGTATTTATACAGCTATGCCTAAACTTGGTTCGAAGGCTCACGAAGCTACCGGTGGTGCTGAAGCTTTCTTGTTAGGTAGTGATGATGGAGATCCCAAAATAAGATCAACTTATTCTGCACAAGTCGGTTTTGGTAATTATTTTCATAGTCATGGAACATTTAAACATCCATCAGGTACTTTTGATGTTGGCACAATACGTTCTGACCGTCGTTTAAAATATGTTGGCAAAGAGAATACTGACGGTCTTGCAAAACTGCGCGAACTAAAAATCTTTAACTACACCTTTAAAAAAGATGAAAAGAAAACTCCACGTGTGGGTGTCATAGCCCAAGATTTGCAAAAGGTGTTTCCAAACGCAGTAAAAAAAGGTACAGACGGCTTTTTAACCATTCGTATGGAAGATATGTTCTATGCCGTAATTAATGCAATAAAAGAACTTGATTTGAAATATCAGGCACAACAAAAACGTATAGATGAACTTGAAAAACGTATAAAAGTTCTTGAAAGCAGAATTAAATAGATTTTCATACAAATAAGTATGCTTTACGGTATACTTATCATTCCTCTCCCGCATAATATGCGGGAGTTTTCCTAACAACAGACCGGTAAAAAACTTTTTACCGGTCTTACATATCCTTAATAACAACTAGGAGCTTTCCGCTCCACCAGCCACATTGGCTTTGGTCATACTTCTTCAGTCTTCAGCTTGTTCTATCTTTTTCATCACTTCTTCTATCTGTTCTTTAAAGTATTTAAGTAACAGACTTATTTCTTCTTTAAAGTTGTATGTGCCGGGCCAAGCCATATATCCGTACATTTACATCCTTTCTACCACCTTGTAGGTTTGGTGAATTATTAATCTAACCACATATTTTATATCGGTCAATTTTGGATGCAACTTTAAAGAATTCAGCTATTTTTTAATAATTTGTTACAAAATAAAAGCCGCTTATGCGGCTCTTTTATAAATTAGTTATCATAAGGAACTGTTATTATATAATTATGTCCCTCGCGAACCTTTGTTATTTCATCGGTATCGATTTTTTCGGGGAATGCAAATGCCTGACTATATTTTAAAACTTCTTCTCTGTGATTAGAGTTTCTTTCGCCTGCTGCATTAATAATTAAAGTATTTCCCTGTGTTCTTACTTCAACATTTTTTTCATCATTATCAAAAGGTCTGAGGTCAAGAATAATTTTGTATGCATCTGAATTTTTTTCTACATGAACAAATTGTGATGCAGTTTTTGCCATTTTTTGTTCGTGTTTGAAAGCTTTTCTTTCCATTTTTTCCTGTTGTTTTAAAGAACGCATTTCCATTCTGTCAAAACTTCTTTCTCTGTTCATAATGGCTTTGTCCATTCTCCCCATCTGATAAACCGGATCGTACATTTTTTTGAAGTGCCAATCAGAGATTACATAAGATGCTAAAAACGCCCCTAAAAATACAAGCAGCCCTGTTAAAATATGTCTTAATGCAGGGTGTTTGCATAAAAAACAATCATCAAATTCTTCATGTCTGTAGTTGTTGTCTTCCATTTTGAAAACTCCTTTCTCTTTAGAATAAGTATAGATGGGAATATATTAAAATCCATTACCAAGGCAGGCTAATATAGTTGAAATATTTGACTGCACATGTTAAAATATCAGTGTGGAGTGTGAATTATGGCAAAAATATTAGTTACTATGCCCGATGATTTCTTACATAAAATCGACGGTGTTGCATCAAATGAACAAAGAACCAGAAGTGAATTAATTCGTGAGGCTTTGCGTACATACATGCGCCGTACGTCTTTTAAAAACCCTGAAAAAGCTGAAAATGAAGCGAAAACTTTAGAAGAATTAATCGGTTAAATTTTATTAGGAAAGTATGCTATTAACCCATTTAATTATATTTGATATCTCGTAAGGTTTCGGGATATAGAGATCTGCACCTGTATTTAAAACCAATTCTTTGTCATGCAGTGTTGATGTGACGATAATTTTTGTTTTGTCAAAATCAGCATTTTCACGTAATTTTTTACATATTTCAAGCCCTTTAAGATTTGTTCCTGCATCAATTATAACCAGTGCCGGTACAGTATCGTCAAGAGTTTTTATGACTTCATATCCCTGCATATCAAGAATTGTGGTTAAAAGAAGTGACATTGCATCATCTTCTTCTATAATTACAACTTTGTTATTAATAACATTTTTAACAGAATTTTCTGCTGATATGCGCGGTCTTTCAATCAGATAATTTGATTTTGAGGGTAAATCTGCCATACCATGAATTTCTATTAACGAATTCATTAACTGTGTTGTATCTTTATATTCTATAAATTCGTTTGTAACAACACCAATTGTTGTATGTACGAAATTTGAACGACGACCTGCAAATTCATCACCACGCATAAGCATAAAACCTCGTTTAATATCCTGAGGAGAGTAAAATTTTGAGGCAACTGTATCAAATGCCAGGGTTAAAAAGTTTGCAATTTGTTCTGCTTTTATACCATCGGTTATTATCAAGAATTCATTTTCCGATATTGTGCCGAGAAAATCATTTTCGGACAATGCAGAGTTTATTATGGCACTATAGGTTTGTAGCAGCTTATCTGATGCAAGTTCAGTATAAGTTTCTTTGTAATTATTAAAATTTTCGATACTAACAAGCATTGCTGCCCAGAATGTGTTTTCTGAAATTGCTCTTTTAAGTGCGCGTGTTGAATAATTTTTGCCAGGCAGGAATTTTTTTACATCCATATTGGATTCCAGTTCGCGCCGAATGTGTGCTTTTATGCGCATTACAAATTCTTCTGAATTAACGGGCTCTGAAATAAAATCATCCGCACCATTTTCCAAAACGGACAATCTGTCTTGAAGTTCGGCAGATTTTGACGTTGCAACGATAATAGGACGCATATTATATGTTAATGCTCTGATTTTTTTGCAGTAATCCGGAATATCACTGTCAATACTGTCTGAAATTATTATTAAATCAGGCTCTTTATCCTGAATGATTTTTATAGCAGAAATTAAATCTTTTGAAATAATTACTGTATTGGTTTCACTAGTCAAAAGTTTTTTGTATTTTATTGACAGTTCTCTGCGTTTATCAATTATTAGAGTTACGGACCGCATTCATAGCCTGCCTTTCAATGTTTGCACAGGGCATGGAAACTTCAAAAACCGTTTCATGATTTTGTGAATTGACCCTTATATTTCCGCCCATTTTTTCGACCAGATTTTTGGTAATATATAACCCCAAACCGCTTCCCTGTACTTTTCTTGTAAGCGGATTATCAATACGTGAAAATTTTGTAAAAATCTTTTCATAGTCATTTTCAGAAATTTCGATACCGTTATTTATAACCTTTATTATAACAAAGTCATTTGCATAATTTGATTTTATGGTAATTGTTGATTTATCATCTCCGTATTTGCCCGCATTTTCAATCAAATTTGTCATAACTTGCTGAAATTTATCTTTATCTGCAAGAATTGCATGGTCATTAATATCAATTTTAAAACTTTTATCAGGATGTTGTGTTTTAACAATTGAACATATCATTTCGATTACAGGTTTAATTGTCACTTCCTTAATAATAATTGTGTCTTTTGTGTCCTGCAATTTTGTTACTGAAAGCATGTTTTCAACGAGATTTATAAGTCTGTTTGACTGTTCGATTATAATATTCAAAAATTTTTTTTTATTATCGTCGTCCAGTTTTTCCCAAGATGCAAGCATGGTTTGCGAAAACCCTCTGATAGAAGTGAGAGGTGTCCTGAGTTCATGGCTTACTGTTGAGATAAAATCTTCATAGTCGTTCATAAAATAAGTATAGCAAAAAAACCTTTTGCAGACAAAGTCTGCAAAAGAAAAAGCCATTCTTTACGAAGAACGGCTACCAGACTTGGGGAGGAGGTATGAAAAACCGAAGTTTTTCATATCTTATATTTTTTAATACGACCCGTTGTGATATAAACTTTATTAATTGTTTTTAATATCCTTCGGATGATGTAGATTTAAAGAAAATTTATAAAAATTTAACCATACCCGATTTGTCGGGTTGAAAGGCAAACTAAAAAAAAACTCCCAAAAGGGAGTTAAAAGAAGCATTACCCTGCAAAGCAGGGTTCGTATGAAAAAATCTTTTTTATTGTACTTGCATTTCTTTTTCGAAACCGAATAAAGAACTTACGGATTCATCATCATGAATACGTGCTATTGCAGCACCTAAAAGCGGAGCTACAGATAATTGTTTAATATTCGGCGGCATTTTGTCCATATCAAGAGGAATGGAATTTGTTACAAGGCATTCCTTGATAGGTGCATTTGCAAGTCTTTCTATGGCAGGACCTGAAAATACCGGATGTGCGGCACATACATAAACTTCTTTTGCTCCTTCACGAATTAAAAGTTTTGATGCTTCGCAGATTGTACCTGCCGTGTCGATAATATCATCAAACATTACACATACTTTATCTTTAACTTCACCGATAACATGTGATGCGATAGCCTCATTGTGTTTGTCTCGGCGTTTATCGATAATTGCAAGTGAGCATCCGATTGTTTTTGCAAAGTGTCTTGTTCTTTGAACACCGCCTGTATCAGGGCTTACTGCAACCATATCATCAGGATCGATATTTAAATTTCTTATATAACTTGCTAAAATAGGTTCTGCAAAAATGTGGTCAACAAGAATGTTAAAGAAACCTTGAATTTGACCTGTATGCAAATCCATTGCAAGAACTCTGTCTGCGCCTGCAGTTGTTAATAAATCGGCAACAAGTTTTGCAGTAATGGCTTCACGTCCTGAAGTTTTTCTGTCCTGTCTTGCGTAACCGTAATATGGGATTACTGCTGTAATTGTTTTTGCGCTTGCACGTTTAAAAGCATCAATAATAATCAGCAGTTCCATTAAATTTTCGTTAACAGGATTGCACAAAGGCTGAATAATAAATACATCATCTCCTCTTACGCTTTCTTTTACCTGAACATAAATTTCGCCGTCAGCAAAATTTTTGATAACCATTGGACCGATAGATGTTCCAAGATAATCTGCAATTTCCTGTGCAAGTTTTGTATTAGAGCGTCCCGCAAAAAGTTTTATATCATGTGTGGGGTTAATTGTTCGTTCTAATTGAGGAAATGTCATTTCTGCAACCATTTGTAATTCCTTTCAAAAATTTTTCCAATAATTATTATATTCTTGATATATATTAAGCTCAAGATATTTTTAAGTAATATTACCAAAAAACAAACATAAAATTTTTTGCGTAATTTTACTTATCTGTTAAAGAAAAATCTTTTGGCAAACCATCTTGAATACGTTTAATAAATTCATAAGGTTCAATATTTAATGCCTCAGCAAGTTTAAAAACAGTTGTTAACTGCGGATCTTTTAAACCGCGTTCAATTGTACTGATTATAGATGTGGAAATTTCATATTCGCTTGCAAGAATAAATTGACTTTTGTCGCCTCTTAATTCTTGTGTACATTTTGCTAATGAATTCAACAATAGTTGTTTGTTATCAATCTCTTGCATCGAATATATTCTAATAGGATATAAAAAATTTCGCTTTCACGAACAAGAAAATATTAATTATATTTTTGTTCTTATCAAGATTTTTATGCTAATATAAAATAAATTATTCGAAAAGGTTATTATAAATATGAAGAGAATTTGTATAGTTGGCGGGTGTGGTCATGTTGGGCTTCCTTTGGGATTGGTACTTGCAAACTCAGGTTTTGAAGTTACTCTTTTAGATATTAACAAAAAAGCTGTTGAGATGATTAACAGTGGAGTTGTTCCCTTTAAGGAAGACGGAGCTCAAGAACTTTTAAGGAAAGAACTTGATGAAAAAACATTAGTTGTAACTGATGATATTAATGTTATAAAAAATCAGGAAGTTGTGATATTTATTACGGGAACTCCGGTTGATGAGCATCATAACCCGAAAATTCATGAGGTTTTGGATGTTGTAAAGTATTATTTGCCTTTAATGAATGTAAATCAGCTTGTAATTTTGAGAAGTACAATTTATCCGGGTACAACACAAATTATTGAGCAGATGCTATATAACCATTTTGGTGTTCAACCAAAACTTGCATTTTGTCCTGAGAGAATTTTACAGGGCAAAGGTATTGAAGAAATTAAAAATTTGCCTCAAATTGTTTCTGCAATTAGTGACAAGGCAAGACAAGAGGCGGAAGAAATTTTTTCAAAAATTTCACCGAAAATTATTCATCTTGACCCGATGGAAGCAGAGTTGTCAAAATTGATGACAAATACGTGGAGATATTTGGAATTTGCTGTTGCAAACCAATTTTATATGATGGTTGAAGATAAAGGGCTGGATTTTTATAAAATTTTGGATGCTATGAAGTGTGATTACCCGCGTGCAAAAAGTTTTTGTAAAGCGGGACTGGCTGCAGGTCCGTGTCTGTTTAAAGATACAATGCAATTATCAGCTTTTTACAGAAATCAATTTTTCTTAGGGCAGTCTGCAATGCTTGTAAATGAAGGGTTACCTAATTTTCTTGTTCAGCAGTTGGAAAAGAAATTGGGCTCATTAAAAAATAAAAAAGTTGCACTTCTCGGTATGACTTTTAAGGCAGATAATGATGATATCAGAGAAAGTTTATCTTTCAAGATAAAAAAAGAGCTTGAATTTAAGTTGGCTCAAGTGTTTGCATCAGATCCTTATGTGAAAGATACATATAAACTTGAAGATGCTTTATCGGTTTGTGATGCAGTAATTTTAGGCGTTCCTCATAAAGAATATCTTGATTTGAAAATCGATAAACCTTATGTAGATTGCTGGAATGTTTGGGAGAGAAAATAATGAAAATATTAGTAACAGGTTCTGCGGGATTTATATGCGGTTATGTAGTTGAAGAACTTCTTAACCACGGGCATGAAGTTGTAGGGATTGATAATTTCTCTAAGTATGGAAAAATTAAAAAATCGTATGACAATCATCCGAATTATCATTTTGTTGAAGGCGATGCAAAAGATGTTGAACTGATGAAAAAACTTGCCGAAGATTGTGACCAAATTCTGGCATGTGCTGCAATGATAGGCGGAATTGCTTATTTTCACGAAATGGCTTATGAACTTTTGGCTGAAAATGAAAGAATTATGGCATCAACTTTTGATGCGGCAATTCATGCTTATAAAAATGGCAAATTAAAGAAAATCAACGTTTTGAGTTCAAGCATGGTGTATGAATGTGCTGATACATATCCCTCTAAAGAGGGCGATGAAAAGTTAATTCCCCCTCCGATGAGTACATACGGTTTTCAAAAACTTGCCTGTGAATATTATTGTAAAGGAGCTTTTGAGCAATACGGTCTGCCTTATACAATTATCAGACCTTTCAACTGTGTGGGAACTGGTGAAAAACGTGCGCTTTGTGATACGGAAATACTTTCAGGCAACGTAAAACTTGCAATGAGCCATGTTGTCCCTGATTTAGTTCAAAAAGTAATTAAAGGTCAAGACCCGCTGCATATTTTAGGTAAAGGTAATCAAATCAGACATTATACTTATGCGGGAGATTTAGCGCGTGGTATAAGATTATGTATTGAAAGCGAAAAAGCCGTTAACGAAGATTTTAACCTTTCAACACCTGTTTCAACCAGTGTTATGGAGCTTGCGGAAGTGATTTGGAAAAGATTAAATCCTGATAAAGAATTTAGAGTGGTCAGTGATGAGCCGTTTAAATATGATGTGCAAAAGCGTGTTCCGTCTGTTGAAAAAGCTGAAAATTTACTCGGATTTAAGGCTGAAACTTCTTTAGATGAGATTTTAGATGAAGTTGTACCATGGATTGCAGAACAGGTTAAAATCGGGGGAATTTAATGATTACTATTGTAATTCCCGTTTATAATGAAGGCGATAATATTAAAACTGCTGTTGAACGGATTGAAAAAGAAGTTAAAGTTCCTTTTAAGATTAATATTGTTTATGATTTTGAGGAAGATACTACCTTAGTACCTGCAAGAGAGTTAAATGTTAATTTGGTTAAAAACAAATACGGCAGTGGGGTTTTAAACGCCATAAAAACAGGGCTTGAAAGTGTAGATACCGAATTTGTTGTTGTTACAATGGCTGATTTATCAGACCCGCCCGGGGTTATAAATGATATGGTAAATTCTGCCGAAAAATACAATTCAGATATAGTCTGCGGCTCTCGTTATATGTCGGGCGGAAAGCAGATTGGAGGCCCTTTAATTAAAGGATTTATGTCAAGATGCGCGGGTTTATCTTTGCATTATCTGGCGGGATTGCCTGTTCATGATGCGACAAATTCTTTTAAACTTTATAGAAAATCTTTTTTAGATACTGTGGAAATTGAGAGTACAGGCGGTTTTGAGCTTGGAGTAGAACTTGTTGTAAAGGCTTTTAAAAACAGTCATAAAATAACAGAAGTTCCGACAACATGGCATGACAGAACTGCTGGAAAATCCAATTTTAAACTTATTGAATGGCTGCCGAAATATTTAAAATGGTATTTTGAGGCTTTTAAGAGGAATAATGACAAATAGAAAAAATTATATGTTAATAGTTTCTTTTGTTATTCTCGCATTATTTGTAATGTGGAATTTTTATAATGTTTTTATTAACGCTGTTGATGTTCCATATTGGGATGAATGGGAAACTCTTTTGCCGGGACATTTAGATAGTAAATTAAACTGGAATTGGATATTTTCTTTTCATAATGAACATAAAATTGTTTGGACCAAACTATATACTTGGATTTTTTATCATATAGACGGTTGGAACTTACGACATCAAATAATTACAAATTTCTTTTTGTTTTTAACTTCTCTGGGCTTATTATACAAAGTTATTCCTGATAAAAACAGTCTTTTACCGTTATTTTTTATACCGTGTTTGGCTGATGTAAATTTTGAAAATCAGTTAACAGGTTTTCAGTCACAATTTTATTTTATGTTGATTTTTGCATTTATAGCAATATATTTTGGGTTTGTAAAGCAAAAAAATCTTAGAAATACGATTTTGTTTTCGATTTTTACAGTTTGCTCAATGTTTTCTATGACGTTTGCCGCCGGTATAGGTTTGTTAATTGCTTTTATAATTAAAGAAAGGAAGTTGAACAAATATTCTCTTACAGCATTTTTAATTATAGCGGCAGGGATTTTATTATTTTTTGCGAATTATGGACAATTGACAGAGCAGATGCCTTTAATGCTGCCGGATAATCTTGTTTTTTGGACTAAATATTTTAAATCAATATTTGTCGGAGTGTTAAATATATGTTTTTCAAACCGGATAAGTGTAATGGCAGGTGCTTTTATTTCTGTAATTGCTGTTTATTTGTTTATAAAAGAAAAAAATAATTCGGATTTTTATATTTATCTTGCGCTTTTTAGTTTAAGTTTATGTTTAATCGGTGCTATAGGATGCGGCAGATTTAGCGATGAAAATATCTTATATGTTTCAAGCAGACATTTATTGGTTATAAACTTTTTAATCCCCTGTATTGCAGCATTATTTTACAGATATAAACAATATAAGCTTTGTTTACTATATTTGATTATATTATTTTGCGGATTTATGAATGCCTTTAGTTATGAGAGATATATCTGCATAAAAGAAGACAGACAAAGAGATAAATTTGTTTTGTCTATAATGCTTGATAAGAATAAAGACAATGTAATTATACCTGAATTATATCCATCAAATTTAACATCATATATTAAAAGAGGTAAACTTCTAAATATAAGCAGTTTTAGAAAGCATCAGTCTTAATAGGATTTTTGAATTTTGTAATATTGCCTTGGAACAGAAGTTTAACAGTTCCGACAGAACCGTTTCTGTGTTTTGCAATAATGATTTCCGACTCGCCTTTCGCCTGTGCTTTTGCAACCGCCTCATCTTCTCCGTCTTCTGCTTTTCTGTAGTATTCATCGCGGTAAATAAACATTACAATATCGGCATCCTGCTCGATAGAACCTGATTCTCTCAAATCTGAAAGCATCGGACGTTTATCCGTTCTGCTTTCAACCGCACGAGAAAGCTGTGACAGCGCAATAACCGGTACATCAAGTTCTTTTGCAAGAATTTTTAAACCTCTGGATATAGCAGAAATCTGCTGCATACGGTCTTCTCGGCTTGAACTTTCCATCAACTGAAGATAGTCGATAAGAATTAAACCGAGATTTTTTTCTTCCATTTTTAATCTTCTGCATTTTGCGCGAATGTCTGTTATAGTACAACCTGATGTATCGTCAATATAAATCGGTGCTTGTGCAAAGGAGTTCATTGCAGATGCAAGTTTTTCCCAATCTTTGCTCTGCACATTCCCTGTTTTAACCCTTTGAGAGTCAATTTCAGCCTCAGAACATAACATACGCTGCATAAGCTGGTCTTTTGACATTTCAAGAGAGAATATAGCAACAGGAGTTTTAGCTCTCAATGCAATATTCTGAGCAATGTTTAATGCAAATGCTGTTTTACCCATTGCAGGACGCGCTGCAAGGATTAAAAGGTCTGATTTTTGCAGTCCGTTTAATATCGCATCAAGTTCGTAAAATCCGGTTGGAACACCTGTTAATTCGTCTTTATGTTCATATCGGTATTCGATTTTTTCATAAGTGTTTAGTACCAAATCTTTAACGTGAACTAAGTCCGAAGTTGCTTTTTTTGATGCAATATCAAAAATAAGTTTTTCTGCACTGTCAAGAGATTGATCAATAGGGTTTACATCGTATCCAAATGATACTATTTCAGAACCTGCATTAATTAACGCTCTTTTAATAGCTTTTTCCTGAACAATTTTGGCATAATATTCAATGTTTGAAGTTGTAATGGTTTTGTAGCATAAATCATTTACAAATGCACGTCCGCCAATTGTTTCAAGCTTTGAGTTATAGTTCAAAACATCAGAAACAGATACAATATCAATTCTTTCATTTGTGTTGAACAGCTGCAGCATAGCCTCAAAAATATATTTATGTGCAGGTTTATAGAAACTTTCAGGTTTTAATGTTTCCACAACCTTTGTGATAACATTCGGATTAACCAGAATTGCGCCTAATACCGCTTCTTCTGCCTCGATATTCTGTGGTAACAGTCCTAAATTGTTTTCTTTTTCTCTGACAGCCATGCTTTTCTCCTAGTCACATGATTACACAAACATGAATATTGACAAAATACATTTTTGGTCAAAACTTAAAGATATGATAAATTTCTTATTAAATTTTAAAAAACTCACATCAACAACTGCATCTGACTTATCAAAAATTTTACTTCGAAATGCTTTGCAAGTTTCTACTGCGGAATCCTGCACGGGCGGATTGATAAGCTCAAGACTTACAGATATGGCAGGAAGTTCTGCCTATATCAAGGCGAATTTTGTAACCTATTCAAATGAAGCCAAACAACGCTTTCTAAATGTATCAGAAAAAACGTTAAATGATTATGGCGCGGTAAGTGCTGAATGTGCACATGAAATGGCAGAAGGCTTAATCAGACTTACAGGAAGTGAAGTCGTTTTATGCACAACAGGAGTTGCAGGTCCTTCTTCGAGTGAAAACAAACCTGTTGGCACAATCTTTATAGCTTGCGGTTATAAAGATAATATTACAGTAAAAGAGTTCAAGCTAAACCCAAAGTACAACAGAAAAAATATGAAATTTATGTTTTCTGAAACGGCTTTAAATTTTGTCCTTGAAATACTTAATCAGTGATTTCTTTTTAAATAATCCGCTGCCATAAGTTAAAGAAACTGCATGCGCTCTGTTATTTGCATCCAATTTTTTCATAATTTTACTTAACTGACATTTAATAGTATCAGGACTAAAGTGAAGCACTGATGCTATTTCATGATTAGAATATCCCTGTGCTAATAAGTAAATTACTCTTCTGTCTCTTTCGTTTAATTTTCTTAATTTGTATTGCTGCATTTTTGAAATTGGTCGTTCAACAATTTATCATTGCTGATACAAATCGACATATCCTCACTATTTTAATATTGCACTTGCTATAACTTCCGGATATCTATCCATAAGTATTTCAGCAAACTTTTCTGTATCCATCTGTGTAATAACGATTGATAACAAATCGTCAGGCAGCTGCTTAATCATTTCCTGAATATGTTCCGGCTCAATGACAGACATAGCCTTAACAACTTCCGGCTGTTGCTTTTCACGATTAATAATTGTTGTATAAGCATGAGCATCAAATAGTTGAAACCACTCGTTGTGCTCTTTGCCTAATGATAAAACCAATTGTTGTTTTTGTGTCGGCTGAAAGGCTTTTAAGGCGTCCTGATATTCTAACGGATTTAATTGAGCAAACTGTTTTGACAAATCAATGCTGTCCATATCGTCATCAACAGCTTCACCTGTAATCTGTTCCAAAACCTGTGCAACATATTCAGGTGGAATGGATTGCATATGTTTTAAAATTTTGTTTTTATCAATATCACTGCTTGTTAAAAATTTGTCCAACTGTTCTTCTGGCATTAGCTGAACTATTTCTTCCTGAGAGAACATTTCAAAAACAGTCTTAACCAATTGTTCGGGCGGCAATTCTTCAAGCATTTTCATCAACTTGTCCTGCGTGAAGAAGAACAATCCCTGTAACATGTCTTCTTTTTCCATTTCAGGCAAAAATACTTCTAATTCTTGTGAGTTTAATTCTCTTAAAATTGCATATTTGTTATTGGCATCCGCAAGGTCAAATAATTTGATGACAAGATTAACGTCGTTTAAAATTTCGCGTGCGAGTTTAATTGCCTGCTGATTACCTTCTGCTGCCTCTGCTTCAATAATTTCTTCAACAGACAACGCAGCATACTGTGTCTGGAATTTGACTGCATTTATCCCTAAAACAGCTTGCAAGTATTCAAGATTTGAATCGATAATTAAACTCATAGTAATTATTAAATACGGCACTAACGCCTGAAATCTTTGGTAATCGTTAAGTTTTTGTAACAAAAAAAGTTACTAAATAGCTATATTTTTTTGTTAAAAACTAAATATATTCAAAATAGAAAA
>CATNBA010000034.1 GCA_950096985.1 uncultured Candidatus Melainabacteria bacterium
TATATAAAGAATATAATTTCCATATAATTGCTTGCAAATATTCAATTTGTTACAAAACTTAATTATTTTAAAATATTTTTCTCTAAAGCAATTGCAGTTTTAGTTTTTGCAAGCCCACCTTGAGAACTTTCTTTTAATAACGGTGACATTAATTGACCCGTCTGTTCCATAGCATCAACAACTTCATCAATAGGAATTTTCGAAATTATATCAGCCATAGCCAGTTCTGATGCAGTAACCGCATGAATTGCAAGAAACGGATTACGTTTTACACAGGGTATTTCAACAAGACCGCAAACAGGGTCACAGGTTAAACCCAAAATATTTTTCAGTGCTAACGCAACTGCATTTATAATTTGCTTGACTGAACCACCCCGCATTTGAGTTAATGCCGCAGCTGACATTGCAGATGCAACTCCGCATTCAGCCTGACACCCGCCTACTGCTCCTGCAAGTGCCATTTTGTTAGCAACAAGTCTGCCGACTTCACCTGCAGTTATAAGCGCATTTATCTGTTCATTTTCACTGATATTATTATCTTCCGCATAAGCAATTAAAACAGCAGGTACAATTCCGCAAGAACCTGCTGTCGGACAGGCAACAATTCTTCCCATACGGAGATTTTGTTCGCTTGTTGCAAGGGCATAAGCCATAATTTTTTGCGGAGTTGTACCCAATATAGACTTCACGTTTGATTTTTGAAGCTTGTCACAATCATCGCCGCTCATCCCGCTGGGAGATGGTTCTGTACAATTTAATCCGATTTTTATCGCATCTTTCATAGCATCAAGACTTTTTTTTGCCTGCAATCTTATCTGATATTCACTGTTTTCACCCTGAGATGCCTCATAATCCAGTGCTGTTTCATAAATATTTTTATTTTTTTCTTTGCAGGTATAATATAACTGCCTAAATGTATTTACATTATTCATTTTTCCAATTTCCTGATATATCTTACAATATACATATCTTTCAAATCGCTTAAAGCATTAAGACAATTTTTTGTTAAATCTCCGTCAATACAAATACACATTGACGCATCTTTTCCTTTTCCGCTTCTGTCACAATGCAAAGATGCAATATTAACATTATCTGCCTGTATTAATCCTGTAACTTTTGATATAACACCAGGTTTATCATCATAGACAAGAAGAATTGTGTTATATTTCCCGTTAAGATTTACCGAAAAATTATTTATCTTAGTTACAAGGATTTCACCTGCCCCGACAGAATCGCCTGAAACTGTAAAATTTAATCCACCTTCAAAGATAAAATCAACGGCATTTGGATGTCTGTTAAAATCCTCAAGAAACTCAAACTCATATTCAATTTCTTTTGCCTCAGGTGTGTCAAAAATATTTTTAATTCTTTCATCATCCACAGAAAAACCTAATACACCTGCAAGCAGCCCTTTATCTGTGCCATGCCCCTTACCTGTCAAAGCGTATGAATTATAAAGTTTAAAAGTAACTTTATCAGGTTTTGCATTATAAACATTTTTTGCCAGTAATCCCAACCTGACAGCTCCTGCGGTATGAGAACTGGAAGGCCCTGCCATTACGGGGGAAATTATATCTATAATTGATGATTGACGCATATATACTTCCTTTTATTACATTATATCATCTAACATGTTATTGTAAATAATTTGTAAATTTTAAGCAAAAAAATAAATGTATATGTTTTTATATAAATGTAGGGAAGGTGTTTATATGTTCAGTCCAGAATTTATGAAATATTTAATCAATTATCAAAAATCAGAGTTTACTCCTGAAAAAACAAAACATGAAATCAAATTTAAAGATAACAATTCGGGTAAACTTGCCGAGATTTTAGCTGTTATTAATAAGTAGTACTACGGGCTCGTCATAGTTAAATAAGCTTATCCGAAACCCAATGCGGCTAAGTGCGTAGCACAAAAAAAACTCCCGACGTAAAGTCGAGAGTTGGAATTCTTTTTTCATAATTCCTCGTAATAGTGTGAAGTGTAGTGTGCAATAAAACGTTTTTGTGATTCCTCGTTTTATGCTTTCCTCGTGTCATATATATAAACAAATTTTGTTATATACAATTGCTATACTTTTAACATAACACTTTATTTCGTTACAAAAGTTAATATACTTGTTTTATAAGTATGATATTATATAAGCATGAAGATATTAATTTCAAATGATGACGGTATTGCTGCTAATGGTATAAGATGCTTATCAGAAGTTCTGGCAGAACAAAACGAAGTATATGTAATAGCTCCGGACAGGGAACGAAGTGCTGCGGGACATTCTTTAACATTACATACACCGATTAGAGTTGAAGAAGTAGAAGCTTACGGGAATGTTAAAAGAGCTTGGGTAACTACAGGTACTCCGGGAGATTGTATAAAAATTGGCATAAGTGCAATTTTATCACCTGAAGAACGTCCTGATATAATAATTTCCGGAATTAACCATGGACCGAATTTAGGCGCAGACATTTTATATTCGGGAACGGTAAGCTGTGCTATGGAGGGGGCAATGCTTGGATTTCCAAGTATTGCAATGTCACTTGCAAGCATGCATTATGAAATGGACAGTTTTAGATTTCCTGCCAAATTTGTTAATGCTCTTTTGCCAAAACTTTCACAATTTACTTTCCCGAAGAAAAGTTTGTTAAATATTAATATTCCAGCACTGGACGAAGACGATATTGCGGGTGTAGCAATAACAGAACTCGGCAGAAAGATGTTTACGGACAACTACGAAAAAAGAGTTGATCCTCGCGGGAAAGTCTATTATTGGATGGCAGGCGAACTTATCACAGAGCCCGTTGATGCCAACACAGATATTGCTGCCGTAAGAAATAATAAAATTTCAATTACACCTGTCACTTATGAAATGACAAACGAAAACACAATGTCGGATTTGGAAAAAGTGCTTTGCAATAACGATTTGTGTAACTGGTTTTAGTGATGCGTACATAGCCACATTATGATTTGGGCAAATTTATAAGTTTTGATATACAACTTTACTCAGAAATAATTCTTGCGGGATAATTATTTCTGAGAAGGTCATTTACAACACTTTGTGCTTTTTCACGTGTTGAATAAGAGCCGACCTGAATAGTGTATGCACCACCTATGCTTCTTACAAACGGGGAAATATTCAAACCTGCTTCAGCAATTATACCTTTTGCAACTTCTGCTTGTTCTTTTGTTGCATAATAGCCTACAACAACCTTTGAGGCAGTAGGTGCTGCGGTTTGAGCCGGCGATGGTGTAGCCTCTTTTTCTTGCAGTGTAATCGGTTCTTCTTCCTTAACTTCTTCAACCTGTTTCTTTTCAGGGATTACAACTTTTTCATCCAATTCCGGCGCAAATGTATTTTCACCGTTATCTTCCATCTGCAAAAGTTTTAATCTTTCATCAACAAGAGTTTTTTCTTCTTCCTCTTGAGAAATTTTAGTATTATCATCACCGATTGAAACATCAATTTCAGGCGAAATTTGTTTTGCAATACCCAAAAATAACAAAAGCAGGATAAAAAATGCTGATACAAAAATAGCAATACCTTCATTTGGTTTTTTAGTAACTTTTTTTTGATATTCTTTATAGCTTATATGATTTGTTTTTTTTAAATCTTCCTGCATTATACACCTCTAACCTTTGTTGATGCCATAATTATATCGTCAATTTCTTCGGCATATTTATTTATTATTTCCTCTGCCAAAGTTTTAATATCTTTTATACCCATTTCGCTTGTCAGACCGCTTGCTTTAACAGGTGCACCGTCAGATATAATATTTATACCTGTATGAATTAAAACAGAAGTTGAAGATTTTGTAGCAATAGATACCGTTAATTTTTTACCATCAAAAAACAAATCATCGCCACCTCTTGTAATCTTAAACCCGCGCTTTTCAAGTGCTTCTTTAATAATACAAATTAAAAGTCTTTGCCTGAAAACACCTTCAACAAGCCCGACATTAAACTGCTCGGATATAAAGCTCAACATTGATTTACTGTAAATAGGTTCATCATTGATAACATCTTCAATATCAACCATTTCGGTCAATTTAACTTCACATTCACCAATAAAAGCAACAGTTGCATCCCCTTGAATTTTAAAATTTTTATAAATCCAGTGCGGACACAATTGCCACCCTTCATATTTAATTTCATCGTCTATAAATAATGTCTTCAAAACAATTCCTTTATATATTCTTCTGCCTGATTGTAAGTAAGTGCATTTTTTAATCTTATACAAGATTCGCATTTTCCGCAATGTTTCTCACCGCCTGCATAACAGCTTTTGACAAGATTAAGAGGAATATCATGCTCTAATGCAAGTTTTACTATATCATTTTTATCGTAATTTATCAAGGGGGCAACGACTTTTGGGCGTTTTCGCGTAGAAAACTCAAATTCGGAATTAATTCGTTCAATAAATTCTTTTGTATTATCGGGAAAAGTCTGTGCTTCCTCTTTATTTGCCCCGATTATAATATAATCATAATTTTCAGCATCAGCAAAACTTCCTGCAATATTGAGAAACAAACCGTTACGATTTGGAACCCAGACATTTTTTGCAGAATTCTCATCAATCTTATCAGGCAAGTCAATGTCTGCAACGAGTGCAGTATGAGTTATATCCTTTAACCAATCAAGCTTAATTACTTTGTGCTCAATCCCATAATATTCACAAATTTTTTCAGATGCTTCAATTTCATCTTTAACAGATTTTTGTCCGTAATCGAAAGTAAGCGCAAGCGAAACATCATATCCGCCAAGTCCTAAACTTACAAGACTATCCAGACCGCCGGAAAGTAATATAATACTTTTACTCATCTTCTTCGTACTCCGATATCATTGAAACAGCTTCCATTTTTAAACTATCAGAAAAATCTGAACTATTTGCAACTTCATCCAAGATTTCTCGTCCGATAAGGTTATAAAGCGCAATAAGTGCGTTTTTCTTAACTTCATCATCTTCATCTTCTACAAGACAGGTTTTTATAGTTTCTACAGCTTGTGGATTTTCACTCTCCATAATAGCTTCTATAGCGTTAATTCTAATTTGCGGCGACTCATCCACAAGTGAATTTCTCAAAGCATTAAAAACTCGCTCATTATCATCAAGTCTTAACTTACCAAGAGCCTCAATAACACGTTCTTTTAAAAAAGTAAATTTATTCCAAATTCCTTTTTGAGTTTCTAAAATACTTACCAGCGGGTCAACTGCTCTTAAATCTCCCAGCATCCCGAGCGCAGAAGCTGCTGTTTCTCGCAAATAAACAGATTTTTCATCCTCATCTTTTACAACGGCAATCAATGGCGCAACTGCATATCTGTCACCAATTTTACCAAGAGCATCAGCACAGGCAAGACGTACTTTATAATTTTCATCTTTGTTATTTAGACAGTACAAAAGGGGAGTAACTGCAGACGTTTCTTTAAGATTTGCAATAGCTTTCGCACACATTACACGTACATTTATAAAAGCATCTTTATCTCCGTCTTTTAATAAAAGTAAATCCAATAATCTCCCAAGAACAGCCTTATCTCTAATTCTATCCGTACATTGAATTATACACATCAAAATATCAGGATTTTTACAGGCACTAAGAAAATAATTATAAATTTCAACAAGATTATCACGTTCATAAACCTCATCAAGAGCCTGAATTTTTCGGATAACCGAATTAATATCAGATTTATCGTACAAGTTACATTCTTTTGCGATTGTTTCTAAATAATCTTTTTCCACCGTGTTACCCCGCTAAAAATATACTATAAATATCTTTTTTTTTCAAGTAAAAAGGACACCTTTCAGTGTCCTTTTTATTATGCTTTTTGCGTATTTTCTTCTTTTGCTTTTTTATTTTTTAGATACATATCACAAAGTTTATTTGCCGGTTTTGTAACCGCTACCGGAACAAAGTATCTGTAAACAAATCCAAATACAATCATTGTTCTAAGAGGTGACATACCTTTTATTTTCTTCATCAATATATCTGCATTTTTTTCTGTCAATGATTTATAATATGAATGATTTTTTACCAATTTATCCACTTTAGGCAACGATTTTAATTCGGCCTTAGTATCTTTTAATCTTTTGTTTTCTGCAACAATTGCATCTTTATCTTGTTTAAATTTTGTATAAAAATCATCATCATTTAACAGATGTCCTGCAAATTTGGCAGTAACATTATCCCACCAGCCTTTGATATATTTATCAAGTGCATAAGCTCCTGCTGTTGAAGCAACAAGTGTTAAGCCCTGATTTACAGCTAATGTATTTCTTCTGTCTTTATCCAAATCCTTATTTACTAAAGTTCTTTGCATATAAAGACCGCTTGTAACAACAGACCCGACAGTTAAACAATGCTGGAACAGATTATTTGTATTTTTAAATTTGTCAGCAAGCCAATTTAACGGTTTCAAGTTAACAAATCTTGAAGTAACGTGTTCTGCAATCTTATCAGTAAAGCCGTCATACGCTTTATTTAAAGGCGCAAAGAAACTTGAACTTGAATTTACGGCATTTGCAATAACAGTTTCTGCATCGTTTAATTTAACAGGTTTAGCAGTAAATGCTTGTCTTTGCTGTCTGTAATTAGTATTATTGTTATAAGGAGTAATCATTAAATTCATTATTGAACACCTCCTTTAAAATTTTTAAAGATATCTTTGTCTATAAAATTCATTTTTGGAGCTTCTACCGGCTTTTGAGCCTCAGGTGAAGGTTTCTTTTTCTTTTCCAGACCAAAAACATATTTTAAAATCGGCGGAATTAAAGCAATTGTTAACATTGCTCTCGGTACACCGATAAGCCAGTCGGGAATATTTTTAACCAGAGTGTTAAGTGCATCACGTTTTTTGGTTAACGCTTTTAATTCTTTTTTTGCCTCTTCAGTAATTGTTTTAGCTTCTTTTTCAATATTTAATTTTGCAATTTTTTCGTCCATTTCTTTGAATTTACCTCTTGCAAACTTTTTCTGGTCAAATATTTTTTTAATAGATTCATCAAACGGACTTGTTACGGCTGTAGAAACAGCAAAACCGATAATCCCTGATGCCATCGCATGACCTGAGGCATAAATCTTATCTTCTTTGTCCTTTTTGCCGGGCAATGCCATAATTGTTGCGGGACGCATAATACCCGCCAGAACAAGAGCAATTAATGCTGATGTGGAAATGTTATGTTCATAAGAATATTTTGCAAAACTTCCAAACCATTTGCTTTTAAGGATTTTGTCCAAAAAAGTTGCGGCAGGTTTACTCTTTCCCGTAAAACTGCCGCAATAATTCGCACTATATCCTCTGTCACACATGTTCGCACCGTTCTTCTCTCTAAAATTTGAGAGTTCCGAACGAACTCCTGATGTACCCTGTTTTAGGGTAATATCACGTTGTACTAAGTTAATTTTCATTTTTTCACCAAATAAAATGTCTTCTACAATTATTTTAAAACAAATGAAAAAATTTTTTGCTACCATATTTAAAAAAATTTACAATTATTTTTTAAAAAATATCGCAAATTAATAAAGCATCTAAAAAAACAATAATTTAAGATGCTTAACATTTAGTGTCAAATGCACACTACATATCCAAAGCTAGGTCCAATGTGGGCGCTTTAGCTACAATCGCACTTGACGAAATTATATCAACACCTGTAGATGCAATTGCATTTACAGTTTGAAGATTTACATTTCCGCTTGCCTCAACAATCGCACGATGATTAATATATTCAACAGCCTCTTTCATTGTTTCAACAGACATATTATCAAGCATTATAATATCTGCTCCGACTTCAACAGCCTCTTTCACCTGTTCAAAAGTATCACATTCAACTTCAATTTTATGAGTAAACGAAATTGCATTTCTTAATTTTTGAACAGCATTTGTAATAGAACCGGCAAGCCTTATGTGATTATCTTTAATCATTGCACAATCAGAAAGGTTAAACCTGTGTAATGCTCCGCCGCCTGTTTTAACAGAATATTTTTCAAAACTTCTGAAATTGGGTGTTGTTTTTCTTGTATCAACAACTTTTGCCGAGTAAGGTTTAACTGCATCTTGATACTTGCGTGTTTCGGTTGCAATACCTGACATTCTTTGAATATAATTCAGGGCAACTCGCTCACCCATAAGAAGGTACTTTGCAGGACCTTCCAAGTCTGCAATTTTATCCCCTTTTTGAATTTTGTCGCCGTCTTTGAAGTAAAATTTTATTTTAACGTTTGAACTTAAAATCTCAAAAACAGTCTTAAATACTTCACACCCGCAAAGAATACCGTCATTTCGGGTATTCAGTTCTGCCTTTAAATATTCACTTCCATCAGTAAGATTTTCTGTTGTAATATCACCAAATCCAATATCTTCCTGCAATGCAGATTTTACATGTTCTTTTATATAAAAATTACTTAACATAATCCATAATTCCTTCTTCTTTTACTATACAGCTGTGAGTACATTCATCAAGAGTGTCGGGATAATCCGTTCTAAAATGTGCTCCGCGCGATTCTTTTCTTCCCATTGCGCAATGAGTAATCAATTGTGCAGCGGTAAGCATATTTCTAAACTCGTATTCTTCTCTGTTCAAGCATTTTGTTTCACGCGGGAAATCAGCTTTTAATCGGTATATTAACTCGTTTGCCTCGGTAAGCGATTTTTTATCTCGCAAAATACCTACATAATCCCACATTATGTTTTGCAATTTTGATTTTAAGACTTGAACATCAATTTCATCCATTACAATATCTTCATCACTATATTTATCTATAATAGCTTTAATATCTTCGCCTATTTGTTTTGGAGTTTTAAGTTCTACTGATTTTAAATATTCTGCAACGGAATATGCGCAAACAACACATTCTAAAAGTGAATTACTTGCAAGCCTGTTGCCTCCGTGCAGTCCTGTTGATGCAGTTTCTCCAATTGCATAAAGTCCGTTAATTGAGGTTTCGCCTTTTAAATTTGTTCTTACACCACCCATAAAATAATGTGATGCAGGCGCTACGGGTATATAATCCTTTGAGATATCAATACCGTGTTCAAGACATTTTTTTGAAATTGTCGGGAAACGTTTTGCAAGTTTTTTACTGTCAATACACGAGGCATTTAAATAAACACAATCTGTATGATTTTTCTGCATTTCATTGTAATTTGCACGGGTAACTATATCACGAGGAGCAAGTTCTTTTCGTTCGTCATATTTGCCCATAAATTCAGCGCCGTCAGCATCGCAGAGTTTTGCACCTTCACCTCTTACAGCTTCAGAAATTAAAAATCGGTTTTCATCACCATCAATTGCAAGTGCCGTAGGATGGAATTGAACAAATTCCAAATCCTGCATAACAGCACCTGCATTATATGCAAGAGCAATCCCATCTCCTGTTGCTCCAACAGGGTTTGTAGTATATTTATATAACTGTCCGAGACCACCTGTTGCAAGGATTATTGCAGGAGAATAGATTGTTTCGTATTCACCGATATCATTGTTAAAAACAATAACACCTTTACATTCACCTGAGCTTACAAGCAATTCTACAGCATCAGTCTGTTCATATATTTCTATATTTTCGTTTTCTGAAACCTTGCGGCATAATGCCTGTTCAATCATTTTTCCTGTTGCATCACCGCCGGCATGAAGTATTCTTCTTACACTATGAGCAGCCTCTTTGGTGTAACAAAGATTATTATTTTCATCTCTGTCAAATTCAACCCCCAATTTTAATAAGTCTTTTACAACCGCATCAGAATTTTCAGAGATGAATTTAACAGTATTAAATTCGCTCAACCCCGCTCCAGCTTTAATTGTATCTGAAATATGAGATGCAACACAATCAGATTTATTATCTTTCATAACTGCAACCATACCGCCCTGCGCGTATCTTGAGTTGCTTTCACCCAGTCGTGATTTTGTTATAAGCAAAATCCCGTCAGGAAGTTTTACCTGTTGTTCTATTTTTAATGCGGCATATAATCCTGCAATACCGCTTCCTATTATTACTGTTGAATACTTTGAATATTTCATTTTTACCCTTGGGCGGCTTATTCATTAAGTTTTTAAACCGCTTCTATTGTATTTTTACCATTTACATAATAATCCAAAAGAAAAATAATAGCAAAAAATATTTTTACGTGTTTTAATAACAAAAAAAGGAGAAAATAACATGCAGGTAAATTTAAATTGTAATCAATCAAAACCTCAATTTGGAATGGCATTCAGACGACCAAGCTCTGCTAATATGAATGCTTTTACTGAAACAGTTATAGGAAATGCAGGAGAATATAAAGCACAAATTCTTCGTAAAGGTCTTAGACAGTTTGATGCAGAACAAGCAAAATTAAATAGATATGATGTTAGATTTAATGCTTTAGAAAATTCATTAGAAGTAATTGAAAATGCAACAGAGAAAGTTGTGGACAGATATATTCACTTTAAACATCAAACAGGTTTGGACTTTTTCGGAGATATGCGATATCCCGGAAGAAAACTTCTTGCAAGAATTTTTAATCCTAAAAAATTATTGCCTAAGGAATTCTATTTAGCTGGCGAAAAAGCAAAACAGTTAGAAACTCAAGCTATCAAACAAGAAAATTTAACAAAAAATTTATTTTAAATAAAAGCCTCTTTAAAGAGGTTTTTTTAATATCAATACAAATTTGTTAAATTATAATATTATCTGACATTCTCCATACAAAAGGGATTAATTAAGCTGAAATTAATTTTATAAGTATTGTAAGGAGAAAATATTATGACTATAAATATATTACTCGTTGAAGATCAAAAACTTATAAGAGTTGGCTTAATGTCCCTATTTGAGGGCGACATAAAAGTTACTTCTGAAGCTCAAAGCGGTAAAGAGGCGGTAGAAAAATATCGCACAGATAAACCGGATGTAGTTTTAATGGACATAGGGCTGCCAGATATATCAGGGATTGAAGCTGTAAAAAGAATTCTTGAAATGGACAGCAGTGCAAAAGTTATAATACTGACGTCACATTTAAGCGAACAGGAAGTACTGGATGCGCTTCATGCCGGAGCTTGTGCATATGCAATGAAAGATATCGGAACAGATATACTTCAAATGGTAATAAAAACTGTTCATGAAGGAGCAATGTGGCTTGACCCTCAAGTAGTACCGGTTTTAAGAGAAAAAAATTGCGGAGTTATACCTCCTCGCCAGATGTCACGAGCTATGTTCAAAGAACAGCATGCAAACCTGACACAACGTGAATATGAGGTTTTAAAGCTGGTAGTAGACGGCCTTTCAAATAATGAAATTGCACAGGAATTAACTATTTCAGAGCATACTGCAAAAGCACATGTGTGTAATATTATCCAGAAACTTGTTGTTGATGACCGAACTCAAGCTGCAGTGAAAGCTCTAAAAGAGGGCTTAGTATAAATTTTATAAAAAAGAGGCTTTACGCCTCTTTTTTGTGTTCCATTTTGTCTTTAACTTTTTCAGCCTTGTCTTTTATATTATGTTTTAATTCACAGGCTTCTTCTTTAACTTTTTCTTTTACTTCGGCAGTTTTTTCTTTAACTTTCTCTGCCCCGTCCGCAATTTTTTCTTGCAGCTGTTTGCCGTCTTCAGCTAATTTTTCCTTTGCTTTAACAGCTTTTTCTTTCATTTCTTCACCCTTATGGTGCAATTTCTCTTTCATCGTATCTTTTTCCATAATAGTTCTCCTTTTTTATTCCAAATACATTATTTAATATTTTTCATACAATTTAATCAGAGGAAAGTTTTATATGATATAATACTTTTCGGGAAGGATTTATGGGCAATGAATGAGAGTACCGCAAAGAATTATTCACTTATTTTCAAAAATATTTTGAATTATTTACCTTCAAGGATATTGATTATTTTAAATTCATTTATCATAATTCCTATATTTGCGCATGTACTGAATGAAAAACAAATGAGTATTTATCTCATAGCTATGCAAATACTGAATGTAATGCTTACATGTACTTTTGATTGGATTACAAAAGCAGTCTTAAGATTTCACGAGAAGTACAGATTTCAAGGAACTTTGAACTCTCTTTTTTCAAGCATATTCTGGATTTCAATAATTGCCTATATTTTAGTATTCATATCATATTTCTTATTTAAAGATATAATTATGAATAGATTTGCAATTGATAATCTTACATTTTTACTTACAATATTTCTTGTAATACCTTGCAGTATTCGACAATTTTTGTACCAAATTTTAAGAATAAGAAATCACGCAAAATTGTATACATTGAGTATTCTTTTATATCAATTTGGATTTATAGCTTTATTTCTGACACTGTTTCATATGATACCAAATGCTTGTGCTATTTTAATTGCTATGAATATTGTCATTTTCTTAATTGATATATATATTATCCGCACAATAAAATTTAATTATCATATAGAAACCATTATTAATAAATCAATAGTTTTAGAGGTTTTAAAATACGCATTGCCATTGGTTTTTACAAATATATGCTATTGGTATGTTTTAAACATTTCCAAATTAATATTCCAGCACAATGAACAATATCTTAATACCGCAATTATAGGTACAGCCTGGATGCTTGCCAGCAGTATTACACCATTTTTAACTGTTTTTATGTTTGCAGTATTCCCGATTATAGTCAAACAATTTGAGCTTAAAAAGCGGTTCAAACAATATTTCACAAATATGCTGCAATTATATTGTTTTATTTTAATACCGCTTGTGAGTGTATTTTGTTTTTATGCCCCGGAAATCACTAATGCCGTTTTGCCTAAAAACTATGCACCTGTTGCATATATACTGCCATTTTTTGTTATCGCGATTTTTTTACATGAGCTAATGAAACTTATAAATATAAAATATCATTTAAAAATAAAAACTTATATTGAAATGCTTATCGCTGGTTTTATTGCGGTTTCAGCATATTTGTTAAATATTGCCTTAATTAATAAATACACAATATTAGGCGCAGGCATTGCACTATTCGTTTCTGAGCTTGCATTAATACTTGTTAACATATTTACAGGAACAAAAAATCTTGACTACATTGATTATAAAAGTATTTCAAAAACATTCATTTCAGTTTCGTTAATAGGATTAATCTGCTTTGCGGCTTTAAATAATGTTATAAATAATGATATTTTAAGAATAATATTATTCTGTA
>CATNBA010000035.1 GCA_950096985.1 uncultured Candidatus Melainabacteria bacterium
CCTGTAATTATAATCAAATAATATCTATATTTAAAGTATGAATTTAAAAAAAGCTTTTGCAGAAAAACTTAAAGAAATCAGAAAATCAAAAGGGTTAACACAAGAACAACTTGCAGAACTGGTTAATGTAGCTCCAAGACACATTTCTTTTATTGAAACAGCTAGAAGTTTTCCGTCAAGCGATTTACTTGAAAGACTTTGTATGGCTTTAAATATAAATTATTCAATGCTGTTTGATTACGATAATGATTTAACAAGAGAAGAAATTATAGAACGTATATTTAAGACTGTTAATAATCTTGATAACAAAAAGCTTAAATATATATATAAAATGGTTAGTGAATTATAGAATATACTTCATCTTCAAGCAAAGTTTTTTGAAACTCCTCGCATTCTTCAATCAAATCAAGCAACAGCGCATATTTTTGAGAATGTAAAGCTTTTGAAATATTAACATCTGCAATCAAATCAATTACATAATAATCTTTTGTCTGCTCTTTAATTTTAATAAATCCGACTTCTTCAAAAATTGAAAAAAGAAGTTCAAATACTTTGTATGATTTGCCCAAAAAACTTGCACATCGGCGAAGTTCTACTTTTCCACCGTTGTTATGGCTGGCAAATTTTAACATACCATAAACAGTTTTCAAAAATTCTTCTTCATCAAAAAATTTCTGCTCATAATTCATAAAATGTACGGCTGAAGGAGAAGTCATTTCCAAAATTCTGTCAAAAGTTTCCCTGTCCGCAGGATAGTCAAAAAACATCAACCCGTCGCATGGTGTCAAATTGTCACGTGTAATAACCTTCTGTGAAAGTGCTGCAAAAGGTCTGATTTTATCGCAAACAGATTTACTTTCCGCAAAAATCAAAATATTTTGTTTGGAATTTTTCACGTAATCATTAACCTGCGGCAAAATATCAGTTTTTTTGCGGTGGTCATAAAGCTTTACAGATACTGTAATTTCTTCCTCTTTTAAATATTCTGAATGGATATCATCAATAATCAATTGAACACTTGTATTACCGTTATATTCATTTATTTGAGGATGAAAAGCAATATCAAGCACATCACCGTTAACAAGTGAAACATCACCCTGTTTCCAGCGGATACAGTTAAATTCAGAACTCCCCGCATTACAAGTAAGCCTTAAATGATTTTTATTCTCACCCATTAAACGTTTTTCTTTTATTTTAAGATTTTTTATTGCAAAAACAGGGCTAGGATTATCCATCCCAAAAGGTTCAAGCTGTGATATCTGTTCGACTAAATCAATATGAATATCATCCGCAGTAAGTTCCAAATCAATATTAATAAATGGTTTTAAATCTTTTCCCTGTGACATTTCTTTTATAGTCTTACAAAGAGCTGATTTAACTTCATCAAAAGAATGTTCGGAGAACGACAAACCGGCAGCCATAGCATGTCCGCCAAACCCGTCAAGAAGTTCGGAATTTGCAGAAATTGCATCATAAAGATTAATTCCTTCAATACTTCTTGCAGAGCATCTGTACTGTTTTGTCTCCTCGGAATAAGTCATTAAAAATGTAGGTTTGTAGTACTTTTCAACAAGCATTGATGCAACAATCCCGATTATCCCGATATGCCAATCTTTATTAAACAGTACGATTGCTGAATTCCTGTCATTTTTAACTAATTCGTCAGCCTCTGCAAAAATATTCTGACAAAGCTCCTGACGAACTTTATTAAATTCATTCAAACTCTGAATTGCCATTTCAATTTCTTGTTTATTATCTGAAATCAAAACTTTCAAAGCTTCATCAACAGTATCAAGCCTTCCTGATGCGTTAATTCTCGGTGCAATACCGAAAGCAATGTGTTCGGAAGTTATCTTACCTTTGTAACCTGCGCATTCCAACAACCTTGAAAGTCCGTAATGTTTGCCATTTGTAATTAAATCCAGTCCCTTTGTAACATAATATCTGTTTTCGCCAACTAGAGGAACTAAATCGGCAACTGTTCCGACAGCAACGTAGGGCAAAATTTGAGAAATAAATTCCAATTTTGAATATTTTTCCAAAAGAGCTTGTGCAACCTTGAACGCAACTCCTACACCCGCAAGAGAAGTCAAGCTTGTAATCTGTTTTGTTGTAAGATTTTCATCCAAAGCATTCGGCGCTTTCGGATTTATTATCCCGTATGCGTTCGGCAAAATCTCAGGTGCTTCGTGGTGGTCTGTAATTATTACATCAATTTTAAAACTGTTTAAAAAATTCACCGCATCAACATCAGAAATCCCGCAGTCGCAAGAGATTATAAGCTTTGGTTTAACCTGTGTCATTAGTTTTACCAACGCTTTTGTATCAAATCCGTGTCCTTCTTTCTCGCGGTTTGGAATAAAGTAATTTACGTCAGCACCTAAATATTTAAAAGTCTTATAAAGAAGCGAAGTGGATGTAACGCCATCCGCATCAAAATCGCCGTGAATAACAATTTTTTCACCGTTATCAATTGCTGTTGAAAGTCTTTCAACGCATTTTTCCATATCAGTAAAAACTTTCGGATGCGTTAATTTCATCTCAAGCGGATTTAAAAACTCTCTAATTTCCTCATCCGTCTTAATCCCTCTTGAATATAAAAGTCTTTTTATTAAAGACTTTTCCTGCCCGTCGTACTTATTAAATATCCACTCTTTCATAACTACATCATAATCTTCCTGCAATCACTCTGTCAATCCCTGCCAAATCTTTTATGATTTCAATGTCGCTAAAATCTTTCATTATCTCTTTGACAGCCTGTGACTGACCTATTCCCAATTCAAACAATAAATACCCGCCTTTATTGAGAATTGAAGGCGCGCCTTTTGCAATTTTTTCGTAAAACTCCAATCCCTTATCGTCTTTTGTAAACAATGCGTTATGAGGGTCAAACTCAACCTCTTTTTGTACCTTTGTTCCTTTTGGAATATACGGCGGGTTTGAAATAATTATATCAAAGCTTTCACGCGGTTTAACGTTTGAAAAAACATCAGATTTTCTAAAAATTGCCTTGTTAAAAAGGTTTAAACGAGATGCATTATCAAGTGCAGTATTCAAAGCATCTGTCGATATGTCAAGTCCAATAATCTGGCAATCCGTGTATTTTGCAACCATACAAGCGATACAACCAGAACCTGTTCCAACATCTAATGCCATTTTAAAATTATTTTCATTGATAATCTCAATCGCTTTGCGCACAAGGATTTCTGTTTCGTCACGCGGAATTAAAACGGACGGGTTTACAATAAACTTTTCACCCATAAAGTCTGCAAAACCGATAATATGTTGTATCGGCTGTCTTGTCCTTGCGCGGAGTTCGGCTTTTTCCTTGACAATTGCCAGTTTGTCAGAAGTCAGTTTGTTGCCCATAACAATATCTTTTGCACCGTAATTTGCAAAATGTTCCAAAAGCATCTTAACTTCTACATTCGCTTCATTCGGCTCGATTCCGCTATCGGTCAATATTTTCAAAATCTCTTGAATACTCACGTATAATCCTATCTATTTCATCTCTTGCCTCAAGTTTTGAGGAAAGCTCTTTTTTCTCTATATTATATTTTTTGCACAAACGCTCGTAATAATAAAGTTGTTTTTTTGTAGGTTCGTCTTTTGACATCTTAACTTCTCTCAAAAACGCTCGTTTTTTCTTTTCAAATTCTTTTTGTGCCTGAATAATTGGCTCTTGCTTTTTCTTATAATCGTAATACTTTCTGCACTCTTTTAAGTAAAGCATTGTATCTTTTGTAAATTTTTCATCATCAAGATATTCTTGAAGAAATTCAAAATGCGGATTGTTAATCTCAAAATAATACTGTTCATCTTCGATAAACTTGTCGAAAATATCATAAACCGACATTTCAGGCGATTTTTTTACGAATGCACGCAAAAAATTACACAGAGCAGATTTCTGTGTCTTGGTCATTTCAAGATAAATTTGATTCTTAATCTGGTACATTATTTCTTAAATAAATCTTTTACACTAAACTTATTATCTTCATGAAATTTGACAAATTTTTTCGCAATCGGATTAGTCGCAAGTTTTTTGGGTTTTACCTGCTCTTTAAGTTTTTCGTTTTCGATTACTTCAAAATTTCTCATAAATTCATTATACCTCTATATTAATAAAAAAGTAAGTGTGTAAAAATTTGACTTTTTATTATATAAAAAGTATATAATGTTACAATTCGTTACCTGACTAATCCCTCGGTTTCGTTATACATAACCATATAAAAATCAGGGCTTGTCATATTGGGGTTCTTTTTCATAAACTTTTTAACATCAAATTTCTCAAGGTATTTGTCGAGTTTTTTAATAACTTTTTCATTTCCCTCATGTTCATTTTTAAGGTTTGAAATATAGCTGTTTGTCATCGCTAAAATTTCATCCTCGGTAAGTATTGGAAGTCCGCCGATTTTAACCTCATCGGGTTCATCCTCATCAATGTATTTTTTGAGTTCAGTTTTCGGATCTTCCTTTTGCTTTCTGCCGTTTCCGTCAGATGATGTGGAAGATGAAATTGCTCTGTTGCCAAAAGGATTGTTAATGTTATTAAACATGTTGTCTAATACGTCAAATCTGAAAAAAATCTTTAATTAAATCATCTAAACGGAGTAATAATAATCTTTCAACAACTTGCAATCGCCTTCAATATTAGGACTTTCACATACAAGCGCACCTTTAACACCAAATTCCTTCATCACTTTAATTAAGTCTTTATAGTTCATGTCAGAATTTTCAAGATTTAAGTGCTGTTTTTCGCCTTTTGCAGTATATTCAATTCCAGCAAGGTGTCCGTGAAAATTTTCTATTGCATATTGTCCGACTTCTGTTCCCAATTTTTCCAGAACACGCGAAAATTCATCATATGTATTATATTCTCCGGCACTTCTTGCATGAAGATGTGAAAAATCTATACAAGGCAAAACTTTTTCAAACTCATTTGAAAGCCTGATTATTTCATCCAAATCGCCCCATTGCGTAGCTTTTCCGGTAGTTTCGGGACGCACCCATACATCTATTTTTTCACGCTCCAAAACATCTATAATACGCTGTGTCTGTGTTTTAACCTGATTATAAACTGTTTCTTTATCACTACCCATATAAAACGCAGCATGATAGGTTATACTAAAAGCTCCTGCTTGCGATGCAACAGCAGCAGTATCAATAATCCTTTGCACACTCGCATCAATTTTTTCTTCTTCCTTAGAATTAAGGTTTATATAAAAAGGTCCATGAGCAGTAACAACAAAATCTTTGGTCATACTTTTTACAAAACTTCTATGTTCATCACTCATTCTGACGCCATGAACAAATTCCATCTCCATCCCGTCAAGTTCCATATTCTTCAATACTTCAAAAGCGGACGGATAACTGCCTTTTCCTGTAGACAACGGCATGCCGGCTGTTATAAAATTTAGTTTATTAAAAGACTTTTGCACAATAAGCTCCTATACTAACTGCAATTACACATATTATAACACTCAAAATCATATATCCAAATGCTTGTATAAATTGATGACCTTCAAGCATTGTAAAAATCTCAAGTGAAAATGTGCTAAAAGTGGTTAAACCACCACAAAAACCTGCTGTTAATGCAAATTTCAATACAGGATTTAAATCTGCTTTATCAACAAAAAACATATATGCAAATCCTATTATAAAACTCCCAATAATATTTACCAGAAACGTGCCGTATGGCACTGACATAAAATTACTTATCAAAAATCTTATTAAAGCACCTATACCTCCGCCAATAAATACTGAAACAAATGTCATGCTTTTACCTTCAAGACACTCTCAAGAATTTCTTGTGCATCAGCTACATATTTAGAACAACGTTCTTTTTTTGCTGCACCTTCAAGTCCTGCTGAAAGTACACGGCAACAGGTTATTTTGTTGCGATTTTTAAACTCTTGGACTATAAGTTTTGCATTTTCACGAGCCATTGCAGGGTTGTTAAATCCTGAAACCATTTGTGCCGCAGCAACTGCCCCGCAAAGACATCCTGAAGACATTCCTGCTGAAAATGCTGTTGCAGCGGGCAAAAATTCCTGAGGGCATAATCCATTATCAATAGCATATTTTACAATACTCTCAGAACAAGAGTTACCGTTTTTATAATATTCTTCTGCTTTCATAATTACAGCTTATCATAAAAACTTAACAATAAAAAGCCGCCAAATTTTTTTGACGGCACTTTACTTATTGGAAGTAAAGAGGTGATGATTATATGTTTTTTAATAATTTATATACACTCTTAGTTTAAATAATCATAAGGCTTGCTGCCAGATGCTTTATACAAACTTATAGCATCTGTCATACATTCTATTTTCTGTTGTGCAACGAGTTTTTCAATTGTCAAAAGATTTTCCTGATATTGAATTAAATCAAGTTTGGAAATTGTGCCCTGATTATATTTTTGTTCATTATATTTGTAATCAGCTTTTTCAAGCTCATATTGTTTTTCTGTTTGCAACATTTTCTCTTTATCTAATCTTGATGCAACAAGAGCATCATTAACCTCTTGAATTGCAGTTAAATTAGTTTTGTAATAGTTCTGTAAAACTCTTTCATAAGTTGCTTTTTTCAATCTCAAATTAGCCTTTAAAGATCCGCCTTGAAATAACGGTGCCATAAGTCCGCCGGCAACACCCAAAAGCATATTTTTTGTTGTAAATAAACTGCCTAAATCTCCGGCATTAAATAATCCTCCACCGATAATATTGATTGACGGCAAAAATTCTTTTTTCGCAACTTTAACATCAATTCCTGCTTTTTCAACCATAAGTTCGGCTTTAACATAATCAGGACGATTAACAATTATTTCAGATGGAATTTGCTGAGGTATTGCAAGCTGATAATTCAAACTGTCAAGAGAATTCCTTTCAATATTTCCTGCATTTTCAGGACTTTCACCAACAAGAACACAGAACTGATGTAACAATTGTTCTCTTTGTTTTTTAAGTTCGATTAAATCGGTTTGACCCTGAACAAGTGCTTTGTTTGCCTTAATCGTATCAGCAGTTGATGTTAACCCTTCTTTATTTCTTAAAACCATAAGGTCATATATATTTTGTCTTGATTTTACAATATCTTCCTGAAGTGAAATTATTTTATCAAGTTTTACGATATTAAAATAGCTTGTGCCTACGGCAGATGCAATTGTAATATATGCTGCACGCTCATCCATTTTTGAACCTTCATAAAGTTTTTTAACAGATTGAGTTTTATTTCTGTTTTTCAGAAATATATCAGCCTCATATTGAACAATCATAGGAAGACCAAAACCTGCCTGAGTTTTAGTCATACCTGGCATTTTCAATAAAGAAGGACCAAAACCGGCTGTAGCGGAAGGCAATTCATTGGCAAACTGTGCTCTGGTCTGTTGATAATATTCTTCAACATTAATTGTTGCCATTTTCAAATCGTAATTGTTTAAAACAGCTTTTTGAATATAGCTGTTAAGTAAATCGTCATTAAAATTATCCCACCAGTTTATATTAATATAAGCAAACTTATAATCATCTGAAGTTTTTTTGTTCTTAGAGACCATGCTTTTGAACTGTTTTGGCTGAACAGTTTCTGAAATTGCAGGCAAAGAATTAATTGTAATCATGCTTATCAATAATATTATTGTAGTAATCTTTTTCATTTATTTCCTCGTTTCAATCGCGTTATGCCCTACCGAAAATTCGTGCTTGCATTTTTCACAATCATATGTTAGCATAATATTGTTGTAAATGCAACATATTTTTTTTACAACACAAGTTAAAATTTTAACGGAAATCAGAATGGCAGAAAAAATAGAACATTACACAGACAGTATACATTATGAACTGGAACAGACTTCAAGGTTGATGAAAATGCTTGGAAAACAGCTTTTTGACAAGCTTGAAATAAGTATTACAATGGACGAATATGCTGCGTTGGATACTATTTCTATTAATGCAGGAATTTGCCAGAGAGATTTAGCAAAAATTCTTATAAAAGATAGGGCAAATACAGGCAGAATTTTAGATACACTGGAACAAAAAGGGTTTATTACAAGATTTATTGATACAAAGAATAACAGACTCGTCAAGAAAATGGGGATTACTGAAAAGGGTTATAAAGAACTTAATTTTATTAATAATAAAATTAAACACTATTTTGAAAATGTAACCCACAAAGTGCCGGAAGAAACCTGGAATAAAGTCCAAAATGTCTTAAAAGCTTTCAGGTTAGAATTGGAACAAATGGTAGAAACTAATATATAGAGGTAAAAAATGGAAAATATAGAACAAACAGAAGAAATTAAACAAGAACATAAACCCTTTAAAAGATTTATTGCCCTTGGAGCAGGTATCGTTGTAGCTGCTGCAAGTGTATTTTTTATACATGATGCTTTAATGTATCAAACAACTGATGATGCCTATATTGAAACAACAACGGTTCAGGTTGCGCCTCGTGTATCAGGACAGATAACAGACGTTTTAATTACTGATAACCAGAAAGTTAAAGAGGGTGATTTAGTTGCAAAAATTGACCCGGCAGATTACGAAATTGCACTCGCTCAAGCAGAAGCAAGATATGAAAAAACTTTATTAAATCAAAAAAATGCAAAAGCTAATTTTAAAGCAATGCAATCAAATATTGATACAGCAAAAAAAGATTTGGACAGATACAAAAATTTGTTTGAACAAGGAGCAGTATCAAAACAAACATTGGACAATGCACAGGCAAAATACGACAGTGCACAGGCAAATTTAACGAATGCGGAAGAAGCTTTGCTGTCTCAAGGCGGTAACAAAGTTGCTGATGCCGATTTGAAAGAAATTAAAGCTTTAAGAGATAAAGCAAAATTAAATCTTGGCTATACAAATATATATGCACCGCAAACAGGAACTGTCTCATCAAGACGTGTTGAAAAAGGAATGTACGTAAATGTAGGTACACCTCTATTTGTAATCGTTCCTGAAAACGTATGGATTGTTGCAAATTACAAAGAAAACCAGTTACGCCATATGAAACCCGGACAGGTTGTTGATATTAAGATTGACACTTATCCTAACAAAACATTCAAAGGCAAAGTGGACAGTATTCAGAGAGCATCAGGAGCTAAATCAAGTTTATTCCCGCCTGAAAACGCTGTAGGATCTTTTGTTAAAATTGTTCAAAGAATTCCTGTTAAAATCGTATTTACAGAAGATATTGACCCGAACGAGTTTAACATCGTTCCCGGAATGTCAGTTGTACCAAAGGTTAAAATTAAGTAATGTCAGAACAATTTGAACAAGAATGGAAACCGTCAGTTAATCCTTGGATAATGATTATACCCGTCATGCTTGCTGTATTTATTTACGTACTTGACGGAACAATCGGTAATGTTGCGCTGCCTCATATGGCAGGAAGTTTTTCAGCCACACGCGATGAAAGTATGTGGATTTTAACATCATACTTAATCGCAGCGGGTATTGTTATTCCTGCTGTTGACTTTTTCGGTAAAGTCTTTGGTCGTAAAAACTTCTTTATAATAAGTATTTTGCTTTTTACTGTTGCATCAATGCTTTGCGGTATGGCAAAAAATATAGAATTTATGATTTTTGCAAGGATTTTACAGGGTTTTGGCGGAGGCGGCATTCTGCCTATATCTCAGGCAATTATGCTTGAAGCTTTTCCAAAAGAAAAACGCGGTCTTGCAATGTCAATTTTCGGTATGGGTGTAATTTTAGCGCCTATTATCGGACCGGTACTTGGCGGATGGATAACAGATAACTGGTCATGGCCTTGGATTTTTTATATTAATGTTCCATTTGGCTGTGTTGCAGCAGTTCTTTCAAAAAAACTTGTAGAAGACCCTCCATATGCACGAAAACAAAAAGATGTAAAAATAGATGGTAAAGGATTTTTATATCTTACAATCTGGCTTGTTACACTGCAAACAGTATTGGATAAGGGCAACAATGCCGATTGGTTTAATGCAGCTTGGATTTGCTGGACGTTTGCAGTATCTGTAATTGCAGGGATTTTGTTCTTTCATTCTCAATTAACCAATAAAAATTCTTTGATTGATTTATCTGTATTTAAAGACCAGAACTATTCTGCGGGTACAATAATTCAGATTGTAATCCAAGCAGTATTGTATGCATCTCTGGCTATACTTCCTCAATTTTTGCAAAGTATGATGGGATATACTGCATTTTTAAGCGGCGCAACAATGATGCCCAGAGGTTTTGGAAGTATGACTGCAATGGTTTTGACAGCTACTATGTCAAACAAAATAGATAACAGACTTCTTGTTGTAATCGGTCTTGCACTAATTGGTGGTTCAAGCTTGGTATTCGGTTCATTAAACTTACAAATATCCAATATGAATATTGCAATTCCGAATTACTTTATGGGGTTGGGTATGGGACTTTCAATGGTTCCTATTATGAACTTATCTGTTGCAACTTTGAGAAACGACCAAATGACAAATGCAACCGGTATTCAAAACCTTTTAAAAAACATAGGCAGTGCAATTGGTACATCTTTAGTTGCAACAATGCTGACACGTTTTGCCCAAGTTCACCAGAATATGCTGGTTGGAAAAATGCATGAGCTTAATCCTGCATTTATTGAAAGAGTTCAATCTACTGCGGGAGCTTTAATGCAATATACGGAAGGTTCAGTTGCACAGTATATGGCGCAATATTCACAGTACGGACAACTTATAAAGCAGTCTACACTGTGGGCATTCATTGATTCATTCAGAATATTCGGACTTCTTTGTTTTGCAGTAATACCTTTGATGTTGTTTATTAAAAAGCTAAAAGAAGATTAAAATTTAAAAATAAAATAATAATGCTACTAATAGCATTTGATTTACTTTTAGTAGCATTAAAATTATTAGTCAAATCGTAGGGTGCAGAGAGCTTCTAAGGCATCCTTAACTCTTAGGAGCTTCGCCCTACATTTATATTATTTACGATTATATTAGATTTGTCAAGGATAATTATTTTTTATTTTTAATAAATTCTATATGATAATCCAAAATTTCAGCAATAGTTTGACACTCTTTCATAGAAAGAGTATCTCTTGAAAATTTACCGTTTAAGCTACTGCGAGTATATTTTTTATTCAATCTCCCAGACATTTCTTGAGCTAATTTTTCAACGGTAAACTGATTTAATGATAATAATGGTTTTATTATATCTTTATAAATCATTATATTATTATAATTATCTTGACTTGAATGAAAAAATATTTTATTATATGTCTCATGAGCGAGACATCTTATTAATAAAAGGAGGGTAATATGTAATTATTCATTCAAAACAAAAAGTATATTACGATATTTGGTCAGCATTTTATCATCGCAATCAGACATCATTTGAATAATTTCTTTTTTTAAATTTTCAGCTTTGTCTGTTTGCTCCAAGAATTTAGGTTTAAACATAAATTCTAGTGATACATCAAAAAAATTACAGATTTTTGCTATTACTTCACTTGAAACAAAAGTTCTACCATTTTCAATAAACGTAATTGATTGTACTTGCATATCAAGCATTTCCGCCAATTGTTCCTGAGTTAATCCTTTTGTTATTCTAAGTTTTCTAAGATTATTTCCAAATATTTTTTTTATGCTTTTGCTGTTAATCATATTAACAGTATGGTAATTTCTTTTTTTGAGTTTTTCCAGTTAATTTTAATCATTGTTAGTTAATAATCATAAAGAAAGGTGATTTGTGTTCTATCTACAACGCACAAAAAAATTTATTTGCAAAGTACTGACTTGCTTTTTGCCATATAAACAGCGTATATTTTACCGTGATGCATTATACTGGTTTACGTTTTCTGATTACATCCGATTTAAAAAAGCAAACTATCATATAGTTTCCCTTGGTTCTAATTGTCTTCCCCGCGGATTGACCACATCTATAAAACTCAAACCACGCAGGTTTTACGGAGAAAAATCCTGTCCTTTTGATTTGAGTACAAATACTGATTTAAATAAAATTGCTCATTTTATTAAAACCGACTTTTCAGACTATTTTGATAACATTT
>CATNBA010000036.1 GCA_950096985.1 uncultured Candidatus Melainabacteria bacterium
TTTAATTTTTGGAAACTTTTTTATTGAAATTACATCTTAATAGTTAAGGTAGAAAAAAATTAAGAGTTTTTGGAGGAAATAGTGAGAAAAATTATGAAGAAAAGCATTATATTTTTTGGGGCATTTTTGTTCCTATCCGGCTGGGTCATCAGGGATAACGTATTTGCTTACGGTCCTGTTGATTTATACGACAATGTTTGGAGATTAATTAACAATAAGTTCGTTGACCAAACAAACAATGACCAGAACTGGGCAAAATGGCGCCATAAATATGATAATCAAATTAAAACAAACGAAGATGCTTATGTTGCAATTAATACAATGGTCGCAAGCTTGAATGACCCGTATACAAAATTTTTAGACCCTAAAGAATTTGCTGATGAAACAAGCTCAATTAAAGGGTCACTAAAAGGTATCGGTATACAAATCGGTGTAAAAGACGGCAAATTAATGGTTATAGCGCCGATTGAAGACACACCCGCTGAAAAAGCAGGATTATTAGCTGATGACGAAATTTTAGAAATTGACGGCACAAGTACAAAAGGTATTACGGTTGACAAAGCGGCTGATAAAATCAGAGGTAAAGAAGGCACTCAAGTCACTTTGCTTGTAAAACGCAAAGATAATCCGCCAAAAACTTATACAATCACCCGTGCAGAAATCGAAATTAAATCAATTTCACAAAAAATTCCTACAGAAGTTAATATGCCTGATGACCTATGTTATATCAGATTAAGCTCATTTATCAGCAGAAATGCGGCAAGTGAATTCGGCGCAATCTTGAATAACAACAGAAATAAAAAAGGGTTTATTATTGACCTTCGTTCAAACCCAGGCGGACTTTTGACAAACGCAATCTATATTTCAGATATGTTTTTAGATGGCGGAACAATTGTAAGCACAGTTGACAGAGATGGTTACAAAGAAACTCAAAGGGCATCACACAGCACTTACACACAAAAACCTGTAGTAGTACTCATTAATAAAGGTTCTGCATCAGCATCGGAAATCTTCTCAGGTGCGATGAAAGATAACCACAGAGCTGTAATCATAGGTGAACAATCTTTCGGTAAGGGGCTTGTTCAAGAGATTAACAAACTTCCTTATGACGCAGGTGTGAATATCACAATCCAAAAATACTTAACACCAAACGGTACAGATATTAACAAAAAAGGTATTACACCTGACATCGAAGTAAAATTAACAGAAGAAGATGTTAAAAATAAAAATGATGTTCAGCTGAAAAAAGCAATAGAAGTTCTAAATAAAATGACAAACGGACATTCGATAGCTGTTCAATAATATACTAAAGCTCCCAATATGGGAGCTTTTTTTATGGTTTCTTTTTAAATAAGTTTGTAAATTTATTCCAGCCGTTTTTGAAAAAGTCAGAAACTATTTTTCCTTTATCAACAATAAATTTTTTTGCTGATTTAAAGCTGATTTTATTAAAAAGATTTTTTGTCAATTTGTTTAATGATTTTAATTTTACAATCCCAACACTGACAGCTCCTATTGCAAGAGCACCAAACAGCAATTTTTTCCAGGTCGGATTTTTTATGTAATCTTTGTTTTGTTCTTCTTTTGTAGGGATTTTAGCTTTTTTCTGATGAAACTCATCTACCTGAGGCTGACTGAGAGCAGGAGCAGGCGGAAGCGGTGGTCCGACATAAGGTGATGGCGGAAGTGACGGTGCACCGACATATCTTGGAGCTTGACCTGTTACAAATGATGCAGCGTCAAAATCCAAAACACCGTTTTGCGCTAACATATCTAAATTACTTGCCCAGTTGCTTGACATAACCATACCTATAATTACTACCTGTTTATATAAAGTTTTATTTTTCATAAAAATTGCTTTTTGCGTGATTATTTGTTAAATTTTGTAATATGAATAAATATCTTATAATTTTGTGGATTTTGTGTATAGCGGGTTTGACAATATTTTTGGGACATTATTCGGGTTGGCTGATTGATTTCGGACGCGAGGTTTATTATCCTGAAAGAATTCTCGCAGGCGATGTTTTATATAAGGATTTATTTAATATTTACGGTCCGTTGGCTTACCAGATTAATGCGGTTTTATACAAAATTTTCGGCGCAAAACTTTCTACACTGCTTGGTGCAGGGGCGGTCTGTTCGCTATTGACTGTAAGCGGTGTATATCTCTTGGCAAGCCGTTATTTATCAAAGTTTTTGAGCTTTTCGCTCGGAATTTTTACGATTGCAATCGGTGTAACTACAACAAGCATATTTAACTTTCATTTTCCGTATTCGTGGGCAGTTTTATACGGACTGATTGCGTTTATTTATTCGCTTTATTTTATAAAGGATAAGCTTTGGCTTTCGGCTCTTTTGGCGGGAGTTTGCATAACCTGCAAATACGATTTTTTGCTTTACGGATTTGTTATTTTGTTTTTAATCTTTAAGCAAAAAGACCGGAAAGCTTTGTTGAGCTTTGTTTCTGTACCGATTTTAAGTTTTGGAATTTTGTTTGCACAAGGTTTGCAGATTTCTGATTTAATACATTCGCTCACTATTGTAAAAGATATGGCAAAAAGCAAGACTTTGACTTATTTTTACCAAAACAGCGGAATATATTTTCATCCAAAAGCTTTATTAATGGATTTGGTTTTGTTTTTAAAATTCGCAGTTCCTTTTGGCGGAATACTTTTGGGCACATGGAAAAATAAAAAAATAATCACAATTATTTCTTTTATTTTGGCAATTTGGTTTTTTGATGCAAAATTAATGTTCGGATTTTTGCCGATTTTGCTTTTTATTGCAATTTGGTTTAAAAATTGGAATTTGTTAACGGTTTCCGTACTTTTAGTAAGTGCAAAAGTTTTTTGGGTATTGATTATGGGAAGTTACGGCACATATTATGTTTCAATTTTGTTGATTGCGTTGTTGTCCCTTCTTCCGCGCAGGTTTGAAAAAATTACTGCAATTTATATCTTAGTATTAAGTTTTCTTATTTGGCTTAGTAACGTTAATTTGCCGGAATCAAAAATAACTACACCTAAAGGAAATATATATACATTTTCAAATACTGCATATCAAAGTAAGTCACTAATTGAATTTATAAATAAAAATACATATTCAACAGACAAAATTGTAATTTTTCCGGAAGGAATGATAATAAACTTCCTTACTGACAGACAATCTGACGGATTTTATAATTCTATGCTTCCACTTTATGTTGAAACATTCGGAGAGGATAAAATTATTGAACATTTTAATAATAACAAACCCGAATACATTGTTTTTAACAACTTAAACATGAAAGATTATTATTTTGAATATATTTGTAAAGATTATGCATTAGATTTTTGTTCTTTTGTAAAAGATAATTATACCTATATTGAACCGGCTAAAATTACAGCCGGATACGTAATTTTTAAAAGAAAATAATTTTTGTGATAAAATTATTTTTAGGAGAGATAAAAAATGGAAAGATATTATATAACAACAGCAATAGATTATGTAAACGGCGCTCCGCACATCGGTCACGCCTATGAAAAAATATTAACTGACGTAATTGCAAGACACTATTCACAAAGATGTGATGATGTTTATTTCTTGACAGGTACTGACGAACACGGGATTAAAATCCAAAAAACCGCAGCAGCTCAAGGAAAGAGCCCGAAAGAGCTTTGCGACGAAAACTCTCAAAAGTTTAAAAATGCCTGGAAAGCTTTGGATATTGATTATACAAAATTTATCAGAACTACTGACGATTACCACGAAGCTGCAGTTCAGCATATTTTTGATAAATTATTGAAACAGGGCGACATTTACAAACACTCTTATGAAGGTTTGTACTGTCAGGGCTGTGAATGCTTCTTGAACCCTAAAGATTTGACAGAAGACGGACTTTGTCCCGACCACTTGAAAAAACCCGAAGTTGTAAAAGAAGAAAATTATTTCTTTAAACTTTCAAAATACAAAGATGCAATCATCAAACATATTAAAGACCATCCTGATTTTATTCTGCCTGAATTCAGAGCTAATGAAGTTTTGAACCAGTTGGAAGATATTCAAGACATCTCCGTATCACGTGCAAAATCAAATGTTCAATGGGGTATTGATGTTTTGGGCGACGACGAACAATCAATTTATGTTTGGATTGATGCACTTTCAAACTATATTACAGCATTGGGCTATGATGAGAATTCTGATGATTTCAAAAAATACTGGCCGTGTGATGTTCACGTAATCGGTAAAGATATTTTGAAATTCCACAGTATCTACTGGCCTGCATTTTTGATGGCATTGGATTTACCTTTGCCAAAACACATTTTTGCACACGGCTGGATTACGATTGACGAAACTAAAATGTCAAAATCTTTGGGCAACGTAGTTTCTCCGACATCTGTATTGGAAAACTTTAATATGGAAAATCCTGACGCGTTCAGATACTATATGGCAACATCTGCTCCTTGCGGACGTGACGGAAACTATTCAGATGACGATTTTAAAGAAAAAGTTAATGCACACCTTGCAAACAGCATGGGAAATCTTTTGAACAGAACTCTTTCAATGCTTGTGAAATATTTTGACGGCGAAGTTAAAGCTGAATTTAAGGCTGAAAATCCTTTAGCTAAAAAAGCATTAGGAACAGTTCAAATCGTTAAAAACCACTTTGACAACTTTGAACTTGCAGAAGCAGGTTTAGAAATAATTTCGCTTGTTGATGCAACAAACAAATATGTTCAGGATAACGCACCTTGGACTTTGGCAAAAGAAGAAAAAATGGTTGAGTGCGGACAAGTTTTAACAAACGTACTTGATGTAATGTGTGTAATCGCAGCATTAATTTACCCGTACTGTCCGAATATTGCAAAAGATATGGCACGACAATTATCATTTGATTTGGGTACAAAACTTGATAATTTGACAATAGATAGTATTAAAGTCGGTAAACTAATCGAAAAAGAAGATATCAAACCAGTATTCTTGAGATTAGACTCAGAACTTGCCGATAAAAGCGCAAAAAAATAAAGGATTAATAAATGTCAAAACCGATTGTAGCAATAGTAGGACGTCCAAATGTCGGAAAATCAACCTTCGTAAATCGCCTGATAGGTACAAGAAACTCTATCGTTGACGATTTACCCGGAGTTACACGCGACAGAATTTATTTTGATGTCGAATGGCAAAATAAAATTTTCACAGTTATTGACACCGGCGGAATTATTCCCGGTGACGAAGATGAAATTATGCTTTCAATATTTGATCAGGCAAAAATTGCTTGCGAAGAGGCTGATAAAATAATTTTTATCGTTGACGGAAAAGAAGGTGTTAATCCTGTAGATTACGATATTGCAAACATCTTGCGCCAGTCAGGAAAACCTGTATTTTTAGCGGTTAACAAATCTGATAATCCAGAAAGCTTGCTTATGGTAAACGATTTTTACTCGCTTGCTATCGGTGAACCGATAGGAATTTCGGCACTTCACGGCTCTGGCGGAGTCGGCGACCTTTTAGATTTGGTGACAGAAGATTTTGAACGCGACATTGAACAAGAAGAAGATAATACAATTAAAATTGCAATTGTCGGACGACCGAATGCGGGAAAATCTTCAATTGTAAACGCTTTATTAAACGAAAACCGCGTTATTGTTTCTGATGTTTCCGGAACAACACGCGATAGTATTGACAGCTCAATTACTTATAAAGACAGAGAATTTATAATAGTCGACACAGCAGGCATTAGAAAAAAAGCTAAAGTCGACTGGGGTGTTGAAAAGTTTGCAGTAGACAGAGCAATACGTTCAATCAGAGATTGCGATGTTGCACTTCTGGTTATTGATGCAAAAGAAGGAATTTCTGATCAGGACAAAAAAATTGCATCTATTATCACAGAAGCTGGAAAAGGTATTATTATTGCAATCAACAAATGGGATTTGATTGAAGATAAACAGTCAAACACTATCAATCAATATAACAAAAAACTTGCAAATGATATTCCGTTTCTTGAATATGCACCAAAAATTTATATTTCTGCAATGACAAAACAAAGATTAAACCAAATCTTTATAGAGGCTGAAAATGTTTATGCAGAGTGCACAAAACGCATTTCAACAGGTTTGCTGAACAAAATCATAAAAGAGGCTTATATGCTAAATCCTCCTGCTTCTTCAAAAGGCAAGCGATTAAAGATTATGTATGTAACTCAAACAGGTGTTCAACCGCCGCATATTGTGATATTTGCTAACAACGCTGATTTAATGAAAGACCATTACAAACGCTACATTGAAAACAAATTACGTGAGGCTTTCGGTTTCTTTGGAACTCCTATCAAAATATCTGTTAGAGAAAGATCTGAAAAAAAATGAGGATTATATCCTCATTTTTTATAATTTACTGACAAAACTCAAAACGTCATCAAACAAATTTTTAATAGGTTCTGTTACGTCGTAATCAAGAATTTTCTTAATATATTGCAGTTTTTCTTCTAAAGTCATTGTATGAGCCTGAGGCATTTCTGCAATTATTTTTTCAATTTTGGTTTCATCAATAACTATTGCATATTTATCCAGCAATTCTTGTGACAAAATTATTGTTTCTGACACATTATCTAAGACTGTCATTTTAGAATAGTCAATTTCTAACATTTCATTAATATTCATTCAAACTCCTTTAATTTAACGCTTCTAACACAAAACCCGACATATCATCAAACATTTGTTGAAGCGGCAGAGTAATATCCATCATAGCTTGTTGTTGAATATTCTGCATATCCATTTCAAATGATTTTTGGGGTTTAACAACTTCAGTTTCAAATATTCCAACTTCTAACTGCTCTAGTAAATCTCTTGAAAAATCTCTTGTATCTCTTAAATGTGATAAAATTGCACAATCAATTCTGAACAAATCTGATGAACTAAGCTCACATTCCAGCATTTTTTCCATTCGGTCGACATCAATAATGTCACGCATAATGCCATTAGCAATAACATTACTGTCGATTGCTGTCTCTAATTTCGAATTCATCTAAAAAATTACCTCCAATTGTATTTCATATTGTCCGTAATTTTTATCTCGGTCATAAAATGAAAAAACTTTAGAAAATAATTTAGTTTGTTACATTATGTTTACAATTACACCAAAACCAAATATAGAAACGGAATTCCTCTATAAAATCTCTCCAACACACAATGGGTGTGTGCAGGCTGAACCTCCCAAAAAGAAAGTCTTGTCGAATAACAAGACTTATAAATATACATTTACCCCACATATTTTATAACATAAAATATATGGGTTGTCAACCCATAATATATTTATCTTTTTTTTATTTCATCTAAGCTGTCGCCGCCAAATTTTAAAAGCAATTCATCTGCAAGCACACAGGCAATTCTAGCCTCTGCTACAATCGAACATGCCTCCACAGCACAAGTGTCTGAACGCTCAAAATGAGCTTCACATTCGGTCATATTTAATAAATCAACAGTTTTTAATGATTTTCTTAATGTTGGAATTGGTTTCATAACAGCAGAAACTACCAATGGTTCACCGTTTGTCATACCACCTTCCAGACCGCCTGCATTATTTGTACTTCGTACAATTTTGCCGTCCTTCAAATACATTTGGTCATGATATTCACTTCCATACATTTTATATGCATGATGGTTACCTATAGAAACAGACTTAACAGCCGGTACACTCATCACTGCTTGTGCAATCTTTCCATCAAGCATTCTGTCCCAATGAACATGAGAGCCAAGACCTACAGGTAAATTTTCATATATAACTTCAAACTTTCCGCCCAATGTATCGCCAAGTTCTTTTGCTTTGTCAATTTCTGTACAAAAATCTTCTTTTGCATTTCCAATCTGCAAAATTCTTGATGAACAAGTTATATCAAATTGTTTCAAAATCTGTTTTGCAACCGCACCGACAGCAACTTCAATTGCCGTTTTGCGGGCACTGGAACGCTCAAGAATATCTCTTAAATCTTTTGCACCATATTTTATACTTCCTGCATAATCAGCGTGCCCCGGACGACATTTTGTAAAGGATTTTTCGTCAGTAAAATCTTTTGAGTAAATACTCATGATTTTTTGCCAGTTTTCGTAATCTTTATTTTGAATTACAAGTGTAACGGGTGAGCCCAGAGTTTTTCCAAAACGAACACCTGATGTAATTTCAACAGTGTCTGTTTCAATATTCATCCTTTCGCCTCTGCCATATCCGCCCTGACGGCGTTTAAGTTCATCATTGATAAAGTCAGGGTCTATTTCAAACCCTGACGGAATTCCTTCTATTATTGCGGTTAAGTATTTCCCATGACTTTCTCCCGCTGTTAAAAATCTGAATTTTGTTAGCATAGTTATTTCTTTGCATATTTTAAGAATGTCTGCACTTTTGTCTGCATCATTTCTTCGGTAATCTTCCAGGTGCCATTTTCTTTTTTAACAATCATATATGTTTTTAACTTATAATTTTCACCTGACGGTTGTCTTAAAGAACTAACTTTATATGCGCCATTACCTGCATTAGCTACGGAAACATTAGTGTAAGTATTTTTGTAGCCTCTAAGTTTTGCACCTGCCTGACCTAATTTCATTTGTTTAATATAAGTTGCAGTATCAGTATCAACGTTTACAAGAGTTCCATCCGGTTTTATAACTTGTCTGATAATTTTAGCGTTTGGTGAATACATTGTTGCAACAGTCGGACTGTATGAATTTGCTGCAGCTACGTAGCTGTTAAAGAATTTTAAAGCTTCTTGTGCATCATCTGCAAGTACCGCTAAACTTGTCATAATCATTACTATAAATAAAGATAATATTCTTTTAATCATTTTAATTCTCCTATACATTAATATAACGATAAACATATCGTTTTGTTCATTATTATATCATATAAAATAAGATTGTCATTATCCTTAATATGTAGTATAATCTAGTGATGCAAATAATATCTGAATATCTTGATTATCTGGAAATTGAAAAAGGACTTTCGCAAAACACTCTTGATGCATACAGGCGAGATTTAACAGATTTTTTCTTTTTTTGTAATGATATTGAGCCTGAAAATATTCAGCGAACTCAAATTAATTCATATATCAGAAATCTTCATGAAAAAAAATATTCTCCAACAAGTATTACAAGAAAAATTGCATCTTTGCGCGGATTTTTTAATTGGGCAAACATAAACGAAATTATAAAAACAAATCCGGCATTAACCGTAGAACAGCCAAAACTTCCGCAAAAACTGCCGAAAGTCATTAGTATTGCTGAAATCGAAGATATTTTAAACCAAAATCTGACCAAACTTGAAACTGTAATAATAGAACTATTATACGGTTGCGGTCTTAGAGTTTCAGAGTTAACCAACTTGAAAATTAATGATTATGACTTAAAAGGTAAATTTATACAATGCACAGGTAAAGGTTCAAAAGACAGAATTGTACCACTGGGAAAAAAAGCAGCGATTGCAATAAAAAATTATCTGCCTGAACGTGATTTTTTAATTAATAAATATAATCTTAAAACAAAAAATCTTATGATTAACAACAAAGGTAAAAAAATAACACGTCAGGAAGTTTACACATTTATTCATAATCAAGGTAAAAATTTACATAAAACAATTTCACCTCACACGCTGCGTCACAGTTTTGCCACACATTTATTAGAAAACGGCGCAGATTTAAGAGTTGTCCAAGAACTTCTCGGGCACAGCAATGTTTCCACAACTCAGCTATACACACATATTAGTAAAAAACGATTGAAAGATGTGTATTTTTCTATTAATAATTAGCGGATTTGAACCGGCATAATCAAGCAGACATAATCTTCTTCATTATTCGGTCTAAACATTGTTGCAGAAAGTGCGGTGTTTAAACCTACTTTTACAACATCGCTGTCTATATTTTTCAATGCTTCCAAGACAAATTTATAATTAAATGCGATTGTTAGTTCTTCGCCGGTATAATCTATATCCAAATTTTCTTCTGATTTACCGGAATCAGGAGTATCGGCAGTAAGTTTCAAATTGTTATGACCAAATTCCAGTTTAACGATACTTGTTTTTTCGTTAACCATAATTGATACACGTTCAAGAGCAGAAATCATTTGTGATACATTTACCAACGCTTCTTTGGGACTTTCTTGAGGTATTAACTGGTTATATTTAGGGAATTGACCTGAAAGAAGTCTTGAAATTGTAATTGTTTTTTCTGATTTAATAATTAATTTTGTATCTTCAGTATAAATTTTTACAGCATCTTCGTCAATAAACGAACTCATTTTAATAAATTCGTTCAATGTTTTTGAAGGAATAATGAGCTGTTTTGCATGATTTTCTTTATTATCAATAGTTTCACGAACTCTTGCAAGTCTGTTTCCGTCTGTAGATGCAATTTCCATAACATTTGATGAAATATCGCATACAATACCTGATAGCAAGTTACTTGTTTCGTAACTTGCGGCAGCAAAACCAGCCTGTTTAACAGCTTTTACAAACGGTCTGATTTCTATTTCAAAACCTTCTTCATCTTTTACCTGAATATTAGAAAATTCAGGAGGAAATTCTGATGCTGATATACCAATAATATCAAACTTTGAATTCTGGCAGGTTATATTAACAGAAGTTCCGCCTTCCACCATTTCAAAAGTAATTAGTTTATCGCCTAATTTTGACACAATTTCATTCAATGTTTTTGAAGGGAGTGTAATTTTACCTTCTTCTTCCACCTGTGCATCAACTTCTGCTATCACTGTATAATCTAAATCTGTTGCAACAAGTTTAATTGTACCTTTATCAATAGTTTCAATTAAAATATTCATTAATACGGGTTGTAAAGCTTTTATAGATGTAGCTCTTTCAACAATTTTAATTCCATTATATAAATCTTCTTTTTTTACAACAAATTTCATTTTTCCTTACTCCCTTTTTTTAAATTATATTTGCTCAAAGTATAATTGAAATACAATAATACAAAAAC
>CATNBA010000037.1 GCA_950096985.1 uncultured Candidatus Melainabacteria bacterium
TTCATTTTAATATTATATACAAAAAAATTAATTTTGTATATAATTCTTCTGATTATTTTTCTCATCTAACAAAAAATTATTAGCATTTTCAATACCGTATTGTTCAAGCGCAAATTTGAAACATTCAAGCCAATCAATTCGTTCTTCAACTTCAGGCACTTGTGCAAACGAACGGACGACTTCAAAAAGTTCTTTTAGACGAAGTTTACGTTCAAATGTTGCTTTTCGGTCACCGTAACGATAAACATAATTCGCGTTTCTAACCTCATCATCAATTTCAAGAAAACTTGTTCTGCCTCGGTCATTCACTCCGATTAACTCTCTGCCTAATTTAAAGTAAGAAATAATTTCGGCTGTTTTTTCAACCATAGGAACAATAATTTTACGGTTAATTGCATCAAGCATCATATTCAACCTTGCCTCTTGCCCGCTTACGGAATAATTAAGTTCGGTTGCCGTACGCTCGGCAGACTGCAAATTCCCTGCCATATTTTTGAAAATTCCCGTTGCACTTTCAATTGTAGATTTAAAATAGTTCAAGAAATCCCATCCGACCATTGCTTTATCAAAACTCAAAGGCATTGGAGCAGTTGACATTAATGCTGAATCGTATTCGATAATTTTACCCGGTTTTACATCCTGCTGACCTTTAAAGCAGCCTTTAGGTGCAAGATAAGGCGGGTTCATCATTAATGCAAGTGCATCAATCTGTTTGTTTAAAATAGTTGATGCAAGAGTATTTAAAATTAACGCAACACGTAATGGCGAAATCCCTCTGCCTGTTTGAGGTGATTCTATAATATTTGCATGTATAAACGGATTTATTACAAACGGATTTGCCTCACATCTGATAATTTCCCGTCTGCCGGCAACTACAATTAAACGATTTTTTAATAAAGTTCCGTCTGCAATTTCTACATCACCCCAAAACTCTAAAATTTCCAGCTTGTTGCCGTCTACTCCAATATCTTCATTGTTTCTGAATTTTTTACCTGCCACCACTCCTTTCAGTATTTCCAATTTTCTGTCATCTAACAAGTTATTTGATTTATCAGAAAATAATTCATCAATCGTTGAATATGTTCTGTAAATTTTTGCACAAGCATCCCAGTTATTTCGATTGTATTTGTCAAATACAAAATCTTCCGCTTTTATGTATTTAATTTTTGCGTTATCATAAACGACCTTGTCATCAAGAATAAAGTTGTTTTTATCTGGATATAATTCCTGCTCCTGAAGTGTTTTAACACGTCTTACAGATTTAAATTTTGTCTCCCAGCCGACAAAAAGAGTAGCCTCTCCGGTTTCGACAATGCCGTCAACTACTTTTTCGATTTCATTTTCAATATTCATTTGTTCAAAAGTATTTACAAGCATTGCTTTCTGCCTGTTTGCAAAGGCTTGAGTTTGCGGAGTTGTACCCGAAACATCAAACATTGCATCAGGATGAGAATACAAACTCTGACTGATATGTGATTTTAATGTCTGCGCAAGTTCATATATATCAGGCAGTTCAATTTTGCTGTCCCAAGCATTAACTTTCGGCACATCAGAATTATAAATTGCATCACGAATAAGTTTTATATCTGTAAGCTGTAAATTTCTGTGGTCATTAAATTTGTCATACTTGTCTACAATACTGCTTACTAAAAATTTTTCATCTGTTTGAGATAAATTTTGTGTTAAATCTTCTGTTTCAATCTTCATTTTTTTCATCCTTTCTTATGCAGGCATACACTTCTATATCCTGCAATTTGTTATTTTTCCTGGTTTCATGTTTTAGTAATGCCTCTTTTTGAAATCCTATTGATTTTAAAAGAGTTTTCACCCGAAAATTTTCCGGATAAACGAGTGCTTTAATTTTTTCAAACTTGTATTTTTCAAAGCAATGTTCAAGAAAAATTTTTCCGCACGCTTTTGTATAACCGCCCCAAAAACGCTTATCAAAACAAGTCGTAACTTCAGCACTGTGAAGTTTTTCATCATTTCCCGTAAAGTTGTCAAGATAAATAAACCCACTCACAATATCATCTTCAACAACCACAAAAAACAAAGTATTGTTTACGAGATTAAAAAAATAATCGTAAACAGATTGCCCGTTTTGGGCATAATCGTCATCCAAAAATCTCGAATATTTAATATATAAAAATAAAGCCTGCTCAAAATAAGCAGGTTTTTCAAACGGATTTAAAAATTTAGGCATCTTTAAAATTCCGCCTTATCAAATTTTACATATGCGTTATCAGTAGTGAAAGCACTTAAGTTACCTTTAAGCATATTTTCTCTCACCTGATTTTGAAGTCCTATTAATGCCTCAGCCTGAATTCCGTTAATAAACGTTTCGCACTTAGTATTCCTGTTAAAGTATCTGAATACAGAATTTTTTGAGAAAATCATACTTTTAGGCAAATCTTTAATATCTGTATACACTTTTTTCTTTGGTTTTTCTTTTGCTTTTTCCAAATCTGCCATAAATTCTTTTTCAATTTTCATCTTGATTAAATCTTCTAAAGATGCGTTATTCAAAAGCATCTGTTCTGCATCGTTTCCCTTCATTTTTTTGCCCTTTCCGTCGTTATTTGTTCGACTTTCTATGTTACCGCCAGAGGATAAAGCCTCCGTTTCTCCTATTATACTTGTACTGTTCTTCTGTAATATCCGCTAACCTTTGTCCCGTCGCCTCTTGTATATCCTTCAACATAAACCTTTCCACCGGATGCTAATTGTGTTGAAGAATATATTTCGTCATTTTTCATTCGACTATCTATTTCCGGTTCATAAATTGAAAATAATTTATTGTCCATTTGCGCAATATTTTCGCGTGATATTTCAGCATCCGAAATCTTGTCTAAAAACCACGGATTATTTTTTTTATATTCCTGTAAAGAAACTGCATTATCACAATCACCCATATTGTTAATACCATGTGATTGAATTGACCCGAATGGAGTTTTAGCCATAAACCAGTTTTGCGTGCTTGGTGTAATATATGTTGTTCCTACATTTGCATGCATCTTGGACACAGGGTCATGCGCATCGCGATAGTTTGTAACCAAATTCAAATCAACATCTTTAGGCAGTTTAGATTTATGAACCCCGTAAGCATTAAAGGTAACCGTTTTTAACCCGTTTTCCAAACCCACATGCGTAGCTTCAGTCCCGCCTTCCGAATGACCGATGGAAACGGTATTTTGAGGCGTAAGATCATGTTTTCTCTGCATTTGAAACATAAAATCTTTTGCATCTTGGATTTGTTTACTATCACCTGTAATCCCCATTTTCAAATTTGCGCCATGGTCTTTAGCACTGAATTTGTCAGTACCGACAAAACAAAGAGCATACTGGTCACCTTTTTGATAAAGAACAGCTTTAAAGTTACTGCGTGATTTTGGGCTACTGTCAAGCTTTACCCAGCCATTGCCTGCACTTTCACCTTTAGGTTTTTTTATCATGTCATTTGCCTGAGCACACAATTCTTTGTACTCATTTGCACTTATTTGTGCCATACACTTCTCCTTTCTTTTCCATTACAACTAAACCGCTTTTTTAAAAGCGGTTTAGTTATTTAATATATTTATTATTTTTTTATTATTATTTTTTAGTAGTTAGTGTTACAAAAAATATGTCTTTATTTCTAAATGAACCTATACCAACACTTATCTCATCATAACGTTCATAGCCCAAGTATACACTAAATTGCATTTCATCCACATTCATACCTTCACGAAACGGCAAAGGCTCAACAGATAATATTATCTCTTTTACTTTTTTATTAAAATATTCGTTTTGGTAGGTTGATATCTCCATATCCTTGATTTCGCCGTCACGGGTTATAAAAAATCTATATGATGCACCCATGCCACGAAGTCGAAACATCTTTTTAGCTTCCAAAGCTTCTTTCAGCTTTGCGCCATAATCTTCCATATAACCCCAATAGATAGGATTGGTTTCTTTAGTAAGTTCATAACCGCATCCATTGGGTGGTATATCCTCGCCAAATGCTAACGGACAAAATATTATACATATTAATAGTAACAAAAATTTTTTCATAAATGTATAATATACCTATATTTTGCTGTCGTCAAGGTTTGAGATTGTTATTATTTTTGCCTGTTTATAACCGTCCTCGATTTTATCCGTATAAAATCCCAGATATTTACACAAACTTTCAAGAGCTTTCAAGCCGGCTGAGGTGTCGCGAAGTTTCTTCTTACCGGTAAAACACCCGTCTTTATCCAAAATATCCTCTTCTTCTAGCGAAAATTCGGCAATTTGTAATAACTTTTGTATTACATAACCTTTATTAACACGCAAAGATGAAATCTGATTTTTTAACTGCATTCTGATTTCTTTTATTACAAGTTCGTTTGACAAAAGTTCAGATGCTGTTAATTTTAAATCTTTGGATTTATAACCGGCTTTTTGCGCTGAAAGCTCGCCATTTAATGTTTTTATATATTCTGTTACGAATTTTTTTTGCTGATTAGTTAACTGTTTCATTATGTACTTTTCTTAACAATTCTTTGTATTATTTGTCTTTTCTAAAAATAAATTGTATAATAGTCATGCTATTTATATTTCGGCTAGTGTAAATCTTAACAGGAGGGGAAATGAATTTTAAACTTCCTGTTTTTTTTGCCCGCGAGCAGGTGCTACGTAAAAATTACCTTCTGTGCATTCTGACTGACGGTGTTTCGTCCATGCTTGCAGATATTCGCGAACGCATATTCGCAAGCGCATCTTTATACATACTTAACCAGTAACTAAACCTTACATGCTGAGGGTTGCCTTTTAATCTCATACATGTACCGTAAACCAGTAGCGGTTCAACAAAAGGCTCTGGAATAAGTGACATGTCATCCGCATTTTCCAGTGCAAATTTTTCATCATTCTGTAAAGATTTAGCACAATTTTTTGTATAATAAAGAATTTCAATTTTTTTATCTTTATTAAATAAAGGCAGTAAAATTTTATCATTATAAAGACTATACGTATTTTGAGGCTGAGAGTTTACAAAAAACTTCTCGAAATCATCATAATAATCAAATTTCATCCCGTCAATAATAAGCGCTTCTATTCTGCCTTCAACAGTATTTTCAAGTTCGCATGTATTTTTTGGCAGTGTAAGTTCTGCTTTGCGTTGTAAAAAATTCCATCTGTCAGAATTGCAAATTTCTGCGTTCAAAACATTTATAATATTTTTTAATTTTTTATGGTCATTTTTTGTAAGTTCTGTAAAACTTTCTACCTGCTTGTAATTTAACTCTACAAGACATTTATTCATAAGTTCAAGATAATTCACTTTTTTACCCTTTCCGCCGACAATTTTCGGACTTGTTATTAATTGGCCAGTCGCTCATTTTCCACCAATATTGGTACGACTTTTTAAACTCTTGCAAGAGGCTAAAGCCTCCGCTTTACCCTATCTGTCATACTTTTAAGAAAGAACAGTCAAAAAGACTGTTCTTTCCCAAAAGAATTTCTGAATTTTGCTATTTTATAAGACCTTTTCTTAATTGGTCCATAATTGCACGTTCATGCTTAGCAAATTCTGCACCACTCATTTTACCGATTTGTTCACGGGTAAAAACCAAATTCTTTGCACCGTCATAAACTGAATTTTGTGCATTTGCACGTAATCTTTGTTTTGCGGATTCATTTTCGCTGTTTAATGTTTTTTCGTGTTCTTGTGCTCTCAAATATCTATCTACTGCCGTATTTTCAATCTTTTCGACTAATGCAGATATTTTTGAGATTTCATCATCATCAAAATCGGTATTGGTTTGTTTTAAATAATCAAAAACATCAATTCTGCCATCCTGATTAAAGAAATCAGGAGTTTGCAAAATTGCGGGATTGACCGCTTGCGCATTTGGAGTTTGGACATTTTGAGTTTTGTTGTACTTTTCAAACGCCTTTTGAGTTACATAATTCACTAAATTGTGTCCTTGCTCTTGTGTCATTGCTCCTGTCTGCACAAGATTTTCAATTAATTTAATATCACGACCGACTCTTTGCTTTAACGCCAGAGTATTATCCAATGCCAAATTTTGATTATCGGCTTGTGATGAAATATTTTCCATATTATTCATATTTTTCTGCCTCCATATATTGAACTGCAAATTCCACCGCATCATCTATAAACGACGAAAGCAAAAGTGATATAAGCAGTTTAAACGGCTGCGGAACAGGTATATGATTTGTAATATAGTCTATTGCCATCTTCTTTTTTTGCTGACCTTTACAGCTTCCGAGAGTTTTTTCTGCTATGACTACAGCAGATTTTGCAAGTTCTTTTATTTTTGTTTTTAAATTATTCAGCATACGCGCTCCTAAGCAGCAGGTTTGCTGACAACCATTTTTGCCAACGCTTTAGGCTGAACTGTTTTTGCACCGTATAAGTACAAGCCTCTAACTAAATCAGAGAAGCTGTCTTTATCTCTCAAGCTTTCAATTTTTGACAATTGAGATGCAAAAGTAATTGCCTCGTTTGTACCTGCAAGAACGTAATATTTGCCTGAAACATCTGTCAAATTAGTGCTTACCAGAACATCCATGCCTGCAATTCTGCCGATTGCACCTTCTCTAAGTGTTTCATCAGCAACGTTATGAGCACCGATAAATTCTGTACTTTGTAACAAGTAACTTTCGATTGTTGGGTTAATAATTACCCAAGGTCTTACTCCTGCTGATACAGCATCAGAATTTTTCAAGCATAATGCCAATTTTACAAATTGAGAGTAAATTGTTGCTTTATCAAGTGTAACTGGTGAACTGTCTGAGCCAACTATATTTGCTGCATCTGCGTTGGCATGCTGGGATAAAAGATAAGCATCCTGAACTTCTTCGATTGCTTTTTTTGCATTTTTAAGGTGAGCTTCCATAATATCAGTATTAGACTGAACTTGAGCAACGTCATTAATCTTAAATGCAAAGAATTTTTTCTGGTCAATTACCAAGTCCATTGACGTTGGTTCTAATTCGCTATAAGAAATTGCATCAGTTCCTAAAGTTGATATAGAAACTTCAGCGGGAGTAATAATTTTTACTTTATCACCCTGATTTTTGATTTCACCTTCCCAGTTTCTGTTAACACATTGGAGCATTACACATTCTTTTTCAAGCATGTTGTTTAATTTTTGACTCCAGATTTCTGGAATAAATGCTGAATAAGCATTCCCTGCTGTTGATGTTGTTGTTTCATCTGCCATTTTTGTTTTTCCTTTCTTTTAATAAGTGATGTATTCCTATGAGTGGTGTTTTTTTAATCGTCATTATATATTTCTCTAAACTGCAGCCCGATAATCGCACAGGATTGTGTAAGCAAATCCCCGCTTACACTAAGCTGAATTGCATAATTTGACTCTGAAATTTCAGCTTTCTCCATAGTATCTTTGTTGATAGGCCATACCGGAACAAGAGCATCATCAGGTGTCCAATGACAAGGCAGATTATCTGAGGTTTGGTCATCTGCCCAGATTAAATGGTCTTGATGAACTGAATAAATCTTTTCTATATCATCAAAATATTCACTGTCATAATCTTTGTACACTGAAAAATCAAAATCATTATCATATTCTGTATCAAGCAAAAAATAAAACTCATCTATCATTTTTCTGTGATGAGGACTTGTTATTGATAAAAACGGTGATTTCCACATAAATTTAACAGGCTCGCCATTAAAAGTTGTCCCAAAATCTTCTTTATAAATTTTTCCGTTCTTATCTGCTGTATAAATATAATCATTATAAACACAGGCTGTTACAATATCTTGTGGTATAACACGTTTATACCAGGCTTTATTTAAATAATCGTTAATCCAAACAGTATGCAGATAATCGCTGCCATTATACGGGAAAAAGTACCATATTTGATTTTTTCTTTCATAATGAAGCCCCAGTGCATCTTTTAAATTTACAAATAAAGAGAATTCCGGTTTAATTTTAAGTGAAATCTCACTGCCAAGTTGAACTTGATTTAATTCGCCGACATGTTGAAGTGCAAAAATACCATTGCTTAAAAAATACTGTTTATTTTCAACATTTACAATTGCATTTGGTCCATAAGCTCCTTTATCAGCAAATAAAGATATGGCAAAATCTTCAGGAGTTGTACCGGTTAATAAATATACACTATTTTTTTTATAAACTGCTAAATAGTCTTTATAAGTTTTAAGAGCTGTAATTGACCCGGTATCGGTATGAAATTCATTCATATATCCGGCATCGCCATCTTCTGTAAAATTATTATATGTTCCTAGTGCCGAATAATATATTGTTGCATCTTTAGCAACCCAGACTCTGCCCTTATATACTGCAAATACACCGTCAACAAGAGTTTCTCCGGATAAATCCTTCAACTCACAATCAACAATATCATAAGAACTGTTATTTTTAATATAAAATAACCCGTCTTTTTCTGTCATTACAAGTATACCGTTTAAAAAATTTAAAAATCTGGGTTTGACCCCTTCCAAAGTTTTTTCAAGCAGTATGGGTTTACTTCTGGCTTCATCGTAAATATAAATTTTTCCTGATACAGTAGTTACAATAATTTTGCATCTATCATATGCAGAAATTTCTGCTAATCCTGTAATTTCTTCTTCTACATCTAAAAATAAAGAATTGCCAAGTTGTTTGACAATCCCTCTGTTTTGAAATATTTCAATATTTTCTGCATCAGACCAGTATACCTTTTTAGTATCAATCCCAAGCTCTGTCTTGGTAAGTGACTGATTAATCCCTCCTGCCAAATTGTAATAAGCTGTTTCCATATTATTTTCCCCTTAATTTATACCATTTAATTTTTGAACGAATAAAACTGCCTGCCTCATTTTTGTCAACCCAAGAATAAGGCGGTATAAAAGTAATATCAATTTTTCCGGCACTAGTAGTTTTTGGATTTTTAAGCCCAAATTCATAATGTGTCATAACATTTTGCGGATTAATCTCTATTTTGTACTTAGTTGCAAGTTCCGCGCAAAATTCCATTGTACTTTCAAATTGTTTTTTCTGTATAGGATACTTCCCAACCTGATTTTTACTTTTAAACCCTGCCATAGCACATATTGCAACACCTATACTTCCGGTATTCCCGCCGCCTGTATGTGCTGCATATTTTCCCGGTTTACAAATCAGATTATCTTCAGGCTTAAATTTCCCGCGATAAACCATACCATCCTTATCAATCAGAAAATGATAATGTTCTTTTTCATAATCAGTAGGATAATACCCGCCTGCGGTCCAGTGAATTACGATACGTTTCATAATGTTCCTCTAACCAATTTTTATTTATTAATTTATAAATTATGACTGCATGGGTTCTATTTTGGGCGTTTAATTTCAGAATAATTCTATCAACATGACTTCTTACAGTGCCATATTGGATATTTAACTTTAACCCAATTTCTTTATCTGAGTAGCCCAAAGCAGTCAAAGTCAGTACTTCTACTTCCTTTGGAGATAATGCCATTCTAATTCCTTTTTTATTTCAGTTTCTAAAATAAGCATACTAAAAAATATATAAAAATCATTCATAATATTTCCTTTAAAAAAAGCGGGCGGTGATCCCGCCCAAAAGAGTAAGATAATTTTAAGGATTGAGTTTTAAATATTTGTTCTCATTAAGCCCGATTTTCAAGGCTTTCAGATTAGAATAACATCTTTTTTTAACACCAAATTCGTTATAATTCAGATAAAAACTTCCTGTATTAACTCTGTTATATTTAACAGTTTTTTCTTCATATAAAATAAATTTTTTTAATTTTGAAAAAAATTCTTTTGCTTTTTTATTGACCTTCCTTATAATTGAAATATTGTCATTTTTATCAATTCTTGTAAGCTGCACAACCGTGTGCCCGCATACCGGACATTTACTTAAATAATCAATTTCACACATTACAAAATCACCTTGAGGCGCAAGACAAAACGATCTGGTTTTATGCAGTGCACCACAGCAATGAATATACCCCATATACTATCCCCTGACTATTATGGTAAACGATTTTGCCATCTATGGGCGTGAACCTTAACCACATTTTTAGTATAACTCATTTTAAAAGTTTGAAAAGTCCACGATTAAATATGGGCAATAACATATCCATGAAAACATGGATAAAAAAGATAAAAAAAACTCCCTTTAAGATAAGGGAGCTTTAAAAATTTATTTTATTTTAGCTTCTATAGCCTTTAATCTGGCATCCAAAGCTTTATTTTGTTCTTTAAGCAGTTTATTCTCTTTTTCCAGAGCTGTTAATCTTGCATCAAGTTCTTTAATTGCATTGATTACGGCATAGAACATATCTTCCATGCGGATGGTTAGGAAACCATCAGCAGCTTTTTTTACTGCGTTTGGAAACACCTTTTGCAAATCTTGGGCTATGACACCCACACGTGGAGTTTTCTTTTCGTCTTTTTTAAAGGTATAATTAAAGATTTTGATTTGTCTAATTTTATCAAGCCCTGATGTAAATTCTTTGCCAACAAATTTCAAACGACGGTCGGAGTATATAAATGCGTCTTTAAAAGCGACAGTTCCATTCATTCCAACTCTATTGTGATCACTAAATCTTACATATCTGCTGTTGTCAGCTTCAAGAGTTGCATAATCCCCACCATTTCCTTGCATTCTCAGTTTTACAGTTGCACCAGAATTTATACCTAAACCTGTATCATTTCCAACCACAAGATTACCTGGAATATAAACAGTAGTATCTGCATCGCCTAAGAACATTATTTTACTTGTATTGCTTGCTGATGCCAGGGCGCTACCAGCAGTCGGTCCGGAATTAGCTCCTATACAAATCTTATTACTGCCTCTAACATTATTACAAGAATACTGACCGATAGCAATGTTATTATCCCCCTTCATGCTATAACCAGCATAAGCTCCCAAAGAT
>CATNBA010000038.1 GCA_950096985.1 uncultured Candidatus Melainabacteria bacterium
ATAATCTCATTTTTAATCTGTATCTTGAATGAATAAATCGTTTAAAAATATTCTTATATTCAAAAAACTCTAACATAGCAGAGAAGCCTTGTTTAGGCATTTCGTCCGCTTTAATTTTATCTGTATAATAAATCGGCTTGCGATTATAATAAAACTCTTCGCTTAACCACCATTTTTCATTCAAAAGCCAGCCTTTTTCTTTTAATTCATCATATATCGGAGTTCCGGGAAACGGATTAAGATTTGACATCATACAGTTTAAGAACTGAAAAGAATTTGCATACTTACAAGTATCTTTAACCGTATCTACCGTATCTTCAAGATAACCGTTTATAAATCCGCCAGTGATTGTTATATCATATTTTATACAATTGTTTAACGCTGTTTCGTAATTTTTCTGATTAAAATTAGAAGCTTTATTCATTGCTTTAAGGGCTTGCAGATTTGTCGTTTCAAAACCTATAAATATATTAAAACAACCGCTTTTTTGCATTAATTCTACAAATTCAGGTTTCTGTAAGGCATTAACTGACATCTGGGCAATCCACCTCTTTTTTAACGGTATAAGTTTTCTTAAAATTTCAGAAGTGTGTTCTATGTTGTTCCCAAAATTCTCATCAACAAATAAAATAAAAGGTTCCTTATAATTCTTAATTTCAGCTATAACATCATCAGGATTTCTATATATTACCTGTTGGTTGTACATAGGAGCCAAAGAACAAAAATTACATTTGAAAATACAGCCCCTGCTCGTTTCAATACAATGAATAGGAAAATATTTTTTACCTTTAAATATAGATAAATCCATTTTGTAATCTTTAAAATCATAACGACCTATAGACTTATACTCGGGCTGCAAACATCCGCTTTTTAAATCTTCCATCATCTTTGTGAAAATTAACTCGGACTCTCCTATTGCAATACTATCAGCGTGTAATTTTGCTTCTTCGGGAATTAAATTCACATGAATTCCGCCTAAAATTACTTTTACTCCACGTTTTCTGTACTCGTCAGCAATTTCATAAGCTAACTTTGCATTAATTGTAGTAACAGACATTACTACAACGTCAGTTGGCAAATCATAATTAACATCTTCAAATCGCGTATCAATTAATTCGCATTCCATATCATCAGGAACAAGAGATTTTAATTTTGCATATATTGTAGGTTCAAATCTATTCCAAGAAAAATGATTTTTTTTACACCAAGTAATTTTAACTTGTACAAATGTTATTTTCATATTTCTTCCCCTTAAAAATCACAAATTTTTGCAATTATACCGTTAGTAAGCATTGCACCTTTACAAAACAAACTTCCTTTAAGCGTGAAAGCACGTTTTACAATTGCACCAAAAGAATAAAATCTTTTCTTATACTCTTTACAATATTCTGCAAGAAGGAACCTATCCATACATTTCGGATTAAACACAACTTCTCCAAAATCGTTATTACTATCTAACCACCATTTGTCGTATACAAGCAGTCCTTCGTTTTGCATCCTTGCATAAAGAGGGGTTCCCGGAAATGGCATAATCTGGTTAAACCCGACAAGATAAAGATGGTTTCTGTTTGCAAAATCCAGTACCGCATCAAATGTCTCTTTTGTATCAGCTTCATACCCGAATAAAAACGTACCGGAAATTATAAGATTATTTTTTCTGCAAATATCCATAACTTTTTGATATTTGTTTTCCCCTTCATTCCACTGCTTACTTACAAATTTTAAATTTTGAATGCTTAAAGACTCAAACCCTACAAGTGCGCCGATACAACCGCTTTCCCTCATCAAAGTAACAAGTTCTTCATCAATAAGCGCATGGGTGCTTATTTGGCTTGTCCACTTTATTTTTAGAGGTTTTAAGGCTTTAAATAACGCTTTTGCTCTCTCAATATCCGCCCCGATATTATCATCTAAGAAGAAAAACCATTTCCCTTTTGTAGCCTTGATTTCCGCAACAACATCTTCTATAGGCCGAGCAGTACAAGATCTTTTATACATTGTACCTACAGAACAAAAATCACAAGCAAACGCACATCCCCTACTTGTTTCAACAAGCTTCATAGGAAAATATTTTCTCTTTCCGTAAACGCTTCTATCAGGAATTATGCCGTCAAGCTTTGGCCTGTGCTCTGATTTATATATTCTTTGCAAATTATTATCCAGCAAATCTTGTATAAAAACTTCCCAAGTTTCTTCGGATTCTCCGACCATAACAGAATCGGCATGCTCTAATACTTCATCAGGACACAAAGTTGCGTGAACCCCTCCCATCACAACTTTAATTCCTCTATTTTTAAACTCGGACGCTATTTTATAAGCACGTTTTGCGGTATAAGCTTCGACTGTAATAGCAACAACGTCAACACTTATATCATAATCAATGTTTTCAACTCTATCGTCCACAAAAATAAATTCTACATTTTGAGGAGTTAATGCCTTTAATTGTGCTGCGACAAGCGGTTCCATTGCCCATGAAACTTTTATTTTTTTAGCTTTTTTGTGTCCGATTTCAGGTTGAATAAATAATAATCTCATACAAGTCTCATTTTACTTTGTTAAATCTGTCTTGTAATATCAGAATAATCACACATAACTTCTTTAGTATATTTATGGTGATTTTTTGCATATATCTTGTAGGCGATATTTGCCCCGATTGCGTAGTGAAGGAATGACCTTGAACCTGACAGACGCTTTATAATATTCTTTGTTTTATAAGCTTCATTCCAAGCCCAATTATGTCCTTCTCTAAGTTCATCCACAGTCATTTTTAAAGGTTTTACTACAACGTGTTGGCAATCGTATAAGGACCAATCGGTTTCGATAATTCTATCAGCAGCTTTCATCTTTTCGTAATATGGAGTTCCTGGGTATGCCGTATTAATCGTAAATCTCGGCACATCGATATTTGCCTTGTTAACAAATTCAATTGTTCTTTCAAAACAACCTTTATCATCACAATCCAGTCCGAATACGAAGCAACCCATTATCGCAACCCCGTTATCGTGAAGGATATTTGCCGCATTATAAAATTTGTTTACCGAATTAAATCCTTTTTTAATATCCAACAATGTTTCCTGTGATACTGTTTCAAACCCGATTAGACAGCCTTTCATTCCGCTTTTTACCGCTAAATCCAACAGCTCCTTATCTTGAGCAATTTTTATTGTCATTGGAGATGCCCATTGCTTTTTAAGCGGAATCATAGCTTTATAAAGTTCTTTTGCGTAACCGTCTTCAATAGGAGACGGATCAACAAAAACAAAAGTTTTTGAAGGAATGTGCTTAATTTCCTCAATAACATCTTCTACAGGTCTGTGATAATAACCCTTTGAACAATAAGGAGTTACACAAAACTCACAACGATTCAGACATCCGTACGTTGCCTGAACACTGTTAACAGTTACAAACTTAAGTCTTTTATCCTTGTAGCAATCTCGTTTCGGCATCGGAAAATCTGCATAGCATAAATCTTCTCTTGCTTTGTAGATTTTTTGTAAATTTCCGGCTTTATAATCTCTGAGCATTTGTGGGAAAATTTCTATTCCAAGTCCGATTTGAATACTATCAACATGTTTCAAACACTCATCCGGGCTTAAGGTTGCATGAACTCCGCCCATGACAACGGTTTTGCCTCTTGATTTAAAATATTTGGCATACTCAAAAGCTCTGCTTGAACCGCCGGTGATTGAAGTTATACAGATTAAATCCGCATCAACCTTACTCAGATTAATCTGCTCTACCCCTTCATCATAAACTTCATATTTAATATTCATATCCTCGGGAATAAGTGATATTAGAGCCGGTATTGTTAACGGGGCATAACGAATCATTTGCTTAAAAGCTCCCGTTTTATAGCGATACATCGCTCCTCGTGGCATTATAAATGCAATTTTTTCCACCTTATTCATAGTTTTATTATACTATAAATAAAAATAATTTATTTCTAATACTTTGTTCAAATACCTTTCAAAATCTTGATTGTACCTTTCTCCGGTTATGAGTTTTGAGATATAGCTTTCGGTTAGGTTTAATCTTTTTGCAAGCATTTTTTGCGGAATGTTTTGTTGAAGCATTTTAAATCTAATCATTCTTTCTCTACGATACAGGAAATGACTTCCGCCATTGTCCATATTATTAGGGCTTTTTAGCATTTTTTGTTCTAATTTTTCAAGTTGTTCTTTTAATTCTTTTTTCATTTAAACTCCTTTGTGTACACACATTTTAACTCTGTTTTTTATCATTTCAAGTGTGTCTGAATGATACAAAATAAGTCGGAAACAGTTCCAATTTTCCGAGTTCTGAGTGATGAATACAAGTACAATGAACGAAGAAAAATACATTACAATTAAAGAATTGGCAGAACTCAAAGGGGTAAGTACCAGAGCAATCAGGCTTGCTAAAAACAAATATGCAACCAGAAAAATAACAGTCAAAGGCGGGAAAAGTTTTGAGATTCTTTTATCAAGTATTGAACCGGAACTTCAGGAAAAGTATTATTCAAAAATTGTTCCGACATATATGGAAAAGCAACTTCCTGCACCAACAGATTTTCATAAACCTGATAAAGCAAAAATAATTGCACTGGCTAGATTGGATTTATTGAATCTTTGGAAAAAGGAGCGCAAAAGTCAGCAGAATAAAACACAATTTGATAAGGATTTTTTAGGTGCATATAACGCTCAGGTTTTGTATCCGGAGATTTATGCAAAACTTGGGAAAGTATCAATTGGCACACTTCAAAGGTGGAAAAGGATTTTAGGAAATAGCAACAATTATGAACTTTTAATTCCAAATTACCATTATGAAGATTATTCAAGAACTTGTCTTACAGAACACGAAAAGCAGATATTTTTGAAACTGCTTTTGCACCCAAATAAATTCAGTATCGGGAAAGCCATATCTTTAACCCAGTATGTTTTAAAAACTCAGGGTGCTGAATATATCCCTGCACCGCCGACATTCAGAAGATTTGCGAATTGGTACAAGTCAAATTATTTTGATGAATGGACACTTTTAAGAGATGGTGAAAAGGTACTGAAAGAAAATGTTATTCCGCATATAAAAAGAGATATTTCTAAAATTGAAGTCGGAGAAGTTTTGGTTGCTGACGGAAAAAGATTAAATTTCCAAGTAATAAATCCTTTTACGGGCAAACCCTGTCGGGCAACATTGATTGGATTTTTGGATTGGAAATCTACAACACTGGTTGGGTATGAAATCATGATAGAAGAAAATACGCAAAATATTGCATCGGCTTTAAGAAATGCCATTTTAAATTTAGGAAAAATCCCACAGTTTGTATATTTAGATAACGGCAGAGCCTTCAGGAGTAAATATTTTGTCGGCAGTGATGATTTTAGTGAAGTTGGTTTAAAAGGAATTTATGAAAAACTGGGTATAACAACAGTTTTTGCAAATCCGTATAACGCAAGAGCTAAAGTAATAGAGCGGTTTTTCTTGGAAATGCAGGAAAGTTTTGAAAAGTTGCTACCGAGTTACATCGGGACAAATATAGAAAATAAGCCGGCAAGATTAAGAAGAAATGAAAAATTTCACGCAGAAATTCATCAGGAATATGTTCCAACCATTCAGCAAACAATACAGATGATAAACAGTTGGCTTGAGTATAAAAATTCTCTACCCTGTCCGAATGATAGAACAAAAAGCATCAAAGAAATGCTTGACAGCATTGAAAAACAAGAAATAAATCAAAGAGAGCTCGATGATTTAATGTTGGCGCAAGAAATTAAAACGATTACAAGTCAGGGGATAAGGTTTTTAAAATCTGATTATTACAACGATGCTCTTTATGGTTTGAGACAGAAAGTAATAATAAAATACAGTCTGTTTGATTTGAGTTATATCAATGTCTATACTATGTCAGGAAAATTTTTATGTAAAGCAGACAGGATTACCCTGACTCATCCGCTTGCTCATTACACGGGCGAAGTTAAGGATATTGAGGATTACAAGCAGAAAATCCAAAAACAAAAGCAGCTTAAAAATAAAACAATAAAAGCGTGTAAAGAATTTCTGAATATCGAAGATTTGGAAATTCTTGAATGTGAGATGGATAAAATCAAAGATGCATCTTTACCCTCGTCTATTGTTCCAAAAATAGAAATCAAAAAAGAAAAACCAGAAAAATATAACCCTGCGGTAAAACCCTTATTCAAAACAAGCAGAGAAAGATATGAATACCTAATGGAACATGGCTGCACTTGTAATGAAGACAGAATCTGGCTTAAGACATACAAAGAATCAAAGGAGTATAAGCAATATGAAACCGATTTTTGTTAAAACAAAGAATGTTAAAGGATTTATCAATCTTATTCATAACCTGAAAAATAAACCTGATAATATTTCAAAAATTGGTCTGGTTTATGGTAATGTAGGACTTGGAAAAACTAAGACGGCAATATATTTATCCATTAAATTTAATACGATTTATATTAGAGCGACAAATAAAATGACAACAAAATGGTTGTTGGAAGAAATCGCAAAAGAACTTGATGAGATTCCGAGATTTTATACGGCAGATATTTTTAGACAATGCGTTAACGCCCTAAAAAACAAGCCACAAATGATTATAGTAGATGAAATTGATTATCTTCTTGCTGATTTTAGGACAATAGAAACTTTAAGGGATTTACATGATGAAACAGGTACTCCAATAATTTTGGTCGGGATGCAACTTGCAAAGCACAAACTCAAAAAGCATAATCACTTATTTGACAGAATCTCAGAGATTTATAATTTTACAGAGTTTGAGTATTCAGATATTAAGCAGATTACAGAGGAAATTTCAGAGATTGATATTACAAAGGAAGCTGTTCGCATTATTCACAATAAATCAAAAAGTTTTAGACAAATTGTAAATACGATTGATGCTTTTCAAAAAGTGGCGCAAGCAAATAGTTTAACTCAAATTGATGAAAACATAGCACAGGAGATTCTAAATGGATAAAATACTCAAAGTTGCAAAAAGGTTAAAGACATTTACACTCGAAGATATTGTTATGTTTTGCGATATTGATGCAGACATAGTCATAAATTTTATTCAGGAGTCAGAGAACATAAAACCTTTTGGAAATAAATATGAATATTTTGAAACATTGAAAGCAGAAGATAAATTCAGAATTATAGATAAAAACATTCAAAGCAAAAATTCGGATATTACAGTTGTTGTGGCTTGTGAAATGTTTTTAAAAATTAAACAAAAAACTCTTACAGAATCCTCATTTCAGGCATACAAAACTTTTGTGTATTCCAAAATTATTCCATATTTCAAAAATTTTCGATTAAAAGATATAAATATTCAGGGCATCCAAAAATTTAAGAAGTATTTGCAAGAAAATAAGGTATCCGAACGTCGGATTAAGAATATTCTTGCACTTTTAAATCAGATAATAAAATACTTTCAAAACGAAGGTTATATAGATAAAACCTGTATATTTGAAGTTAAAAGAATAGCAGATATTCCTAAAAGACAAATACAAATTCTGACTCCGGAACAACTGGCGCAACTTTTTAAAATTCTGAAAAAGAAATATACATACTTACTTCCAATTGTTCAAAATTTGATTACATTAAAACAGCCATTGAACACCTTTTTAACAGGCAGTGAACAACAGAAGAAATCCTTAAAACGCAAAATCAGAAAAGATTTTTATAAAATAAAACAGGAACTTGGTCTTATTAATTATATGTTTGACGATTTGAGGTTTTGTCAAAAATGTGCAGATTAAGCAAAGAAGTCGTGTAAAAAATGTGTAATTTTACACTAAAAGTCATGTAAAAAATGTGCATTTTGTGCTAGAATATTTATATTAAAATGAGGATTTGGCATGCAAAGATACGCACTAGAGCAATTAATTGCTTGGAAGAATAAGGAGAATCATAAGCCCTTAGTTATACAAGGAGCAAGACAAGTTGGAAAAACTTGGCTAATGCAGGAGTTTGGTAAAAAGTATTATAAGCAGGTTGCATATATTAACTTTGATATTGATGCACAAAGCAAAGAAATTTTTGATACAGATTATGATACCGACCGTTTAATTATGGATATTGGTCTAGCATCAAAGATTAAGATTAATCCCGAAAATACCTTGATAATTCTTGATGAAATTCAAGAATGCCCAAGAGCTTTGACTTCACTTAAATACTTTAGAGAAAATGCTCCACAATACGATATTATAGTCGCAGGAAGTTTGTTAGGAGTAGCATGCCATGAAGGAACAGGTTTCCCTGTTGGTAAAGTTTCATTTATGAATCTTTATCCTTTAAGTTTTGAAGAATTTTTATTGGCAATGGATGAAGAAAGATTTGTTGAGCTTTTGCGCAAAAAAGATTTTAAAACAATAAAATTATTCAATAACAAATATCAGAAGCTCTTAAAACAATATTGTTATGTTGGTGGAATGCCTGAAGTTGTAAAGGATTTTATTGAGAATAAAGACTTTGAGAGTGTCAGAGAAATACAAAAAGAAATTCTTTCTGCATACGAAGAAGATTTTACAAAACATATTCCAGTCAATACTGTTGCTAAAATTCGACTATTGTGGAAATCTATTCCTGCACAATTAAGCAAAGAAAACAAAAAGTTTATATATGGTGCGGTAAAAGAAGGTGCTCGAGCAAGAGATTTTGAAGCAGCTTTATCTTGGTTAATTAATAGTGGTTTAATTTATAGAGTAAATAAAATTACAAAACCGGATTTACCTATTATGGCATATGAGGATTTTAGTGCGTTTAAATTGTTTATATTAGATGTTGGTTTATTGGGTGCAATGACTCACTTAGAAGCAGAGATTATTATTGACGGGAACCGTATATTTGAAGAATTTAAGGGTGCTATAGCCGAACAGTACGTTTTGCAACAGTTTAAGACAATTAAAGATTTACCGGTATTTTATTGGTCTAATGAAACAAGCAGAGCTGAAATAGATTTTGTTATTCAAATCAAATCAGATGTAGTTCCTGTCGAGGTAAAAGCTGAAACAAATTTACAAGCAAAAAGTTTGAAGGTTTATATGGAAAAATTTAAGCCGAATTATGCTATAAGGACATCAATGGCAGATTATAAAAAAACGGATAATCTTATTGATTTGCCATTGTATTGCGTAGAAGAGATAGCTCAAGGGAATGTGCTATGAAATTAAGTAAAATATATATTAAAAATTATCGTCAATTTTATAATACTAGTATTTGTTTTGATGAAATAATTACGATTTTGGCTGGTCCTAATAATAGTGGTAAAACCTCTTTGATTGAACTTTGCAGAAATCTTTTTGAACAAAATTTTTCTAATATAAATATTTCTGATATTAACGTACAAACTTATTATAAACAGAGGTCTGAGCTTACTGAAAAGATTGTTGAAATACATAAGAATAATAACAGTAGAAATATTTTTTTCGAGAATTTAGAAAACCTACTTGCAGAATATAATATCAATTCAATTGAAGTAGAAATTGAAGTTAATTATGAAGATCAAGAAGATATTACAAATTTTGCTAATTATATGATGGAACTTGATATTG
>CATNBA010000039.1 GCA_950096985.1 uncultured Candidatus Melainabacteria bacterium
ATACTAAAGTATAATAAAATTTGAACTCTTGAATTATTTTATAATCTAGGGTATAATAAGAAATATATCTTGCGAGGAAGAAATTTTGAAAAATAACATATTTACACTTTTTTTAGATAAAGTTTTAAATGTGCCTTTTTGGATAAAACAGGTTATGTATCTCAAGCTTGCGGAAGAAATGCGAGAACAGGCTTGTGAAGAGTTTTTAAGAAACACAAAACCTGAGGATATCTTTTCAACATTTGTCCCAACAATTACATTTAAAGGCAAAACAGAACTTGCAGAAAGGAAATGCGGGTTTGACAATAATACATATAATTTCCTGAGATGCTGTGCAGAAGATTTAAGTATGTTGGAAATATCTGTAAATACATTTCTTTCAATGGAAGAAGTAGCAAAATACTATGAACTTTGCCTTGAACAAAATTTTATTAAAAATCCAAATTCACCGGAAATTCACGCAATGGCAGGTTACATTGCCGGCAAATTCAGAATTGGTGAATATTTCAAACAAAAAGGAATAATTGATATTGATCAGCTGAGAGAGACAATATTAACTTATCAAAACTCAAACGAGAAAAAATTCGGGGAAGTCCTTGTAGACAAAGGATATATTAAAGAAGATGATTTAAAAGCAATTTTACTCCTAAAAGAAGAAGCGCGCAAAAGATTTATTCTTGACCACAATGTGATGCCAAAATCAGAAACTGCATTTTCAAATGACAGTCAAAAATATGAAGATGAAATTAGAGCATTAAAAGAAGAAAATATTAAACTTAAACGTAAAATGCTTCAATTGCTTGAATTGGTAAAGAAAAATGCTCAAACCTGAAATTCTTGTTCAATATAAAAGAGATGGGCTTACAGATCAGGAACATTCAGGTTTTATTGTTCTTGCAGATAAAGAACATGCGTTTGATTTTACCGGAGATGCCAAAAACTATCCGTTTTATCTTCGTTCCTGCGCAAAACCATTACAGGCAAGCTTAATTATTGATTACGGTCTTGATTTAACAGAAGAAGAAATAGCGCTTTGCTGTGCATCACATGCAGGTGAAGATGTTCACGTTAATATTGCAAAACAAATCCTGAAAAAAAACAGATTAGATGAAACTATGCTGAAATGCGGACTGCATAAACCGCTCTCAAAAACAAAACAATCCCAAATGCTTATAAACGGGGAAAAAGAAAATATACTTCAAAATAACTGTTCTGGCAAACACGTTATGATGCTTGCATTATGCAAAATTAATAACTGGAATTTTGTAAATTATGATAAACCCGAACATCCTTTACAAATTGCCGTAAAAAATAAAATTTATGAACTTTGCAGACTAAATAAAGAATACCCCGTAACAAAAGACGGATGCGGCGTTCCTATTATGTCAATGCCGTTAGAAAATATGCTTTACGGATACTTAAATATATTCTGTAATCCAAAATATGAAAAAATCAAAAACGCATTTTTAAATCATCCATATATAATAGGCGGTGAAGACAGAACAGACACCATGATTATGCAAAATTCAGAAGGAATTGTTGCAAAAGTCGGTGCAGGCGGACTTTGTATAGTTGTTAATACAAAAGAAGAACAGGCATTTGTCGTGAAAATTTCAGATTGCGATATGAAAGCCAGAGAGCTTGTAGTTTGTCAGGTTTTGAAAAACCTTAAATGGGCTGATATTGAACTTGACAAAACAATAAAAACCTTACACGGTGATATAGTTGGTGAAATTATTGTACATATATAATACAAAAAGTTTATACAAAACCTAATGTGGCGGGTGGAGCTGTACGCTCCTAGGTATTAAAAATTCTGTCACCCGCATCCCCCATACCGGGAACAATATAACCTTTTTCATTTAAACCTTCATCGACTGATGCAGTAATAATTTCTATATCAGGAAAAGTTTTATGTATGTTTTCTATACCTTCAGGTGCAGCAATTATACATATACATTTAATATTTTCGATAGGAATTCCTTTATCAGCATAAAGCTTTATTGCCTCAAGTAGAGAATTTCCCGTTGCAAGCATCGGATCTGTAATATATATATAAAATTTTTCGGGATTTGGTGCATCCATAGGAACTTTATTATAGTACCAGACAGGTTTTAAAGTTTCTTCATCCCTGTACATTCCTATATGACGAATACAGGCTTGCGGCAAAATATCTATTGCTTCATCCGTAAAAATAAGTCCTGCACGTAAAATAGGAGAAATTATCAGATTAATATCAGGATCTACAGTTTTTGCTTTAAATGTTGTCAATGGAGTAGTCACATCACGCTCTACAAGGGGCAAATTTTTAGCCGCTTCATATAAAAGACATCTTGTAATTTTTCTTGTTGCAATTCTAACACCCTGACTATCCGTATTTTTGTCACGCATAGTACATAAATTTAACAGTACAACAGGATTATTAATTACAGTGACATTTTTCATCTTTCTCTCCTTTTAATCATTGTATCCAACATATTCATATTATCTTGAACACCTTCAATACCTTTACTCATATCGTTTACATCAGTTTGATTTGCAAAAAACGACATTCTTCCCATAATAGAATCAATTTTGTCAAACATTTCATTCAGCAAGCTTAAAGAGTCGTGGAGTCTTTTGGGAGATTTAACAGCAATAAGTTTTTTAGATGCAAGACTTTCTTTTGTAGGCGGATAAACCTCTAATGACTTAGAGCCCCCCATACCGTTAAATTCAACCGTTGCAATTGAACCTTTAGGAAGTGTTACGTTTTTATCGGTAATAACAAGTTTCAAATAAACATCATTGGAAATTATTTTTATTTTATCAACATATCCGACCTGTACCCCCATAAACTTGACCGGTGAACCCACTATAATACCGTCAACATCAGGCATAAACAACTGATAAGTAACAAGCTCTTTTGCTTTATTATGACGATGAACCCTCACACCTGTAACCACCAGACATAATATAAAAAACCATATAATAAATTCTATGCGGATATATTTATGAATATCGCTTAAATTTTTCATAAGACAATTATACAATAATTCTAAAAATTTTGCCACTTGCCAAAAAACTTTTTGTATTATAGTATTAATATATAAGTAAAAAAGAGGTGAATTTTTATGATGGATCAAATAATAAGAGTTGCTTGGGATTTAAACGAAAATACAGAAAACAGATATCAACTCGTTTATGAAATCGCTGAACTCGCAAAAAAATTAGTAGATGAAAATCAGGCTAAAAAAGCTCACGATGATTTTAATTTTGAAGAAAATTTTGATACAACTTACAAAAAAGAAAATCCGGTTGAACACGCTATAATGGTAAAAGCAGCAGAAGCTGATGATGACCGTTTAGTAGGCTAAATTTTAAATTAAGGCACAAGAATAATCTTGTGCCTTTTTGTATTTTATTTCGGGGAGTTTAATATGGAAAACACAATCGCATTTTTAAATGAAAAAACCAACAATTTTAAACCTGAAACAGGTATCATTTTAGGTTCGGGGCTTGGCGAACTTGCAGATGAATACTGCAATTATGCAGTTTCTTATAATGATATCCCCCGATTTGTGAAATCAACCGTTAAAGGGCATAAAGGACAATTGGTTTTTGCTGAAATCAATGGTCAAAAAGTTGTTATGATGCAGGGAAGAAACCATTATTACGAAGGGCATACAATGCAGGAAATAACTTTCCCCGTTAAGGTTATGAAAGCATTGGGAGTAAAAACACTTATTTTAACCAATGCAGCAGGTGCTGTTAATGAAAGTTTCAAACCTTCTGATTTAATGATTATAACTGACCATATTAACTATATGGGAGCAAACCCGCTTGTTGGTCCGAATGATGAAACACTTGGCGAAAGATTTCCTGATATGACAGAAATTTATAAAAAGAGCCTGATTGAAATTGCTGAAAAATGCGCAGAAAAACTCGGAATAGATATTCAAAAGGGTATTTATTGGGCTAACTCAGGACCTTCATATGAAACACCCGCTGAAATAAATATGATTAGAACTCTTGGTGCAGATGCTGTTGGTATGTCTACAGTTCCCGAGGCTATCGTTGCAAATTACTGCGGCTTAAATATACTCGGTATCAGCTGTATAACAAATTCTGCAAGCTCGTCAACAGGTGAAAAATTGTCACATGATGAAGTAATTGATGCTGCCAAAAATGCTAAAACAAAATTTAAGTCATTAATTTTAGAAATCCTTCGTAATATTTCTTAAACATGGGGTTGCCAAAAAATTTTGTTTGTTTAAAAATGAACGACGGGAAGGACAAAAAGATGTTAGTAGGAAAATTAACATATGATACCGTCAGACAACGACAAAAGGAGAAATTATCTCCCAATTATACTCCTTCTGAGTTCATGTCTTTAAAAAATAATCTAAATATCGAGAGACCTTTAAAAAGTAATTCACAGAATTCAACTTTTAAAGGTCTTTCTTTTAAAGGAGATAATAAGAAAAAAGACGATAAAATGAAACCTGTTCTTGCGACATTAGGTGTTCTTGCAGGAACCGGACTTGCACTCAGATTAGCTCCTGCGTACAAAAAAGTCGGCGAATACAGTATTACTGAATTTAACAGATTTATAAAAGAGAAGTCAGGAATTGAACACTCTATTGTCGACGGATTATTTAACCACGTTAAAAAATCCGATTTGACCAAAAAAATGGTTGAAATAAAAAATGACAAAATCATTTTCAGTAAAAAGACTGTACCTCAATTAATTTGGGACGGACTTATTTATCCGTTTAAAATTCTTCCTGCCGATATCTTAAACGGAACAGTTTCATTAATAGGAAAAATCAAACCTTTCAAAGGCTGGTCAGAAAAAACTCTTGAAACTCCATTCTTCAAAAGCATAAGACAGCGTTCAAAAATTGATGCTGAAGTAAATGCTTTACGCGGACTTTTTGAAACTGCAGAAAATTTAAAAGATAAACCGATTGATAACACTGCATCAAAAATGTTCCAGCAGTCTGTAAAAATGTTTGATCCTAAAACTGGAAACTACGACACAAAACACGAACGTTCATTAAACAGATTAGTTTCAGGTTTGCCTCCTGCAATATTCCTTGCAAACGATGCATATAACTTATCAAGAATGATGGATGACGATAAAAAAGCAGCATCACACGAACAGAAAACAAGATTCAAACAAGAAGCAGCAAGAATTGGGTTTAATGCTTATATAACATTAATCACACTTGGTGCACTTCAAAAATATATCAATAACTCTGCTATGGGCATTATGCTTATGACAGGTGCTACAACTCTTACCACAGAGGCTTTTTCAAGATTAATTAACGGCAAACACATCACAAGATTAACCCCTGATGAAGCACGCGCAGAGAATGCAAAAAACAATGCGCCTGAAGCAGAAATTAAACCTGAACCATCATTTAAAAATAACGGAGAAAAGAAAGAAGAAAAACATCAGAAACCTTTGCTTTCTTTCGGAACAATAATGAAAGCTTCGGCAGCAATTATTGCAGGCGGTTTCGCGGTAAAAGGTCTTAGAAAACTTCCTGTTGTAGAAAAACAATGGAAAGCATTCTCAGGTTATTTCAAAAAGATGTATAAAAATATGACAGAAATTCCAGAATTCAAGATTTCTAAATCAGAACTGGATAAAATTACACAAGTATTAGAAGAAAATCACTTTGCCGAATTAGCAGACAAATATAAAAAAGTAGCAGCAAATGCGCAAAATGGCGAATTTATAAACCTGGGAGCAAAAGATAAAAAAATTAAACCGCTTGTAAACTTTGTAATCGCGCCATTTAAATTTGCCTGGAGCACAGTAACACTGCCTTACAATCTTGTTATGAAAGTTGTTAATGTATTTGTTAAAAAACCAAAAACTCTTAGTCTTGCAATCAATGATAAAGGCACATTAGATGCTATAGTAAAAAATTATGCAAAAGAACGTGGTGTTAATGCAACTGAAGTAGAAAAATTTATTGAAAACGTTAAAGCTAAGAAAATAGCAAAAGATGCAACATTAACAGATGTTGAACAAGGTTTAATGAACAGAATTTCAGATGTATCTTCACTTGCAAAAAGTATAGAAAACATAGGAAAAGAAGCATCTAAGAAAAATCTTTCACCTGAAAAATTCCAATCATACGTAAGAGATAATATTTTAAAAGCGTTCAACGTTGATACAATGTCAAACATTTCCAACAGTGAACTTTCAAACCTTGCAAAAACAGCAGCATCAATCGCTACAATATGGTTCTTAATGACAGATAACTACAATATGGTAATGCTTAAATCAAACGGTAATGATGTTGAAGGCGCAAAAACTAAATTTACGGAAAGATTTGTACAGGAAGGTTCAAGATTGTTCTATCAAACATTATTGATTGACCTTTTCAACAGCACATTCAGAAGTCAGTACAATAAATCACTGTTTGGAATGAGTTGGATTACATTAACAAATACAACAATGGGCGAATGGCTTACAAGAAAATCAGTCGGAGTACCTGTAGGAACACACTCTCGTGAAGATTTAATCAAGCTCGAAGAACAGCAGGAAAATGCTAAAGGGTTTAAAAAATCTTACTACAACTTTATGAAACGCTTGACAGGAAAACGCTCTATTAAATCATACGAAATAAAAAACAACGAGCCGAAACCTGTACAAAATTCACAAACAATAAATTTTACAAATAACAGCCCGTTGAATAAAATGATTAAAGGTTAGAATTAATAATCCATTTTCCAGCCTTTTTCAATTATACGTGCTGCACAACCGGCATTATCATCCTTATCAATACCAGTACAACCAGATTTACCCATATCTTTCCAATTTTTCTCTTCAAATTCATAATTATACGGGTCGGTACATTTTAAAGGTTTACTATACAATGGCAATAAAATACCATTATCTAATACATAAAAATAAAATAAATCTCGCCCTTTAATATTTGGTCCCCTCTTATCACCATTTATGTCCAACCACATATTAGCCCAAATTATTGTATTATCTTCACAGCTTGCTCCTGACGCATTACCTTGTTGAATTCCAAACAATGTACCATCCTGCAAATAGTATCCATCACCTTCCCAATCAGATGCAATTTCAACAATTTGTTCAAATTTGTTATCATACAGACCATCATCATACTCTATACAATAAGTACCATATTGATTTTTAGGAGCTTCAACAAACTGAAATACATTATAACTTAAAAGACCTTTTTCGCCAGAGTTGCCTGCACCGCTTTTTTCACAACTACGATATCCGAAAACAGGTTTGCTTAAAAGAGAAAGACTTGTTACGTCATCAGCAGCCATTAACTTTTGCAACCCTTGTTCAATTGTGGAGATTGATTTTTTTAATTGGTTACATAAAACTTGTTTTTTATAATTTGCTATTAAAGATGGCATTGTTAATGCAGCAACTACACCGATAACCCCAAGAGTAATTAAAACTTCTGCCAGAGTAAACGCCCATCGTGCCGTTGAAGACGCCACCTGGGTTTTGCATAAACTTTTAAGAAACGAAGATTGGCTTAAATTGCCCCCCCCCGAGATTTTTAAAAATAGATCTTTTCATATTTACCACCTTTCACTTTTTATGACTATAATATTAATATCAAATTTTTGCAACCTAATTAGCAAAAACTCTTGTTTATCGCACTTTATTTTCTTCGCCTTTAATAAGTCTTTGAATATTTGAGCGGTGAAGCCAGATAATATATAAAGCACCAAGCGCGCAATAGGCAATATAAGCAATTGGAGCTTTAAAAGCCCACATTAAAAACGGCGAAATAGCCAATGCTACAATTGAGCCGACAGAAACATATCTGGTAAAGAATGTTACAACAGACCACACAAGAGCAATAATCAAACCAACCTGCCAGTTTAATGCCAATATAGTTCCTACACCTGATGCAACAGATTTTCCACCCGTAAATTTAAGAAATATTGACTTGCTGTGACCCAAAATGACCGCAACAGCAGCCAATACAGGCAATAAACCAATACCAGTAAATGTTTTTGCAAACATTGATGCAAGTATTACAGGTAAAGCTCCCTTAAAAGCATCAAGCAATAATGTTATAAAAAACCATTTTTTACCCATTACGCGTTTAACATTTGTAGCCCCTGTCGAGCCTGAACCTATAGTTCTTATATCCTGTCCTGTGAAAGCTTTAACAATGATGTATCCTGTTGGGATTGAGCCGATAATATATGCGCTTAATATAACGGCAATTAATTCAAAAATCTTTTCCATTTAGTCTCTCTCCTTTTTATGGAATGAATTATAACAAACATATTGTAATAATTCAATAATCCATTATAATAATAGTAATATGAAAAAGATATTATCAATTTTGTTATGTATGAATATTATATGTGCATCTGCTTTTGCGGAATATGATTTTTCTGATGAGGCACAAGCAGAATTTGACCGCAAAAAACAAATACAAACAACAGATAACTTTTCAAAAACTAGACACAAAAAAGAAAAGATTGAAGACAGAACGAATTATGAGCCTTCACCTCTGCTTTTTGAACCTGTGCCCCAAAGACCAATGCTATACGGGTCTGTAGTAACAATTCCTGCTGGCACAACATTTAATGTAACTTTTGATTCCGGTATCAACTCAGGCAGTCTTGAAAAAAATGACAGATTAACTGTAAGACTTACCAATGATTTTGTTTATAACGGTAAATTAATAGCCCCCGCGGGAAGTCTTGTCTACGGTTCTGCATCAGATGCAAAAAACGCAGGGTATGCATACGGGAATGCAGAAATTGAGCTGAATTTTAACGAAATTTTAACACCTGATGGCAATATGCTTTCAATTTCTACCGAAAAGATTTATATGAAAACCGAAAGCGAACGCGCAGTTAAAATGACACGCGATGTAGTAATAGGAGCTTTAGGCAGTATGCTTGTCGGTGCAGTATTTACAGCCCTTGGCGGAGGCACAAGCGAAGATTGGCGTAGAAATATGTTGATATACGGAAGTATGGGAGCTGTCGGAGGCGGTGTACGCGGGGCAATGCAGCGCGGTAAAGAAGTTGATATTCCTGACGGTACAACAATTCAGGTAAGATTAACCCAACCTTTGAACGCTCCATATTAATACTTAAATTTCAATTTTATAAATTATATTTTATTTTAACTTCAAATATTATTTCATTAGTTAATAAGCCATGCATAAAGCATTTCGCAACCGCATTTGCTCTATCCTCTGCACAAATTTTTTTATAAATTTTTTCCAGTGTCTTTTTTACCGTACAGGGTTCTACGGCTAGTATTTGTGCCGATTTACGTTTCTTACATCCCAAAGCAACAAGCGACATATACTCTATCTCGCGTTCGGTTAAAATAAACTTCTTGACAATAACTTTACTATTTTCTTCCAAAGCCATTTTATTATAATAACAACCAAAAAATATTTTTAAAATTAGACATATGCCGAATTTTTATCAATAAATCATAGAACGCATTAAGTCTATTATTTTGCA
>CATNBA010000040.1 GCA_950096985.1 uncultured Candidatus Melainabacteria bacterium
CTATTGATGGATTATTAATTTTTATTCCATAATTAGAAAAATTCTTAATTTTATCTTTGAGTTTTTGATTACAACTATCTATTGTTTCATTTAGATTTTTACAAGTATCTCTCAAATGTGAGCATACTTCATCAACTACAATTTCTGGTATATATAAAGTTCTTGTATTAAAATTTATATCTCTTATTAACTTTAGTTTTGGCTTTTGAAAGAAATAATCTTTTGTGTCTTCCAAGATACACGTATCAATTACAATAATAGTCACATATACTCCTTTTTATATGATTATATTATAAATAAATTAGAATTATTAATAATTAAGTTTATTTCTTAATCAATGTATTATAAAATCATATACTACAAGTTTGATCCTCATCATTCTCGTCAATTTTGGGCAATTATATAAAAAATATTTTGACACATTTTGACATAACACTCGGAAATGGTGTTCCAATTGGGTTTAAAACGAGTTAATGTGTGTGTACGATGAACGAACATTATATAGATATAAAGCGAATAGCATATGTAAAAGGGTTGAAAAGCACCCGTTCGATTAGAATTGCTATTCAAAAAGGAAAATACATAGCTCGTGAAATTAAAGTTAATGGAGGAACTTCTTATGAGATTTTGTATTCAAGTTTAGAGTCTGAGATTCAGGAAAAACTTGAAGATGAAACAATTAAATCAATAGCTCTAATTCCTGTAGAAAATAAAGTAAATTTTATTTCAGAGAATGCAAGATTAAACGCATTAGCAAGAGTAGATATCGTAACGGCATTATTTAATCTGCGGACAAAATATCAAACAAAGAAAGAAGCTGACGAGCTATTTTTAGATTTATATAACAGTGGAATGTATTTACCTCAAATATATAAATTTGTCGGTTCTATCTCAATCGGAACATTACATCGCTGGGTTAAGGCTTATGAAAATTATGGAACAAGCGGACTTTTACCACAAAGAAGAACATCTCAACAAAATGAATACAATACAACATTAAATAACGAGATGAAACAAATATTTTTAAAATATCTTCTGCATCAGAATCACTTTAGTATCGGTAAGGCAATTAATTTAACAAGACACGTTTTAGAAAAAAGAGGTTATGAAGATATACCTTGCAACCTTACATTCAGAAGATTTGCCGAACACTTTAAAAAGACAAATTACTCAAAATGGATACTAATGAGAGAGGGTGAAAAAGCATACCACGATAAGGTGGAAGCATATATCGAAAGAGATATTTCAAAACTGGAAGTGGGGGATGTCTTAATCGCAGACGGACACGTTCTTAACTTCCAAGTAATAAATCCGTTCACAGGAAAACCAACGAGAGCAATACTCGTTGGTTTTTTAGATTGGAAGTCAACAGCACTTGTCGGGTATGAAATTATGATGACGGAAAACACGCAATGCATTGCATCGGCTTTAAGAAATGCAATTATAAATCTCGGTTTAATTCCAAAAGTTGTGTACCAAGATAACGGAAAAGCATTTAAGGCAAAGTATTTTCAACACACAGATTTTGATGAGGCAGGATTTAACGGAGTTTATTCAAACTTAGGAATTAAATCGGTATTCGCAAAACCTTATAACGCAAGAGCCAAAGTCATTGAGAGATTTTTCTTAGAATTTCAGGAAGAGTTTGAAAAAATGATGCCAAGCTACATTGGAACAAGTATTGAAGATAAGCCGGCGTGGTTAAAACGAGGTGAAAAACTCCACAGAGAAATGCACAAAAAATTAACCAATAATTATGTTCCGACAGTTCAGGAAGTAATTAAATATATTGATTGTTGGATAAATTATCACAATTCAAAACTTTGTCCTAACGACAGTTCAAAAACCATTCAAGAGATGTTAAATGCCGTTCAAAGACAGGATATTGATAAAAATATCTTGAACGATCTGATGATGAAAACAGAAACAAGAACAATTAATAAACATGGAATAACATTCTTGGGTTTGCATTACAGGAGCGACATTTTACTTGATTTAAGAGGATCGGTGTTTATCAGATACAGTTTGTTTGATTTATCTAAAATCCACGTTTATTCAATGAAAGGTGAATTTTTATGTGTGGCTCGTCAGGTAGAAAAAGTTCACCCAATGGCAAATCATCTCGGAACAGTTCGGGATATGGAGGAATTTAAACAAAAGATTCAAAAACAAAAACGTCAGTTTAATAAGGCTAAAAAGGAATTTTTGAAATATTATCCGACAGAAGATGCCGAGGTTTTAGAAATTGAACGAGAGCCGGTTGTTGAAATTGCTCCGATTCCTGAAGAAGAACTAAAACCTCAAAAAGAACGCAAGAAAACACCTCGTGAACAGCAGATGAACAAACCAATATTTAATTCGGATTATGAAAAATACGAGTGGTTAATGAATAACGGATGCACTAATCCTGATGATAGGAAGTGGCTTGCTAACTATATTAGAAGTAAAGAATACCAAAATATATATGAGGAATGAATTATGAACAAAAAATTTGTAAAAACAAAAAACGTAAAAGAATTTATAGGATTTATGGAAGAATTAAAATCACTTCCGCCGAACATTCCTAAAATTGCTCTAGTTTATGGTGAGTATGGACTTGGAAAATCTGAAACGATAAAATGGTGGACTTTCAAAAATGATTGCGTGTATGTTAGAGCAACAAAAGGGATGTCAGTTAGATGGTTGCTCTCAGAAATATCAGAGGAACTTGGAGAAGAAGCGTATTGGCATTCTCAAGAAACTTTCAATATGATTGAAAATAAATTGAGGCAAACTCCTAAAACTATAATTATTGATGAAGTTGATTATCTTATAAATAATAACGTAATTGAAATTTTGAGGGATTTGCATGATAGAACAAATTGTCCGTTAGTTTTAGTTGGAATGGCAAACATTGATAAAAAATTATCCCGCTATCCTCATTTAAAAGACAGGATTTACAAAGCTTTTAAATTCCAAAGTTATGAAAGCCAAGATATTAAACAAATAATATTTGAACTTACAGAAATTCCCATAAGTTCTGACGGACTTGAGTATTTGGCAACAAGACATAATCAATTTAGACAGATAGTTAAGCTGATAAATAAGATTGAAAAATTAGCAAAAACAAATAGTATTACAGAATTAAACGAAGAAATTTTAAGGAGCATATTAGGTGAGAAACAAAATATTACAACTTTGCAAAAGGCTAAACAAATTTACGCTTGATGAAATTATTATAATATCAGAAATAGACGCAGATGATTTGTTGCCGATTTTAAATGCAATTATCTCTGAAAATAAGTTATTGTATAAAAATAGTGTTTATTCTTACTTAAAGAAACAAACCGTTTCAGATAAATATCCAATTTTAAAATATTATCCTAAAGGAACTATTGATTTAGTTTTAAAGTGTTTTTGCGAAACAATTACTACAACTAAAACTTCTCATATATTATCAATGGGTGAGGATCAGGTGCAAAAAATTTATACTATTTTTAGAAAAATAATATATGAGCAACAGAAAAAGTTGTTGGATAGTAATTATTTTAAAAACCCCCAAAATGCACGACGTAGAATATTTTTTGAAAAAGAAGTTTATTTATATATTTATAATCATCGGGTTTTTATATCTGAAACATTGTTGCAAAGTCCTGATGATAAATCTTTAAATACAAATGACAAGGCAGAATTTTCAAAAATTTATTGTTATCTGGCAAGAAGCCTAACTCATAATCAAAATAAGTATAATTTAGAATATAAAATTGCAGAAATTTTATGGCGCAGAAATAAAAAATTTGATGAACTATACCTCGACCTTAAAAGCCAAATTTCGTAATCTTTTGTAATAAACTTTTCCCCATTTTTAAAATTCGTCTTAAAAAGTTATCCCACAAGAGTTATAGTATAAAATCGTATTTTTTCAAAAAACGTATTTAGTGAGCTTCCGCAGGGAGTTTTCCCTCTGTATAAAATTGCACACATTTATTTTTACAACGGTTATAAATATAATTTTAAATGTATTTAAAAGCACAATTATATACAAACAAAATTTTCGTCAATATTGCTTAATATTTCTTCGTAAATTTGTGGACAATTTTTAAAATGGGTTTCAAAGCAAGTTATATAAAGAGATAGAGGTATGTAATTTTACAAAATAAGAAAAATGATTTTCTTTTTATTACAGGGTTTCACTCAAAAAATTTATCCCAAAATTTATGTACGAATGTAAAGCAGGGTTTAAATCGAATTAACAAAGAATTAAAATAGATATTTATGAAAAACACAAAAGACAACACTAATTTATGGATAAAAACAGATGAAGCTTCTGAACTTTTAGGTTTAAGTGAACAAACTTTAAAAAAGCAATGCAGAGTAGGAAAGTTTGTTTACAAAATTGTGAAAAAAGGGAAGCGAGCAAATTATTCTATTTTGTTAAAATCAATGCCAGACTTTGCACAAAATAAATATCTTGGCGAAACTGAACTTGATGTGAATTATTCAGAAGTTCCAAATTGGGCAAAACAACAAGCAGAAAAGTATGTTCGAATATTGGAGGCTTCTAAAGGACTTAAGGGGAAAGATTTAGAAAGATTTGTAATTGATTGGAATAATAATGAAAATGAAGAATACACAACATCTTACTCGTCAATCATTAAAATGCGCAAAAGATATTTTAGATATGGTGTTGCGGGATTGTTGTCAAAGCACGGACAGCATTTAATCGGCTCTTGTGTTTCTGATGATTATTTTGAATATTTTAAAACCCTATATTTAGTTGAAGGAGCACCATCTTTAAGAAGCTGCAGAGATTTGACTTTGGGTTATGCCATAAGAGAGTTTGGTGCAAACAGGGAAACTTTTCCAAGTTTTATGGCTTTTAAACGCAGATTAGATAAAGAAATTCCTGAACAAAGTGTTTACCTTGCAAGATATGGTCAAACGGCTTGGAATAGGAAATACAACAATTTTATAGAGCGAGATTATTCAAATATAACTTGTAATCAAGTGTGGGTATCGGATCACGCACAAATAGACGTGGCTTGTTATACAGAAAATAATAAAGTGGTTTTTCCATGGATTACGGTCTGGCGAGATTATAAATCAGGTAAATGGCTCGGGTGGATTTTGCAAACAGGGAATCCTAATTCTGATTTGATTTTTCAATCATTTTATTATGCTGTAAGTGAATTCGGACTTCCTAAAGATGTAATTATAGATAACGGAAAAGATTACAGAGCAAAAGACTTTGCCGGAGGACGTAAGAATTTTAAAATTGAAACAAATAAAAACAAAACTTCTGCAATGCTAAAGGAACTCAATGTCAACGTGCATTTTGCTTTGCCTTATAATGCACAAACCAAACCTGTCGAAAGAGATTTTCTTAAGATTAAAGATTTATTATCAAAGCATTGTGTTGGTTATCGTGGCGGAAATGTTCTTGAAAGACCTGAAAAACTTGCTAATGAAATAAAAGAAAACAAGATTATGAAATTTGAAGATTTTAAAATACTATTTGATAAAATAATAACAAACATTTTAAATAAAAAACCATCACGAGGAAAGAATTTAAACGGTAAATGCCCTGATGAATTATTTTATGAAGAATTTAAAGAAAAAATAGTTACCTCGAAAAATGCACTAAAGCTGTTCTGCGCAAGAACATCTAAGGATTATACAATCGGAAGAAACGGAATAAAAGACAGTTCTATCAATACAACTTATTGGGCAGATTGGATGATTAATAAAAAAGGTACAAAAGTATATATGCGAAGGGATATAACAAACTATAAAGAAGCATGGATATTTAATGCCATAAATGATGAATTTGTCGGCAAAGCCCACGCAATTAAATCAGTTGCTGCACTATATGCTCCAAAGGTTTCAAAAGAAGAGTTTGAAGAAGCAATGGCAACTAAAAAACGTAATTTAAAAATTGTAAAAGCATATATTAAACAAAACAATAAAATATCAGCAGAAGAAAAATACAAAGATTATGAAGCCGCTTATGCTTGTGTCGAAAGAGAATACAAAAAGTCAGTTAAGGTTTCTAAATTAGCAAACACAAAAATGGACGATGCAATTAAAAAGAATAAAGAAATGGAGCAATTTGGAAAACAAGATTTATCAATATTTTTACCGAAAGAAAATAAAAACTTTTATTATTGGAATACAGAAAAATATTTAGATGAACCAGAAGAAGAATTGTTCTTATTTGAAACGGATAAAATCTTGAAAGAAGAACGAGCAGAACAAATTGCTAACAAAATCGGAGTTTTATGAAAAGAGATAAATATTATGATAAAGCAGAAAAAATGTACGTTGAGCAATTCATAACTGAAGTTGGGGTTGCAAAACGTCTTGGAATAAGTGATAGAACCGTTCGCCGATGGAAGGCGGATGGTAATTGGGGTGAAAAGCGAAAAGAATATTTAACTAAACAAAAATTTACTAATTATGATATGTACCAATTAGTTCGAAAAATGTTGGACGATTTTAATGAGGATGTCGCAAACAACCAACAAATTGATACTTCAAGATTATATAAATTTATAAACTTAACCGATGAAATGCTTAAACCAAAATCTAAAGAGTTAACTTTAAAAGAATTATTAAAGATTGCGCTCAAAGAATATAATATCGAAGATGATTTATATAATGATGACGATGATGACTGGGAAATTGATTTTTAAGCCAAAATTCATTATTTTGATAAAATGTACCACCTCATGTTTTAAATTCAATAGAAAGCCTGTTGAACACTTTTTGAACAGGTTTTGAAATGAGATTAAGATTTAATTTTCATTCCCTTCTGCATTAATAAAAAATGCATTCAATAAATCCGCATTATTTCTTAAATTTTTAATAACTGGAGCCAGATTGTAACATTCCTCAAGTTCCGGTTGATTACTGACAAAGTAATCAACAATTACAGTAATATTATACACATTCTCCGCCCACTTGCTTATTTTCTTAAATTCTTTTTCATTAATATTGTATCCGTTAACTTCTTTCATAATATCCTCCTTTTTGACACACAACACATTAACGATAAAGACAGAAGAATGCTAGTGAAGATAAGAAAGAAGTTACATTTAGACACAATTAAAATAATAATTTTGTTTTAAGCTGGATTATTCTCTGTAATATAGTAATTACTATGAATCGGTTCCTTTACACAAATTGAAAATTTATATTTGGTTATCTGATCACTATATATCATAATTTTAT
>CATNBA010000041.1 GCA_950096985.1 uncultured Candidatus Melainabacteria bacterium
TTCTCTGTTGGTTAATCTGTTGTCCTTCATATTCAACGTTTGTTTTCCTTGCAGTTAAGCCCAAAAAGCGTGCCTGCGATGCTGCCATTCCCATAACTGGCGTCCTTTCGTCCTTGTTTCCTTATGTTTTTATTTACGGTATTATTAAGAAAAATCTTTAATTTTTTTATTAGATTTGTTACAATTTCTTAACAATCTGGAGGAGGACAATTTTTTGTCTTCATATAACTTATTTAATATATAGATAGCAAATAAAAGGAAAGGAGAAATAATATGAAATTAAAACCTATTGCAAATATAGTTATTGCTTCTGCCGGAATTTTAGGTGGCTCATATCTGGTTAGTAAATTAAACTATCAGCCTCCACATTATACATCATCTTCTTCATATATTTATACAAATTCAAACCACAAAGATATTGATTCTGTTCATATCGCAAAATATGATTCTATTAAAAAAGAGGTAATAAAAGAACAGAATCAAAAATTTAAAGCATGGAAACAGGAATTAGATAGTGTTCTCAAAGCAGATTATGAAAAAACAACTTGGGCTGGAACTGTCGATAAGTTGTTTGGAAAAATTAAAAAGAATATAAAACTTCACACATAAAAAAAGAGGCTTAAAAAGCCTCTTTTTTTATACTCGTTACTCACTACTTGATATTGGAGAATGTCCAAGCATCAAATGTAGGTGTTTCTGAAATATTCATTTCTTTTTTCTCTTCACCTGATGTAGAATCACTGTGAGCAATAGGTTTATATAATCTGTTATAGTATTCAATAACCATTCTGTCTGAATTGAAGTAAGCTTCAGATGTTCTGATAGCTTGTCTCATCAAACGAGCCCATTCAGCTTTGTTTTCATAGTAGGTTGGGATAATTTGGTTTTCAATTGTATCCATAACAGATTCATGATCTTTCCAATGACGTTCTTCCCAAGGCATTTCGTCATCAAGTCCCGGATATTCAACAGTATAACCGTTGATGCCGTTAAATGTACCTTCTACAGTCCATCCGTCATAAATAGATAAGTGTAATGCTCCATTCATATTAGCAGACATGCCTGAAGTACCTGAAGCCTCAAAAGGTCTTAAAGGTGTGTTTAACCAAATATCAGAACCACGTTTCAATTTGCCTGACAATTCGAGTTCATAACCAGGTAATACTACAACATTTTTCAAACTATGAGAACGGTTTAAAAGTTTATTAAACATTTCTTTACCCATTACATCATCCGGGTGGAACTTACCTGCGAAGATAATTTGAATTTTATTTTCGTCAAGTAGTTTGTTAATTCTGTCTTTATCCATCAAGATAAGCCAAGCACGTTTGTAGTCTGCAAATCTTCTTGCCCAAGTTATTGTTAATACATCAGGATCAAATCTTTTACCTGCAACATTTGCAACGTATTCAAATAATTCAGACTTCATCTCGCGTTTAACAGCAAGAAGTTGTTCCGGAGAATTTGCAGCTTTTTTAACTCTTTCATCTTGCCAATATTGAAGATTTACAGCATTAGTTATAGCTCTAATCGGACATCTGCCTTCAACCCATTCCCACATTTTGTTAGATACGAGTCCGTGTAATTGAGATACTGCGTTAGCTAGTCTTGACATTCTTAATGCTGCAACTGTAAGAGAGAAGTTTTCACCGCCCAATTGAACTGCCGTTTCTCTTGAACAGCCTGCAAAGAATCCGCCTTCTAACAATGTATCAACCCAGTGAACTTCGTTACCGGCAGCAACAGGTGTGTGAGTTGTAAATACAGTTTTCTTTTTAACTTCTTCAAGATTGCCGTTGTATTGTCTTAACAATTCAAATGCAGCAGGAAGCGCATGACCTTCATTCATGTGAATTACGTCGAAATTGTAACCAACTTGTTGAAGAATTCTTACACCGGCAACACCAAGAACAGTTTCTTGCGCAATTCTGATTTTTTCATTTCCGTCATAGAGTTTATGAGAAATACTCTTAGCCCAATCGCTGTTACCTTCAATATCTGTAGTTAAAAGGTATACCGGGCAAGTTCCGAATAATTCCGGTTCAACCAAGTAAGCTTTAACTTTAACTTTTTCGCCAAAAATATCAACTTCTGTAGAAACATTAATATCTTTTAAGAAATCATAATATTTTCTGATATAAGCAACTTCTACTTGACCATTGTGTGCAATACGTTGATCGTAATACCCGTAAGACCATAACATTGTAACGCCGACCATAGGCATTTGCAAATAACCGGCAGATAGCATGTGTGAGCCTGCCAAAAAACCTAAACCGCCAGAATATGTCTTTAAAGACTGATCCATTGCGATTTCCATTGAGAAATATGCTACATTTGGTAATGACATATTAACCTTCCTCTTCTTATAACTATGTAAACTGATTTTCCCATTTTAGGGGTATGCTAACAGTTTACCACAAAAATTTAATAGTCAAATAGTATAGTAAAATAATTATTTACTAATCCTAAAGAATTAGTTATGTCTGGTTAAACGAACCTTAATAAAAGTTAATACATTACTTTATCAAGTATTTTTGATAAAGCAATTTTTACGTGAGCATAGTTTAAACCGCCTTGCATGTATGCAGTATAAGGCGCGCGCATAGGACCATCTGCTGATAATTCTATGGTTGATCCCTCTATGAATGTTCCGCCCGCCATTATTACCTGATCTTCATAACCAGGAATATATTCAGGAATTGGAGTTACATAACCGTTAACGGGAGACAGTGATTGAATTGTTCTGCAAAATTCTTCCAATGGTTCAGGTGAGCCAAATGTTATATTTTGGATAATATCCGTGCGTTTCTCAAAGTATTTTGGTGCGCTGTCATAACCTATTTCATCAAAGATTTTTGCAGCAAGAACTGCACCCTTTACAGCATCACAAACAACAGACGGCGCCATAAAAAGTCCTTGAAAAATTAATCTGTGTTGATTGAACATTGCTCCGCCTTCACTTCCTATCCCCGGAGCTGTTAAGCGATTTGCTGTTCTTTCCACATAAATCTCTTTCCCGGCAACGTAACCGCCAGCCTCAACAAGTCCGCCGCCGGGGTTTTTTATAAGTGAACCGGCGATTAAATCCGCCCCAATTTCTAACGGCTCTATTGTATCGGTGAATTCACCATAGCAATTGTCTACAAAGCATATACAATCAGAATTTTTTTCTTTAACGACTTTGCAAATTTTTTCAATTGTATCCATTGAAAGTGATTTTCTTGTTGAATAACCTTTTGAACGTTGAATTAAAACCATTGTTACAGTTTCATCTATCATTTCTTCCAGTTTGTTAAAATCAATGTCTGTTCCGTCTTTTAAAGGTACTTCATCATATAAAACACCATTTCCTATTAAAGAAGAACGCTTGGTTTCTTCATCACCTGCAGTTCCTATAACTTCCTGCATAGTATCGTATGGAGCTCCGGCAACTGATACAAGCTTATCTCCGTGACGCAAATTTCCGAATAAACAGCAGGCGAGTGTATGTGTGCCTGAAGCAAAATGTATTCTGACGAGTGCTTTTTCAGCTTTAAAAACGTCTGCGAATACTTTATCCAGCACTTCTCTACCTAAATCATCATGTCCATATCCTGAAACGGTATAAAAATGTTCGGGAGCAACTTTATTTTCAATAAATGCATTTAATACTTTTTCCTGATTGAAATCTCTTATATCTTCAATTTGTTCAAATTCTTTTGTTAAATTCTTTTCAGCTTGTTTAATTAATTTATTCATAATACTTTTATAATATTGCAAGCAAAAATAATCGTCAATGTGGATAATAGTTAAAAATATAAAGTTCTTTTACCATAGCTTTATGAGGATTTTGTTATTATTAATGCTTTTGTCTATGCCGGTTTTAGCGAGCGGTTATAATGTCTACCGTTCGGGGGCTGTTCCTGATATGAGCGATGATGAAAGAGTTTTATTTATACTTGACTTTTCAAACAGCATGTCTGAGTACCTTAACGGCAAACGTAAAGTTGATTTAATGATTGATACTATGAAAACAATTCTGCCAAATCTTAATCCTAATGTTTCGGTAGGTTTGAGAGTTTACGGACACAGAATGGGATTTACGCCTTTTGAGGCTTGCAGAGCATCATCTCTTGTTACGCCTATTGCAGTTTCAAATGGTATAAATGTTAGAAATTCTCTTTTAGATATAAAACCTCGTGGTATGACGCCGATTACATATTCTTTAAAACAGGCAGTGAAAAATGATTTTTTAGGATTTACAGGTAAAAAACATATTATTTTGCTTACAGACGGTGGTGAAAATTGTGATGAAAGCCCCTGCAAATATGTTATGGAGCTTATAAAAGTCAGAAAAGATATTAATATTGATGTAATAGCATTTAATATTGATGATGAAGAAGATTTAGCACAATTAGAGTGTACATCACTTGTTACAAGCGGAAAATTTTATAACGCCAAAACTGCGGCAGATTTAGTACGGAGTTTAAACAGCAGTGTAAATTCTTTTAAGAGTGTTGATGCAAAGATTATTGCAAATCCTTAGAATGTTTTTACAAAATTTTAAACTATCTGCAAGCAGCATCTTCCAAGTCAATTTTGCCGTCGTAATTATTGTCTATACCATCAAAGCAAGAACCGATTGAATCTTTTCCTTCTGCACGTACATATTGCGTAAGATATTTATCAGGAATTTTTGCCCACAAATACTCAAAAAATTCCCTGTAATACTTAGCAAAGCGCTTACTATCTATTATCAAGCAATTCTCATCATTTCTGTTTTCTCCGCTGTTTGAAAAGTTCATAGAACCGGCGATTAAATATTTGTCATCAATTATAATAGATTTTGAGTGAACTTTGCCTGCATAATTTTCAATTTTTACAGGGATACCTGCTTGACGCAGTAGTTTAACTTTACTTCTTGCATTAAGTGCGTTTGTTGCATCAACAATTATTTTAACCGTAACATTTCTTTTATGTGCGCGAATTAATGCGTTTGAAAGTTCGTCGTGTGTAATTATAAATGCCGGAATATAAACATAATTTTTAGCTTTATCAATTAAAGGAATAATATTTGTGGTTATAACCTTATCTTTTGGCGAAAACAGCGGTGTAATCTTTGCATCTGATAGAACCACTGTTTTATTGATGAGTTTCAGTTTAGTATTATGAAATTTGCCGCTAATCATTTGCTCAAACTCTTGTTTGTAAATTAAAGCAATTTCTTTTGAGTTTATGGAGAATACACAATTGGTATTAAACCCCGACAGACCCGTAGGAGAAAAATTCATTGAACCTGTAAAAAGTTTTGTATCGTCAAATATAAAAAATTTATTATGCATCAGAATTTGAGGCGTATCTCCGGATATACTGTCTGCAATCTGTAAAATTTTTATGGTATCAGGATAATAATTGTTTTTACTGTTATCATATGCAATTCTGATTTTTACGCCACGCTTTTTTGCTTCAAGTAAGGCATTATAAATTTTTGGAACATCTCCCCATCCGTAGAGTGCTATATCTATTGATTTTTCGGATGAATTAATCAATGATGAAAGTTCTTTGCATACAATTGAATTACATTTATCATCTGGTTTTAATGTCTTAGTTAAGTCTGTCAGATACATTTTTATGCTGCCGTTTGAAATAGCGGTCGGATAGGTTTTACTGACTGTTTCTTTTTGAACATGGCAAAACTTACAGGGTTTTGCATCTTTAGGAATTTGCCTTTCAGGAAGAATTATTGTGTCATGTGCTACAAGCCCGTATTTACAATCAAATTTATGATATTTATTGCTTTTATGATTTAAAATAATCAGTTTAAGTTTTCTCGCTTTTTCAAGCTGCTTTGAAAAATCTCCATTTAATACAAATCCAGACTTTATTAAATGTTCTTTATATGACTGTTTGTTTACAAAGATATCACCAAATTTGCAGTTTTGATTTTGTTTACCTGTAAATTTTACTTTAACCCTTTTATCAGAAAGAAAATTGTCAGCAAAGCTGTCCGTTAGATAACCCAGTTTTAAGGCATCTTCATGTGTAAGATTGTATTTCTTTTCAAGTTCAGTCTGACTTTTATTTAAATCAGATGTGAAAGTTTCAACATCTGCAATGCATACAGCTTCATTTTCCAGTTTTATTTCTGTTGGAGAAATAATTTCAAGTACAGCAGTGTCAGACTTTCTGTATAGTTCAAGAGTTGTAAAACCTGCAAATAGTCCTGCAATTAAAAATATAGAAGTAATTTTATTTATTTGCATATTCTCGCTTGTAATTTGTAATTTCAAATCCCAGTCTATTAATTTTATCTTTTAATGATTTATTTTGCGTTATTAAAAATTCTGTATAGTGTTGATTATTTTTAGCAGAAGCGTAACTGCACGGATGAATTAATGCCTCAGCAATACAATCATCGTCAAGAACTTTTAAGCCGTATTCAACAGTCAAATCATCCATAAGCCCGGTATAGCCGACACCAATTAGATAATCATTTGTTTTTAACCCTAATTCTTCAACAACTTTTTTATTTTGTTTTGTAAATGAGTTTAAAAGTAATATCTTTAAAATATTTGGCGGATATTTAAAATTAAGATGTTTTTTAATTGAAGGCACAAAATACATTTCTTCATACTGCATTCTTATGTACGGGATACTGTATTCTTTTGCAAGCTTTGCCGTAATTTTAAAAATATTCGGTATAGCATGAGTGTGAACATGAGAATCTAAATGGTCAACTTTAGTATAATTCATAACTGTTTCAATCTGAGTTCTAAATTCAAATTCAACCTGGTTGAGAAATTGCGGATTATTTGATTTTAGCAAAATTTGTCCAAAACTGTTATTGAATTTCCCGCGTTTATTCGTTAACATAGGTGCTTTTGTTAGTGAACGGCCTTCTATTATATTGAGATGAACGCCTATCCCAAGATTTGGGCATTCGGGTATAATCTCATTTACACCTGCGTTAAAAGCTTTTCCGTTTGCACAAAGACTTGCGCTTGTAAGGAATCCGTTATGATAACCATCCAGAACTGCTCTATTAAACGCTTTAGACATCCCAAAATCATCTGCATTCAAAATAAATTTTTTGTTGACCATGAAAAAATCCTTGATTAAATAATATATATATTATAGTATAAATATGA
>CATNBA010000042.1 GCA_950096985.1 uncultured Candidatus Melainabacteria bacterium
TACAAGATTGAAAAAAAATTTGTCTTTTTTTTGTATATAAAATAAAATAGAATTGGAGAAATTTTAAGGGATAAAAATAAATGATATTAGAACAAGAGCTAGAGGGAAAAACTTTATCTCCTCAAGAAGTAAGAAGTATTTTGAAAACAGATAATAAAGAGATTGTTGAACTTTGCAAACGCGCATCAATTTTGCCGCGTAAAAACAGTAAAGGACAAACATATTTTTCTTACGATGAAGTAAAAAATCTAAGAAAAGTTCAGGCTATGAAAGGCGCTTCTATGCCACCGGCAAAATCTGATTTTAAACAGCCGTCTGCAATCATGAATATTTTAAACTCTTTAAAAGAGATGGAAAATAAATTAAGCAACAGAATTTCTAAAGTTATCGACGAAAAACTTGAAGGTATGGATGAAGTTGTTGTAGAACTTATCCGCTGCAAAACAGATAACGAAACTCTAAGACAAAAAATTATCGACTTGAATAAAGAAATATACCAGCTTAAAAACGACTTAAACTCATACAAACCTGTAGGATTAGGTTTCTATAAGAAAAAAGAAAAACACATCTGGCAATAGGTGCTACGCACGTAGCCACATGGGGTTTTGGACAAACTTAAAATAAGGAATTAGATAATGGCAGTAAAAGATAAAGAAACCGAAACTTCTTCACTTGACGAAAGAAGTAAAGCGTTAAAATTAGCGATAGAAAAAATTGAAAAAGATTTTGGTAAAGGCTCAATCATGAAACTGGGCGACAAAGCTACAGTTAATGTTGATGCAATACCGACAGGGGCACTGTCATTAGACGTAGCACTCGGCATCGGCGGTATACCGCGCGGTCGTATCATTGAAATCTACGGTCCTGAAAGTTCAGGTAAAACAACTCTTGCACAACACATAGTTGCAGAATGCCAGAAAAGAGGCGGTATTGCAGCATTCGTTGACGCAGAACACGCTCTTGACCCTGAATACGCAAAAAATTTAGGGGTTAAAATTGATGATTTATTAATTTCCCAACCTGATACAGGTGAACAAGCTCTGGATATTACAGAAGAACTTGTTCGCTCAGGTGCTGTTGATGTTGTAGTAGTTGACTCAGTTGCAGCACTCGTTCCAAAAGCTGAAATTGAAGGCTCTATGGAAGACCAACAAATGGGTCTGCAAGCTCGCTTAATGAGTAAAGCTTTAAGAAAATTGACAGGTATTATCGGCAAAACAAACACCACAGTAATTTTCATCAACCAATTGCGTATGAAAATCGGTGTTATGTACGGAAACCCTGAAACAACTACAGGTGGTAATGCATTAAAATATTATGCATCAGTCCGTATGGAAATCAAACGCACAGAAGGCGTTAAAGGCGACGATGGAGATGTAGGAAACCACGTTAGAGTAAGAGTTTTGAAAAATAAAGTAGCTCCTCCTTTCAGAACAGCTGAATTTGATATTATTTTCGGAAAAGGTATCTGCAAAATCGGTAATATTTTAGATGTAGCAGTTAATCTTGATATTGTCAAAAAAGCAGGTTCATGGTTCAGTTTCAACGAAGAAAAACTTGGTCAGGGCAGAGATAAAGCTCGTGATTTCTTATCAGAAAACCCTGATATTCTAAACACTGTTGAAACTTTAGTAAGAGAAAAACTGACAAACAATTAAGTTTTGTAAAGAGGCTAAGTTTCAAATATATCAATAGTTTTAAAAAAGAAATATGTTTTTGTTATAATTCTTATGGCAAATAAAAACATGTTTCTTTTTAATATATTTGCAAATACTAATTGGAGGTTAACATGGACGTAAAAGCAGTAAATAGTATCTCTTTACAACAAAGTTTCGAAGGAAAAAAATCTAAAAGAAAAGAAAATAATAATGGAGACTACCCGCAAATAAACAGCCCTGCATCTAAAAAAGCTGCATCAGCTTTAAGAAATACTGCAATGGGTTTGTTGCTTCTCGGTTCTGCAGCAGGTATGAGTACAGGAATGACCAGTTGCGTGAAGGCAGAAGCTTGGGCTGAAGCAGAAGCTAATGCTTGGGCTTGGGGTTGGATTATCAATAATGGAGACTGTAACTGCAAGCCTGATACTATATTCCAAACAACACCTATTAAAGATGTAAATTGGGCAGTTAATGATTCTATCAAAAATCAATTTATAAATATAGGATCTGAAGTAGACGGACCTATTGACGGGGAAAATGTACTTTTAGTTTCAGGAACTTTGCACAACAGATATGATAATAAAATTATTGATTTTCAGGTTGACAGCGTAGGCTGCAACAGTCGTCAAATGATGTATGTATCTAAAGTTACTGACTTATATGATGAACAAAATCCGAAAAAAGAATGGTGGCAGGTAACAGCAATGGATGTACCTGGTAAAGGTATTAAATATTCTTTTGCTACAACAAATTCAAAAGAAAAACCTGAGCCATGGCAATATGACCAAAAATATTCAATCATTGTGTCAAACGGTGCCAGAGGCAACAAACCTGGTGTAAATACAATTTATGATAAAGACGGAAATATGATTTGGAAAGGTCAATTAGAAAAAGGCCAACAAGCAGGAGCATTCACTTATGGTGTACTTGCCCTTGATGAAAACGGCGAAGTATACATTGACCCTGATACAGGTAAGCCCGAAATGATTGATTATGACTTCGATAATACTAAAATCTGGACAAGAGAAGTTGAATGGGGTAAATTCAAGCAGCCTGCTAAAACAGAAGATGTTGATTATGATTTATGGCATTAATCAATAAAATATCTATCTTACAAAAACACCCTCTTGATATGAAAGGGTGTTTTTGTTATATAACTAAACTATGAAAACATTAGCACAATTCATCCAGCAACAAAGAGACAATTTAGGTTTGTCAGCAAAAGGACTTGCAATGCAAGCCAACCTGCCATTTGACACAATTGAAGACATAGAAAGCGGCAAAGATTTATTCTTATCGGTAACTGTGCGTCAAAATTTAGCAAAAGTTTTAAGATGTGCACCTGAAGAAATAAAAAAATACGAAAAAGACTTTAATAATCATATTGTATCAGACCAAATAATTGACAGTTTAAAAGAATTGATATTAAATGAAGCAGGCGGGTTGAAATGCCCTGTATGCGGTGCGCCGTTAGTTACACGAATTCAAAAATTATATGACTTAGAAGATAATTTAATGTTACATCCTAAAGCCCACTGTTCAAAATGCTCATTCCAAATTCACTCTTGAAAAAAGTAAAAAATAAGTTATAATATTAAATAGTACATTAATAATTAAATATGGGGACGTTTTGGATTTGACAGGATGTTCGGTTGAGATAGGTTGCGAGTGCGGGCGCTGTTCCCGCTTATCAACGAGCAAAACAAATTAAATGCTAACAACGTAATTAAAGCAGACTTCTCTAGAGCTTATGCTTTAGCAGCTTAGTCGCTAATTATAGCTACTCATAAAGTCCAGCTTGCCGATTTTATGGGTCCATTATGCAAGCCGCAGTACATTGAAGCAATGTAGATGTATCAAGATAACGTTGCAAGGTTTAGAGTTTCCTTTAAATAAAACGTTTGACTAATTTATATGGTGTTGATTTTCGCCAGAATTAGTCGAGAAAAAGAAAATCTACACTCGTAGAAGCTTGTCAAGATCCATTTTGGACAGGGGTTCGACTCCCCTCGTCTCCACCAATATAAGAAAGTAAAAATATGAAATCAGTTAAAGAAATTTCAATAGAATCTAAAATTATAAAAAGATTACAAAATAATCCTGTCTGTCTCGAATTAGTCAATTATTTATTCAATGACGAAGAATTACAGGAAATGCAGGATTATGCTAATAATGTTTCAATAAAAAGACTTGGTTATAATGACCATGGACCTGTTCATATGCGCCAAGTTGCAGCTAATGCTATAAAAATGCTTAATCTTTTACAGGATTCCGGCATTAAAACTTCTCTTGAAAAAGAAGAAATCGGGACTTTTGAAGACAGTATGTGTGCTGTTATTATTGCCGGTTTAATGCATGATTTAGGGATGATGATAGGAAGACAGGGACATGAAGAAATGTCTGTAACACTTGCTAAGCCTATTATTGAAAGAACTGTAATGCATTTATTTCCTAATGATCTTCACAGACGCACGATTATTAAATCTCTTGCAATAGAAGCAATTATTGGTCATATGTCATCAAGAAAAATTCATTCTGTTGAAGCCGGTATAATATTGATTGCAGATGGATGTGATATGACTAAAGGCAGAGCAAGAATTCCAATGGCGATTAATACCACCCCAAGGGTAGGAGATATACATAAATATTCAGCCAATGCAATAACTCGTATTGGAATTCATCACGGTGAAAGACGTCCGATTAGAATTGATATTGAAATGACCGGAGAAGTAGGATTTTTCCAAATTGAAGAAGTACTTTTAACAAAAATAGATTCCAGTCCTGCAAAAGAATATGTAGAACTTTTCGCAGGCGTAACCGGTGAAGAACCTAAGTGCTATTTGTAATATTTATTTCTTAGTAATCCCAAAAGGCAAATTTAAAACACAATCATAATATTCAAGTTCAGCATCATCAGCAAATAAAATTTTATTTATTATTTTATTTGCAGTCGGATTTTGACTTGTAGCGACGTCGTAACCAAATACTCTTAAATCTATCTTTAAAACTGTAATTAGTATAAAAAATGTGTACAATGATGGCACATAATTGCCATTCTCAATTCTTGACAGATGCTGTACGCTTAAATCTGTCATTTCAGCAAGCTCTGCTTGAGTAAGCTTGAGTTTTTCTCTATGAAATTTTATTGTTCGTCCAATAAATAATTTATCTTCTAATTTTAATTCCATAATATAAATAATAACTCTTAAAAAAATAAATTTAAATAAGACATATGGCTATATTTTTAAAATAATTAACACTTACACATACACGAAACTTTACAACTTATTGCATACGCGAATGGATAATGCTACGGTTATAATATAGAATTTACACAGATTAATAGGGATTAAGATGACAAAAGTATCAATTATTATACCGATATATAATGTTGAAAAATATTTATCACAATGTCTTGAAAGTATAGCAAATCAAACACTGAAAGATATTGAAATTATTTGTATTGATGACGGTTCAACTGATAATTCATTAAATATACTTAACGAATATAAAAACAAAGACAATCGTTTTGTTATACTAACCCAGCATAATGAAGGAGCGGCTAACGCAAGAACAAAAGGGATGAAAATCGCAAAAGGCGAATATATTGGTTTTGTTGATTCTGATGATTGGATAGATTTAAACTATTACGAAATGCTTTATAATAAGGCTTCTAAAGAAGATGCTGATATTGTAAGAACAGGTTTTAAAGAATTTTATAATGATAGAGTTAAAGAAAACAGTTATAATAAA
>CATNBA010000043.1 GCA_950096985.1 uncultured Candidatus Melainabacteria bacterium
GCAAAAAAACTATTTTATATCTTTGTTAGTGAGAATATAGGATAATAAATCCAGTCTTGATAGTATTTCGGTATAGCTTTCAAGAGAAATTTGCATACAATTTTTCATGCTGTCGCGTGTGATTTCAATTGATTTAAGCATTTGTTTTTCCATAGATTGTTCCATATTTTTAATTCCTTATTTTAATAATACATCATTATTATAGCATAAATGATTTTAAAAATCAATAGAAAGGGAAATAATATTAAAAATAAAATCTATAAAATTAGGTATTTTTGTCAATCTCATTGATTTTAAGATGTGTCAATCTGGTTGATAATAAAACAATGGACGAAGAATATCTGAAAAAATTTGCTCGACATTTAAAGGAATTAAGAAGAAAAAAAAGAATAAAGCAAGACGATTTTCTCGATGTAAGCGGGATTTCGCGTTCTACTATTGCTATGGTTGAAACCGGTAAGACTGATATTACGTTAACAAAGTTAAAAATTATTGCAGATGTTTTGGGAATAAATCTCACAGAACTTCTTGATTTTGATTAATCATCAACTTACCCATTTTTTGGGGTCAAAACGCAAGTCTTTAACATTCATTTTTAGTGATTTCAAGTATGGTTCAAGCTTAACAAGCAGCTGCATTTTTCTTAATGACAATTCCTGTGCAACAATTGCATTTTCACATGCAATAACCATTACTCCTCCACCCATCATTGAGTACGGTTTTGAACGTTCAGCAAATTTTTCACCCGCAGCTTTTGCCCAAAATTTATATAAATTACTGCGTGTAATGGCTTTTTTTATTTCTTTGTTATTGCCGAACAGTTCTTCTACAAGCGTTTCGGTTGTTACAAAATCAGTGTACAAAACTTTTTTCATTTTTTTATGTTACCATTAAGGAATGGATTATTCTAAATTAAATGATATCATAAAATCGTCCAAAAACATACTCATAATATCACACGTTAACCCTGACGGTGATACTTTAGGCTCAATGTGCGGTCTTTTTTCTGCTATATATGATAATTTTAAAAAGAAATGTGATATGCTCGCTGTGTCAAAAGTTCCATCAGTTTATGAATTTCTGCCTAATGTGAATACAGTTAAAAGTATGGATGACATGGATAAATCACGTGAATATGATTTGGTTATCAACGTTGATGTTGCATCTTTTGACAGAATTTGTGATGCTGGTATACTTTTTGAAAAAGCTAAATTTACTGTAAATATTGATCATCATAAAACAAATAACGGTTATGCAGATTTAAATATTATTGATGCCTGTGCAAGCTCTACGGGTGAAGTATTATTTGAATGTTTTGAAAAAATGGGTTGGAAAATTAATCTTGATACCGCAATTTGTTTATATACGGCAATTCTAACCGATACAGGTTCATTTAGATTTGATAATACGAAACCTAAAACATTTGAATGTGCATCAAAACTTATAGAAATAGGAGTTAATTCTTCTGATTTATACAAAAAAGTGTATGAATCTGACAGTAAAACACTTGTTATGTTTCAGGCACACTGCATAAGCAAAGCAAAGTTTATGTATGATGATAAACTTGCTTACACGGCTGTTTACAGAAAAGATATGGAAAAATTTGGTGCAAACGATGAGTGTATGGAAGGTTTAACGGAAAAATTACGTGCAATTGTAACAACTCAAATTGCTTTTGTTGCAAAGGAAATGAAATCCGGTGCTACAAAATTTTCTATGCGCAGTAAATTTGCGGATGTTGCACAGATTTGTGAAGTTTTTGGCGGCGGCGGACACAAACTGGCGGCAGGATGCACAATTAAAGCTCCTATTGACGAAGCTGTGAAAAAAATGTTGGATGAAATAAAACAAAGAGAGATTTGAAAAATTGAGTTCAAAGTTTAAAACTTTTATAAGAGGTGTTAAAAGATTAATAATATCTGTCATAAAAAATGATTTCTACGGCATGGCGGCAGAAATGGGATTTATGATGGTTATAGGTATTTTCCCGTTTATGTTGTTTTTAACATCTGTTTTCAGCTGGATGGGTCACAAATCTATGATGACACCTGTTTTACGTTTTCTTGCAACATTTATGCCAGAACAGGCAATGAGTTTGGTGAATACGGTTTTATCAGAGGCAATGATTTTTTCTCATGGAAGATTAATTGCAATTATCGGTTTTTGTGTAACTCTTGTATTGTCAACAAACGGTATTGCGGTTGTTTTAAAGGGGTTAAACAGAGCTTATAAAGTAACTGAAACAAGAAACTTTGTGTATACAAGACTTTTGTCTTTATTGATGGTTTTTGTGGATACTATGGTAATGTTTTTAAGCATTAACTTAATTGTATTTGGTAAAGCTATTATAAATTTGATGGTAAGCCATTTTCATATGTCTGCAGGAGTTGCAATTACATTGTTAACTTTGCGTTGGCCGGTTGCGTTTGCGGCATTGTTTTTAATGGCATTTTTAAGTTATTATATTTTACCTGACTTACGCGGGAACGAAAGGTTTAAACGTAAAAGTGCCATACCAGGTACTTGGTTTTTTACAACTTTTTGGTTAATCGGGTCATGGGGTTTTTCGATATATGTAAACAATCTTAAAACTTATAATATGGTTTACGGTACAATCGGTGCGTTTGCAGTATTAATGGTTTGGTTATATTACACTTCTGTTTTGATTTTAATTGGCGGAGAAATAAATTCTCAGGTTTACAATCAATTGTCGCGTAAAGCACAAGAAATCCGTGATGATTTTGCTAATCTTTCGATTATAGAAAAAATAGTCCAAAAAGTTAAAAAGACAACCGATAAAGATTAATTTATTTATTGTAAAATAATCTTATGAATATAGTTTTAATAGGAATGATGGGTTGCGGTAAGACTACCGTTGCAAAAGAGCTTTCTAAATTACTTACAAATTATAAATATGTTGATATTGATGAAGAGATAGAAAAAAGCACGCAAAAAAAGATTTCTGAAATATTTCTCCGTCATGGTGAACAGTTTTTTCGGATGCTTGAAACAGAGAAGATAAAACATTTTTGTAAAAATGACAACCAGATTATTTCAGCAGGCGGCGGTGCTTTTGAACGTGAAGAAAACCGTTTAAATTTGTCAAAAAACGGTATGGTAATTTATCTTAAAACATCACCTGAAGAAATATATAACAGAATAAAATCAGAAACTCACAGACCGCTTTTAAAAAAAAATTTTTCTGTAGAAAAGATTACCGAAATTATTAAACTTCGCGAACCTAATTACAGCAAGGCACATAAAATTATTGACACAAATTCAAAAACACCTTACAATATCGCAAAAGAAATTATCGGAGTTTTAAATGATAGAAGTTAAAATTAAATCTGAAGAAAAAAGTTATCCTATAATTATTGAAAATGAAGCTATTTCTGATTTACGCGAAAAAATATTTGCTAATTTGGAAAATTATCTTGTTGTAATTTCTGCAAAAGTTGAAAAACTATACGGCAAACAGCTTTGTATTCCAAAAGAGAGAAAATTTGTTTTAAAAGACGGCGAAAAAGAAAAGAATTTCAAAAACTATAAAAAGATTTTAGAATACGCACTAAAACTCAAACTAACCCGCAAAAGTACGATTGTTGCAATCGGCGGGGGAGTAGTCGGAGATTTGGCGGGATTTGCGGCATCAACTTATATGAGAGGAATTGATTTTATACAAGTTCCTACTACTCTTTTGGCTTGTGTTGACAGTTCAGTAGGGGGTAAAACAGCAATAGATACAAGTTTTGGTAAAAACCTAATTGGAACATTCTATCAGCCTAAAGTTGTTTATATTAATCCGAGATTTTTAAAAACTCTTGATGACAGACAATTTAAGACCGGATTGGGAGAAGTTATTAAGTATTCTTTTATTGAAAAAAGATGTTTATGCGAAGAAGAATTGAATTTGACAAATTTTTTGAGCACAGAAGATATTTTAAGCCGTGATGAAAAAGTTCTTGGCAAACTCATTGAAATATGTATTAAACTTAAAAAATCAGTTGTGGAAAAAGACGAGAAGGAAAGCGGTTTAAGACGTATTCTAAACTTCGGACATACTTACGGGCATGCTGTTGAAAAGATTACAAATTATAAAAAATTTACTCATGGAGAGGCGGTTGTTGAAGGTATGAGATTTGCTTTTGAGCTTGCCGTTAGCAAAAATTTGATTGATAAAAATTATAAATTTTTAGCAGATGATGTAATGAAAAAGTTTAAATTTCAAAAACTTCCGTATTTCAATAAGCAAAAAATGATTGATTTGATGCTTATGGACAAAAAATCTGACGGCAAAAGCTTAACTTTTATACTGCCTACAGATTATTCAACAGTGGAAGTTTTTGAACTATCAGCAGATGATTTATAAATTATTTTTCTCAAATTTTCACTCATCCACTCACAATATTTAGTATACTTGTTATTGTATTTCCCGTACTCATTAATCATATAAACCAGCCATCCGCCATCATCAATTTTAAGATTGTAAGGTATTTGAATAATATCGTGTAATCCTTC
>CATNBA010000044.1 GCA_950096985.1 uncultured Candidatus Melainabacteria bacterium
TATTTTTAACTAATTCTTGAGAATTAGTTTTTGTTTATTGAAAAATAAAATTCATCATGATAACATTAATGTGTCGAATATGAAAAGAGGGGTAATAAGTAATTATGAATTGTATCTTAGACAAACAAGCTAATGTTTTAGACAGCAAAGCAAAAAAAACTATCAGAAAAGCTCTTAAAGCTCTTGGTAAAAAAAATATTGCTTTTATTATGCATAATGGGAGTTTCCCATCTGCTGAAAATCAAAATACAGGTTTCGGCAGTGTAAATTCAGATGGCGGTAAAGATTTTATTAAATATGCTTCCGGCTTATTTGATGCAATTCAGTCGGGGCCTGCCGGCAAAACTAAAAGCTGTGATTCGTCTCCGTACACAGGTACAATTTTTTCAGGTAATCCCTTGTTTATTAACCTGAAAGAATTAACCGAAAAGGCTTGGGGAAATATTTTATCTGAAACAACATATTATGAAATTGTAAGTAATAATCCTAATAAAGATACTAATAAAACAGCTTATTCTTATGCGTATAAAAAATATAGTGAGGCCCTCCAGGAAGCTTGGAATAATTTTAAAGCTAATCCTGTTAAAAAATTGCAAAAAGAATTTGAAATTTTTAAACGCGAAAATGATTTCTGGTTAGATAAAGACAGTTTGTATGAGGCTCTATCTATTGAACATGGCAACGATTATTGGCCGTTATGGAATTCTGAAACTGATAAAAATCTTTTTAATCCGCAATCGAATGAAGAAAAAATGCAGTTCGCAGAAAGAATTAAAGAAATTGAAAATAAATATTCGAATGAAATTGAATTATATAAGTTTGTTCAATTTGTTATAAGTAAACAAAATGAAGAGACCCGTAATTTTGCTAAAAAACATGATATTAAAATGATTGCTGACAGACAGGTTGCATTCTCTGACCGTGACACTTGGGCTTATCAATCATTGTTCTTAAAAGGTTGGTGCTTAGGATGTCCGCCTGATTATTTCTCAAAAGATGGTCAAGCATGGGGATTTCCTGTTATGGATCCGGAAAGAATGTATAATGCAGACGGCTCTTTGGATGAGGGTGGCTTATTATTGAAAAATTTATACAAAAAAATGTTCAAAGAAAATCCCGGCGGTGTAAGGATAGACCACATTGTAGGACTTATTGACCCTTGGGTATATAAAGCAGGCAAAAAACCAAAAATTGAACAGGGCGCAGGCAGATTATATTCATCACCTGAACATCCGGAACTTTCTAAATATGCAATTGCAAAAATTGAAGATTTGAACGAGGAAGTTACCGCTGATAAAGAAAAACGTGTTAAAACTTTAACCAAAGAACAAATCAAAGATTATGGCAGATTAATTGAAAAGATTGTTATTGCGGCAGCAAAAGAAGAAGGTTTGGATAAAGATGCAATTGTATGCGAAGACTTAGGAACTTTGACAAATCCTGTTGCATCAGTTATGGAACAATTCGGATTGCAGGGTATGAAGTTAACACAGTTTGTTGAGGCTGATAAACCCGAAGATCCTTACAGATGTTGCAATATTGATAAAAGATGCTGGGCAATGGTCGGAACACACGATAACGAACCTGTAAAAATGTGGGCTGATCAAAATATTCATACTCATACAGGTTATCTTCATGCTAAAAATCTTGTGGATGATTTGTTTGCAGAATGCGAAAATAAAGATGATATCATTGTAAGACTTACTGATGATGCTGAATTTTTGGCTCAGACAAAATTGGTTGAACTGTTTGCATCAAATGCCGAAAATGTTCAGATTTTCTTTACTGATTATTTCAATATCTATGATGTTTACAACAGACCTGGAACGTCAGGGGATGCAAATTGGTCTTTGAGATTGCCTGATAATTACAAAGAGCTTAGTGCAATAAATCTTGCAAATATTTTGAAATTGGCTATAATTTCCAGAGGACATGAATTTGCAGAAAAAAATAAAAAGATAATTGAGCAGTTAGAACAAATTGCTTAAAAATGGAGTTTCAAATATGAAAAAACTTCTTGCATCAATATTATTAATGCTTTGTACAGGTTTGGCAGTTTTTGCCGAACCTGTAAGCAATGAAGCTAAATTAGAATATAATAGAGGTTATGATTTCTATAAAATTGGTCAGTATGACCGTTCTATGGCATCTTTCAGACGAGCTATAGAAATCGATCCAAATTATATTGATGCGTATTATAACCTGGGGTCAATTTTGGAATATCTTCATCAGGATGATGCAGCTCTTGCAGTTTTTAAACAAATAATTGTTAGAAAACCTGATGATTTTGAGGCTTTGTATAAAGCAGGAAATTTGAGCATTAAATTAGGGCAGAATGATAAGGCAAAATCATATTTGGAGTTAATTCCGGCAACAAGTTCAATGTATTCAAAAGCTCAGGCATTAATTGCAACAATACCTGCTCCTGTTTTAAAAGAACCTGAAACTCAAATTTCTGCACAGGAAGACGAAACACATTCTTCTAATATAAATCATACAAACGGTATGTATAATAATATTCCAAGCCCGACAGGGATTACAACCGATACGCAGGGAAATGTTTATATTGCATCATTTTCGGATAATATGATTTATAAAGTTACGCCTGACGGCAGGCAGATGATTTATATAAAAGATTCCAAAATAAACGGTCCTATTGCAATGGTTAGTGATGTAAAAGGAAATATTTATGTTTCTAATTACAACAGCAATAATGTTGTAAAAATTACATCATCAGGTGTAATATCAATATTAATCAACAATGTTGAAAGACCTTACGGCATGAATATTACAGACGGCATGCTATTTGTATCTTCTCAAGGTTCAAATTCTGTTTTACGTTATAAATTGTAATTATTCCTTAACTCCGCCTTGGAGAATGTCAGAAATAAAGTATTTTTTGCCTAAGAGAAAAACTCCGATAACGGGAATTGTACAGATTACAGAACAAGCCAGAAGTTCGCCCCATTGGGTGATTTCTCTAAAACTTCCTTTATAGATTGCAAGTCCAACGGGAAGTGTACGCATGTTTTCGGTGTTTGTAACGATTAACGGCCATATAAAACTGTTCCAGCTTGTGACGAATGTAAATATTGCAAGTGTTGCAATTGTCGGTAGTGCAAGCGGTAATGCGATTTTAAAGAAAGTTTGAAATAAATTGCACCCGTCTATTCTTGCCGATTCCTCAAGGTCTTTTGGTAATCCCAAGAAATACTGGCGCATCAAAAATACGCCAAATCCGCCAAATAAAGCTGGCAGAATTAATGCTTGATAAGTGTTTATCAGGTGAAGTTCACGCATTAAAAAGAACAGTGGAATAATATTAACCTGTGGCGGAACAAGCATTGTGATTAAAATAATAAGAAAAATTGCATCTCTGTATTTGAAATTCATTCTTGCAAATGCATAACCTGCCATTGCTGCAAAGATTACCTGACCGACAGTTGTTATCAGAGCTACAATAAGACTGTTAAAAAAATAAACACTCAAAGGAATTTCTTTGAAAACATTTTTATAATTATCAATAGTTAAGTTGGAATGAAATATTTTTCCTGCATTTGAGAATATTTCGTTGTTATCGGTAAACGATAAATTTAACATAGCAAAAAACGGATATAACATACTGACTGCAATCAGTATAAGTGTCAGATAACCTAGAAATACTCTGAATTTTCTCATAAATTTATTATATTACAAAATAAATTTTTTTAATTCTTTTCCAACAGTGTCAGTGAATTCTGTATATTCGTTGTCATAATTTTTATAAATATTTGTAGAGAATTCTACCCACATGCCGCTATTAATTTTAAAATTACTAATTATTTGTATTAAAACGGGAGAAAAACCCATCATCCGTCATATTATTGTAGTTAAAAAAACAAAATATGACGCAAACAGATAAAAATAAAAAGGAACTGACAGTAGATCAAGAACCGGTGCGTCTGACAGCGACAGAGTATAAAATTGTAGAGCTTTTGATGAGCCATCCAGGCTACGTTTTTTCGGCGGAAGAAATTTACTGC
>CATNBA010000045.1 GCA_950096985.1 uncultured Candidatus Melainabacteria bacterium
GTTTAAGACAACAGACACAATAATGTGGAGTGAATATCTTATTTGGAGGAACTAGAAGATGGCAAAATCATTATTTGAGGAATTAGGCGGCAAATACGAGTGGCAAGGAGATTATTTAATACCATGCTTAACCATATCCGCCGAAAAAGAACAGCCGATAGGCACATGGGGACAGCGGCATCTGGACTATCTGAAGAAGTACCGAAAGGTTACATACATCAATCTTCTCACAAGCGGCAGGCTCAACGCCTACCTTGCCGACATCGACAGGCAGGCGCAGGAACGCTTTAAAAGGCTCATAGAGGGCTTGAAACAGGAGCAAGGCATAACGGAACAGTTAAAGGCAGAAAACGCCTTAGAATGGACAGGAAGAGTGAATAACATAAGGGCGTGTGCGAGGGGGATTGTGAATAACGAAATAATCTTCGTATAAGTGCTAAAAGTGGCAAGGTATAAAAACTTTGCCACTTTTAGGTTTGTTATCTTAGATTATCATCAATGAAAGGTTCTTGAATTTATAGTACCAAAATGATAATATTATCAAATAGACCGAATTATTGGAGGGATACGCATGGATAAAAAAATTATGGATGTATTGACGAACCCGATTAAATGCAAACTATTTCTGGAAATACAGAATTGTGGGGAAACTACCGCTAAACATTTATCCGAGACCTTTTCGGATATTCCGCCCGCAACGCTTTATCGCTATTTAAAGAGGATGACAAATGACAAAGTATTAAAAATTGTAAATCAAACGCAAGTCAGAGGTGCTTTAGAAAAGACTTATGCGATAGATATTGATATGACAAAAGATTTTAAAGAAATTTTAGACAGCAACTCTGGTGAAGCCTATATGCAGTCGTTTATGCAATATATCATTGGCTTTGCGGAGTTATTCCAAGATTATTGTAAACGGGATAATATAGACATTGTAAAGGATAAATCTGGTTTTTCCTTATCCCCTCTTTATCTAACAGATGGGGAACTTGAGATGTTAATTAGAAATATTCGAGATGCAATAAAGCCTTATGGAAACAACGCACCGGCAGCGGGTAGAAAGCTGCATTCTATTGGCGTTATTATTTCTCCGCCTAAAATGGATTAAAAATTTCCCGCCTGTCCTCAGTGATGGACAGGATTTTTCTTGACTTTTTAATATCATTATGATATTATTATCACTGTGATATTAAAAAGGAGGCAAGACCTATGAAGAAAAAATGCATCATCATTACATTTGTAACTTTTGTTGTATTAGCAGCACTAACTTTTTTATTGCCGCAGGAAATCCCATTACACTTTGGAGTGTCTGGTTCTGGTTCGGTTGTAAATAAATATTTTATTCTATTATTTACCCCTGTACCCGCAATCCTTTACTGGGCAATTGTGAAAAAGTACAAAAACTAAAATTCAAAGGAGGCTAATAAAATGGACGCCGTATTAGAAATTAGGAATTATTCTAAAGTTTATTCTGGAAATAAAAAGGCTGTTGACAGTCTGAATTTGAGTGTGAAAGCAGGAGAAATCCTTGCTTTTATTGGTCACAATGGTGCGGGGAAAACAACAACAATCCGTGCAGTTGTCGGGATAATGGACTTTGACGAAGGGGAAATCCTCATAAACGGTCATTCTGTAAAGAACGAGCCTGTAAAATGCAAATCTATTACAGCTTATATTCCAGACAATCCAGACTTATATGACTATGTGACAGGCATCCAATATTTAAACTATATGTGTGATATGTTTTCTGTTCCTGCCGAAGAAAGAGTTTCAAGAATACAAAAATATGCGGATGTTCTCAATTTAACGGACAGTCTTGGGGATTTAATCAGTTCCTATTCGCATGGTATGAAACAGAAGCTTGCATTAATAGGCGCATTTGTACATTCTCCCAAGCTTTTAGTGTTGGATGAGCCGTTTGTAGGTCTTGACCCTGAAGCATCTTTTCATTTAAAGAAGATTATGCGTGAACTTTGTGAAGCTGGAACAGCCATTTTTTTCTCTACTCACGTACTTGAAGTTGCCGAAAAATTGTGTGACAAGGTTACTATCATCAATGACGGTAAATTGATAGAAAGTGGAACAATGGAAGAAATCAAAGGAAGTCATAGTCTTGAAGATGTATTCATGGAGGTAGTTGAAAATGAAAGGCAAGTATAAGTATCTTTTGAGGATGCAGTTATATAATCTTTTTGGAATTAACCGATTGATTCATTCTCGTGATAAACAGGAAAAACAACGTTCTGCGATTGTTGGTGCTTTAGGACTTACCGCCATTGCTATTCTTGTAGTCTATACGGTGAAATTCAGCAACAGCTTGGCAGAAGCGGGACTCAGCAAAGCATTGCCAACGCTCATGGTAGTGATCTGCTCCTTAGCAACTTTGACCCTTACATTCGTTAAAAGTACAGGGGTTCTTATTGGATTAAAAGATTATGATATGGTTATGTCCATGCCTGTAAGAACGATTTCTATCGTAACAAGCCGTATAACGATGCTGTATCTCATCAATCTGATAATTGGCTTTATAGCCATGCTGCCGTCAAGCATTATCTATGTCGTATACGAACATCCGCCGATTTTTAGTTACCTGTTTTTAGTGGGTGCGTTATTTTTGACACCGATTATTCCTATGATTATTTCTCTATCATTAGGTGTTCTAATTGTTGCCGTTTCATCACATTCAAGACACAAAAATGTTTTTTCATTGGTTTTGAGTACGGCTGCCGTACTGATGATTGTATTTGCTTCCGCAAAAACACAATCAATGGATGAGGCGCAGATAACTAATTTAGGCGTTGCAATGGCAGAAGCGGTAAACAAATTTTATCCGCCTGCTATTCTTTTTACAAATGCCTTATTACATAATGATTGGGCAAGCTTTGTTATCTTTGCCGCTGTTTCCCTGTTGCTGGGCATTGCTTTCATAACGATTGTTTCTCATTACTATAAAAGACTGAATACAGCGGTATTCTCACATTATGCAAAAAAAGATTATAAAATGGGAACATTAAAATCTTCATCTCCGTTTATGGCATTGTATAAAAAGGAGCTTCGCCGATTAAGTTCATGTACGATTTATGCCTTGAATTCATGTATTGGAATTGTCCTGCTTTTCGTTGT
>CATNBA010000046.1 GCA_950096985.1 uncultured Candidatus Melainabacteria bacterium
TTTGATTGTTTTGTGTGGTAACTTAACAATACCGTATTGCGGAAGATTTTTCCACTGCTTTTATTTAGAGGAACGTAAAAACTGCGCCACAGCCCTGGCAGGCCATCGCGCAGCGATTTTGTTCAATTGGTATTTAAAGCAGAACAATTTAAAAAAATGACAGATCCTGTAAATGCAAGTGGCAAGCATATAAAATATGTATGTTATGCACAAGCAAAATCCATTCCTCAAGAAATTGAAAATTGGATGGAAACAAATCCACGCGAACAAAAAATGACTACAAATGTCGCCAAAGCTATAAATGATAGCTTATTAGAGAACTTAAATTTTCATGAGTTAAATCGCGGAATTTTGCTTTCTGCTGAAAGTATTGATTATGATAACCAAAAGAAAATAGTAACTATTGTTTTATCTGATTCAACAAAGCATGGAAATATTGACGGCGGTCACACATTAAGAGCAATTCTTGAAGCGCAAAAATCCGGTTTGCTTTCAGCTGATCGTTATGTATTCATGGAAATTTTTACGGGATTAGAAACACCTGTTGAATTAGCGGCTGCGCGAAATACATCTGTTCAAGTAGATTTAAAATCTATTGAGGAATTAAAGGACAGTTTTGAGGTAATAAAAAAAGCATTTAGTACATTATCTTTTTCAAATAGAATCGCATATAAAATGAACGAGCATTATAATGATCCCAATATTATTCCTATCGATGTTCGTGAAGTCATTACTGTTCTGAATATGTTTAATCAAGCAATTTATCCAATGAGGAATAATGATGGACGGTTATCAGAACTGCAACCTGTACAATGTTATACCGGAAAGGAAGCAAGCTTAAAACGCTTTTTAAATTTGGGTAAGGATAAACGCGAACATATTATTTCCAATATGACACCTATTATTTCTGATGTTTTTGCATTGTGGGATGATATTGAATGTAATTTTAATGTTATGGCTAGCCGAGCAGGAAAAAGATATGGCACTCGCAAATACGCAAAATATGCTGATGGTGAAATTGTAGGAAAATCAATTTACTCGCAAAGCGATTTACAGTATCTTGTTCCAAAAGGATTAATTTATCCATTATTAGGAGCTTTTCGCGCATTGATAGAAATAAAAGAAGATAAGTATTCATGGGTTGAATCGCCCAAAGTAGTTTGGGAGGCATTAGGTCCTCAATTAGTTGCAATAGTTTTAGAGGAAAATTTATGGTGAATTTAGATTATCTCTTTAGAAGTTCTTATATGTCGGTATAGCCCGTATTTTCGGGCTTTCCCGGCATTTTAGATATGGGGAGAAGTTCTTATATACCCTTAAAACTTCTTAGGTTTTCCCTCTCAATGGTAGTAAAAGAAGTAGTAAATCCGTCTGCTGCTATGCTGCGATCAGCCTTTCCATTTCAGCTCTTGCGGAAGCGAATGTTGCGTGTGCGTAATAGTTCAGCGTCATGGTGATGTTGGAATGTCCCATGATATACTGTAACGCTTTCGGGTTCATGCCCGCATTAGCTAAGTTGGTGCAGAACGTATGGCGCAGGGTGTGGGGTGTCATTACTTTGGGTAAGGCTTCCTCATGGCACTTGTTGTACTTTTTCGCAAGCCCCCGGAACATGGTCGCATAGTTCACATTCGTTTTCGGGCAGCCGTCCCGGTTGAGAAAAAGGAAATTGCTGTAACCGTCAATGGTGATTTTCTTCGCTCCCTTGCGGTTCTCCAACACGCGCCCCAACGCTTCATACACTTTTTCACTCATTGGAATTTGTCTGATACCGCTTTGTGTTTTGGGCTTCTCTATGTAGTAGCCTGTTTCCGCGCTCCGT
>CATNBA010000047.1 GCA_950096985.1 uncultured Candidatus Melainabacteria bacterium
TAATAACTTAATAATTTTATATACTTATACATATGAAAGTTCGAATAAGCAATGAAATAATGAATGTTTCACATGAAACATTCATTATTTCAAAATGCGTAATACTATTACAAATTACAGAAAACCATGAGAAAAATAACGAGAACTAAAAAAGACAACATAAATCTACTAAAAAAGATTTATAAAAAGGACTGTAATGCAAATATCATATTGCTAAATACAAAATTCAGAATCACCAATTTGTGGAAACTAATTGTAAATAAATGAACATCAAATAAAAAGTAACTCCATGTAGACCATAAGCTAACTTAGATAGGAATAAAAATTGATATGTATGGGCAGGAGTACAGATTTTCTCCTGCCATTGCCTGTATTCAGGCTGTTTGTAGATTGGTACGCTGCATATATTCCCGTTCCATTGCCCGCATTTCCTCGTCGGTGGGAACATCCACAATCCCGACATAGGAATAGTAAATATCAACCGTCTGCGTCCGTTTCCCGTCCTGCTTCACACGCTCATGAATTACGATTTTATCCACAAAAGTGTTAAGGATTTCGGGCGTCAGTTCCTCAATGCGGGTATAATTCTTAGTAACGGCTATCAGCTTGGCAACATTGGTCACTTCCGTATCTGCTTCGCTGACCTCGGCAGTCAATATTTCGATTTCCTGCTCCAGTTGCTTCTGTTCCGCTTCATACCCGTCGGACAACTTGTAAAAGCGTTCATCGCTCAACTTCCCGTTGACATTATCCTCATAGATTTTGCGAAACTGACGGTCAAGCTCTTTCATCCGCTTTTCCAGTAATTTTCTTTGTATAAAACAGACAAGTTAAAGGAACTTGCTTTTTATCCAAGTCAAGCACAACTTGTCGTTCTTCTGTTCGTTCAAAGCCTCTATGCTCATAAAATTGATAAGTGCAAGCATTATCGGTGTATAAATAAACAAGCTTTCCGCTTTCGCCTTTTTCAAATGCAGACAATAATGCTGTTCCAATACCTTTAATTTTACAATCAGGGTCAGCAGCAAGAAAAATTATCTCTCCATCAGGATTATTCTTTTGGCAAAAAGACTTATACATATCTTTATTCGCTTCATCATATTCTTCAACACCTTTTCCAGCCACAAGATGTTGAAGCCAGTCAAATATCTTCACATAAATTGCATTTGACACGCTGTGATAACGTTTTGGCTCGTTCTTCATTTCTGCAAGTAAAACACCCACAAAAATATCATCAACATAAGCGCCATAAACTTTTGTTGCACGATTTAATTCCATATACCAAAAATATTTTGCATACAAATCTAAAATAACTTTGCTATCCATATACCAATCTAAGTGCATTCCTTGGATTGCGAATTTCTGTGCTTTTTTATAATCTTGCCTGCGAATTTCTTTTATCTCAATCAATAAATTCACCTCTACAACTTCCGATTTATCGCTTTATTATTCAGCTATGTGCTTTCGATCCAAATCCTTTAATAACTGTTACCCTTAAATCCTTTGCGTCAATCAAACTTTCCTGCATGCATTTCGGACAGTAGAGGAGATAATTCTTCAAAACCGTATCTTCTCTAAGCCTGTCACGGGTTTTATTACCGCAAACAGGACAATATATCCATTCTGATTTATTCAATTTATTACCTGTCCTTCTGCATTTCTGATAACTATTTTTTCAAAAAATCCATTAATGGGATTAAATACTTTTTATCTGTCCAGTCACAATCTTGTCCTACCGCACACATAAGAGCTTTCATCCACGGTTCGTATGTATTTGGGTCTTTTTTTGCTACA
>CATNBA010000048.1 GCA_950096985.1 uncultured Candidatus Melainabacteria bacterium
ACTTTAGTATAATGTATTTCTTCATCTTTATGCTATTGATTTATGCTCGCAGTAATTGTATTATTAATACATAATAGGAGAAGATAGAGATGAAGAAAAAGGTTTTAATCGCGATTTTATCGCTTATAGGAATTCTTACAACGATTAAACTTGCCGTTATTTATTACAATGCAAATTTTAACCCGTATTCACTTCCGAGTTTTTGTTCGGTAAATGATTTTATAGACTGTGACAGTATTGCAAAAACAACAGAATCTCAGTTCTTGGGAATTCCTCTTGCATATTGGGGAATGTTTCTTTACGCGTTTATATTGTTAATGCTTTTTGTTGATAAATTGAAAAATATTAAATTGTTAAAATTTTTCGAAGTATTTAAAAACCCGATGGATTATATTGCATCACTTGGTGTTATATCATTCGGTATTTCAATGATTTTGCTTTGTGTAAGTCTTTTTGATATTAAAAAACTTTGTATTTTGTGTGCATTTACATATGTATTAAACCTGTTAATAGGATATATTGCTTCAGACAAAGGTAATTTTATAAAATCCATAAAACAGAGTTTTGCTGATTTTATGGATGCACTCAAAATTAAAAAATATCTGATAGCATTTATTGCTGTGATTATTGCAGTATTCGCCTTTTTAACTTATACGGCGACATCTTTTAAATTTGCACCACAGGTTAAAAGACAACTTCAGTTTCAAGAATTTGTTAAAGCTAAAAAGAATAAATATGCAGTTAAAGGAAACTTGCTAGGCGATGAAAATGCAAAAAAAATAGTATATGTTTATTCAGATTACCAGTGTCCTATCTGTTATGCGCACAATATTATGATGCACAAACTAGCAAAAGAAGTAAAAGGAATTAAGATTGTTCATAAAAATCTGCCGCTTGATATGGAATGTAACGGATATTTATTATCGCCTTTCCATCAAGGGTCTTGTATAGATGCGAAATATGCAATTGCGGCTGAAAAACAGGGTAAATTTTGGGATATGAATGATATTTTGTTCCAGCATAAACCTAAAACCGAAGAAGAAATTTTAAAATTAATCGAAGGCAAAGATTTTGATGTTGAAAAACTTCAGGAAGATGCAAACAGTACCGAAACTTCAAAACAAATAAAAGCAGAAATTGATGATGCTCATAAAAGGGGTATTAACGGTACTCCGACAACAATGATTAATAACAATGCTTATGTTGGAATTAAACCTTATAAGGAATATGTAGAGTGGACAAAAAAATAGTACTGCATGCATGTTGCGCAATATGTTCGGGATATCCCATATCTTATTTGAAAGATATGGGATATCAGGTTTGTGTATATTTTTATAATCCAAATATTTATCCTTTTGAAGAATATCAAAAACGTCTTGAGGCTCAACGGATATTATGCAGACATCTGGGGTGTGAATTGATAGAAGGAGATTATAATCCTCAAGAATATTATGAATATGTCAAAGGGTTTGAAAACGAACCCGAAAAAGGTTTAAGATGTAATAAATGCTTTGAGTTGAGGTTAAGAAAAACCGCAGAGTTTGCAAAATCTGTTAATGTGGAAAATTTTACAACTTCAATTGTTATAAGTCCTCACAAAAAGTTTGCCAAATTGACTGAAATAGGTGAAAAAATTGCATATGATACGAATTTAAAATACTTAGCTATAGATTTTAAGAAGAATGACGGATTTTTGAAAACCAATAAAATTTCAAAAGAATTAAATTTATACAGGCAGAATTATTGCGGCTGCTCATTTGCATTAAGATAAATCATATATTTATATT